>JBOHSH010000170.1:0-9307 GCA_050733195.1 Gemmatimonadales bacterium
GCCTTGCCCGAGACCGTGATCTTCTGGGAATCGGGATCAACCGACGATCCGAGCTCGGCCACCTTGCCGTCCACCCGGACCTTTCCGTCCTTGATCAGGGTTTCCGCGGCCCGGCGCGAGGCCACGCCGGCCCGCGCCAGCGCTCGCTGAAGCCGCATCAGGGTCATGACTCGGCTTCGACGTACGCCGCGGCGTCGTCATCGGCCGGCTTCTCCGGGCGCGGCGGCATCAGCGCGATGCTGAACTCCTCGGCCCGTGGCAGGTTGGCCAGGTCGGGCATGCCGAGCAGCTCGAGGAACATCGGGGTGGTTCCGTAGAGCAGCGGCCGTCCCATCCCTTCGCTCCGTCCCACGACCTCGATGAGATTGCGCTCCTGCAGCGACCGCAGCACGCCGCTCACGTTCACTCCCCTGATCTCCTCGATCTCGTTGCGGCCCACCGGCTGGCGGTAGGCGATCACCGCGAGGGTCTCGAGCATGGCGGCCGTGAGCTTCGGCTGGCGCGCCGTGAGCTGTGCGCGCTCGATCGCCGCCGCGAAGGCGGGGCGGGTCAGGATCTGGTATCCCCCCGCGAGCTCGACCACCTCGACGCCGTGGCCGTCGAAATCATAGTGTTCGCGAAGCTGGTCCAGCGCGGCTCGCACATCGGCGAGGGTCGCGTCGGGGTCGAGAGCCTGAAGCTCCTCGACCGTCACGGGCCGGGCGGCCGCGAAGAGCGCGGCCTCAAGCAGCTGACAGAGCGGGGTCACGGCGGATCACGAGCGGCCCGAAGGCCGCGGGTTGATGGACCGCGCACTGGCCGCGGCGGGCGAGCTCGAGAACGGCGAGCAGGACGGACAAGACGTCGGAGATCGTCGGACGGGGGCCCAGCGCCTCCGTCCATTCGAACGTCTCCCGGTCGGCGAGGAGCGCCTGAAGGCGCGCGGTCGCTCCTTCCACGTCCAGCGGCCGGGCGACCACGCTGTGGAGCACCGGATGGAGGATCCCGGCGATCACCCGCTCCACCGCGACAAGGAGCTCCGCCAGGTCCAGGACCAGGGGCAGCGGGGGGAGCTCGGGCGGCGCGGGCAGATAGCCGCGGACCAGCGCCAGCGACCGCCGCTCCGCCGCGCGCTCCAGCCAGTGCGCGATCTCCTTGATCTGCTGGTACTCGAGCAGCCTGCGCACCAGCTCGGCGCGGGGATCCTCCCACCGCTCCTCGTCGTCGCGACGCGGCAGCAGAAGCTGCGCCTTCAGCCGCACGAGGCGGCTCGCCATCTCCAGGTAGTCCGCGGCCTGATTCAGCACGAGCTCGTGGATCGCGCCGAGGAACTGGTCCGCGATCCGGGCGATCGGGATGTCGGCGATGTCGATCTGCTCCTCGCGCAGCAGGTGCAGCAGCAGATCGAGCGGACCCGAGAAGGCCTCGAGCTCGACCACGAACCCCGCTCCCGCGGCGGGCGGCCCTTCCGGTCGCAGTCCTCCCGGCAGCGCCGCGGCGAGGGCTTCCGCGCTCGGCAGCGCCGGCAGCGGGCCGGCGGCGGGAATCGGCAGCCAGGCGGGCGAGGTCACGAGGGAAAGATGTTCCAGTGAGGGCTCGCCGCGAAGGGCGGCGCCACCCTCAGAAAGTAGGACATGCCCAGATATGCCGGCGCCAGCAGGAAGCGGATACCCTGGGGGTAGAACAGCATCAGCGCGAGCAGCGGGAGGAACCCGAAGCGCTGCAGCCGCTGGAAGCCCGGCCGCCAGGCGCCGGGCAGCACGTGATACAGCAGATGGGATCCGTCGAGCGGCGGGATGGGAATGAGGTTGAAGACGCCCAGCATCAGGTTGATCCAGACGCCCCACACCGCCATGCGCTGTGCGATTCCGGCTGCTTCGGCCGTGGCAGGGACTCCCTGCGCGAGCAGACCGAGGAGGAGAAACCCCGCCGCGCTCGCGAGGCCGAGCCCGAAGTTGGTCAGCACACCGGCGGACGAAACGATGATGTCGCCGCGACGGAAGTTCCGGTAGCGATCGGGACGCACCGGAACCGGCTTGGCGCCGCCGAGGGCGAACCTGCCGCCGCTCCAGAACAACAGCAATGCGGGCAGAATCACCGTGAGCCAGGGATCGATGTGCGGAATCGGATTCAGCGTCAACCGCCCCTGCTCCTGGGCGGTGGTGTCTCCCTGCTTGAGCGCCGCGTAGCCGTGGGCGTACTCGTGAGCCACCAGCGAGAACACCAGCACCGGCAGGGCCAGAATGAGATCACTGCGCAGCGGGGGGACCGTCCGTCGAGGACGAACAAAGTTAAGGGGGTAAGCGAGCATGAGTCAAAACATTCGCTCGCCTTGCCTAAGCCGGTGCGGCGGACTAGCTTGCGGGGCTTTCCGGCGGCGTAGACGTCGCCGCGCCAGAACGCTCATTCAAGGACACCGCGTGCCCAGGACCAAGTCGGCCAAGAAGCAGATGCGGCAGGCCCGGAGCCGGACCGCCCGCAATCGGAGCCAGCGCAGCGCGCTCCGCACCGCCATCAAGCGCGCTCGCGCCGCAGGAGAAAAGGCGCGCGACAAGGCGTATGTCGAGGCGGTAAAGCTGATGGATCGCGCCGCGCGCAAGCGCCTCATTCACCCCAATACGGCGGCGCGGCTCAAGAGCCGGATGGGGAAGAAGCGAGGGGGTTAGGGAGCTTGGGGCTAGGGGCTAGGTGCAGCCAGGAAATGAGAGAAGGGACCGGTTGAATCCGGTCCCTTCGTTTACGTTCCCCCCTAGCCCCTAGCCCCCTAAAGTGCCGCCAGCTCGGCCCCGCAACGCTCGCAATACCACTCGGTCGGCCGGTTCAGAGTCCCGCACTCGCCACACTTGAGCGTCTTGGCCACGACCTGGCTGGGACGCTCGTCCTTGTCGAACATCCCGGCCGCGTTCGGGGCGGGGTGCGGGGTGAGTCGAGCGCTCGGGGGGGCGGCGTCGAGCGACACGGAGCGCAGGAACGCCAGCTCATCGGGCTGACCCGGCGCTGGGGATGGCGCCGGGAACGGGATCGACCGCGCGGGGCCGGACTCGCGCGGACGCGGCGCGCCGGGCCTGGGGGTGAACTTGGGAGCCTCGGGCCGGGGAGCGGTCGCGGCGGGGGCTTCCTCGGCCGGCGGCTCGTCGCGCACCAGCGTGAGCGGAGGGGGGGCCGCGGGTGCAAGCGGATCCTGATCGAGCATCGGCGGCATGTCCGCCGAGCCGTGGGTCACGACGATCTCCGCCCGGGAGGCTTCTTCGGGCCGGGGCGCGCTCTGCGGGGCGGAGATGCCGATCTGCACCTGGACGCTCTCGAGGTACCGGATCTCTCCCGACAGCCGCTCGATCTCCTGATCGAACCCGGAGATCTTGCTCGAGCTCCTGAGCTCGATAACCTGCCATTCCTCGTCGGTGTATTCCCCGACAGAGTGCCGGAGCTCGGCTTCGGCTCGCACCTCGATCTCCTCCGCCCGGACCTGGCGGAGCTCGGTGGCCTGCGCCCGCAGCCCGCCGAGCTTCGCGCCGACCTGATCAGCATAGGTTCGGAGCTGGGCGGTGACCTGGGCGAGCCTTCCCTGATAATCCCCACGGACCTTGGCCCGGACGACCTCGGGAGCCTTGGAGCCCGCCTGATCAAGACGGTCGAGCCACCCGGCCAGCTGTTGCCGGGAAGCCAGAAGCCCCTCGATGTCGTCGAGGGTTTGAGGTGACTGATCGCCCATGGATCCCCTTCCCCGCTCCGCGCGGGTGGCCGCAAGTCCCTGCAATCTAATGAACGAAGTCGCAGACGAAACGTGTCGAGATATTGGGCGTCAAGGATTCTGCCGCACCGCGCGGTCGAACACGACCTTTCCAGCCACGATCGTGAGGTCCGCCTGGCCGGTAAGGCTCTCCCCCAGGAAGGGGGAGTTGGTGCTTCGGGAGTGCAGCTCCTCCCGGCGGACGACCCAGCGGCGCGCCGGGTCGAACACCACAATGTCGGCGGGGGCGCCCACGGCGAGCGTGCCGCCCGGGAGGCGGAAGAGCCGCGCGGGAATGGTGCTCATCCGTGCCACGAGCTCGGGCAGGGTCAGGAGTCCGGACTCCACCAGCTCGCGGATGCCGAGACCCAGTGCGGTCTCGAGCCCGACGATGCCGTTGGGCGCGTCGTCGAATTCCCGCTCCTTCGCGTCGTAATGATGGGGCGCGTGATCGGTCGCGATGCAGTCGATCGTCCCGTCGCGCAGGGCCTCGCGGATCGCCTGCCGATCTTCGGCCTCGCGGAGCGGCGGGCTCATCTTGGCGTCGGTGTCGTACCCCTCGCAGCGCTCGTGCGTGAGCGCGAAGTGGTGAGGCGTGGCCTCCGCGGTCACGCGAAGGCCGCGGTCCTTCGCCCGGCGAATCAGCTCGACCGATCCGCGGGTGGACATGTGGCAGAGATGCACGTGGCCGCCGGTGAGCTCGGCGAGGATGATGTCGCGCGACACCATGATCTCTTCGGCGGCGGCCGGCACGCCCTTGAGCCCGAGGCGCACCGACACCGTCCCCTCGTGCATCGCGCCGCCCCGGGCGAGGCTCAGGTCCTCGCAGTGGTCCGCGACGGGAATCCCGAACGCCTTGGCGTACTCGAGCGCGGTCCGCATCAGGTGGCTCGAGACTACGGGGTTGCCGTCGTCGCTCACCGCCACGGCCCCGGCGCCCACCATCTCGCCGAACTCGGTCAGCTGCTCGCCCTTCTGCCCCACCGAGACGGCACCGATCGGGAAGACCCGCGCCTTGCCGGCGCGGATCGCTTGCCGGAGCACGAATCCCACGGTGGCGGCGCTGTCGATCACCGGATCGGTGTTGGGCATCGCGCAGACGGCGGTGAACCCTCCCGCGACCGCGGAGGTCGCGCCGGTGGCGATGGTTTCGGCGTGCTCGAAGCCGGGCTCGCGAAGATGCACGTGCACGTCCACGAAGCCCGGGGAAACGACGCGTCCGGCGGCTTCGACGATCTGGCACCCGGGAGGCGCCGGGATGTTCCGGCCCACCGCTTCGATCCGGCCTTCGTGGATGAGCACGTCGGCAGGGCCGTCGGTCTGCCGCGAGGGATCGATCACCCGGCCACCCCGGATCAGGAGGTCGCTCATCGCTCCTCACCTCCGCCCGCGGCCGGGGCGCGCCAGTCGGGCCCTCCGCCGGCGAGGAGGTAGAGCACCGCCATCCGGACCGCCACGCCGTTCGTGACCTGGGGGAGGATGACGCTGTGCGGGCCGTCGGCCACGTCGCTGTCGATCTCCACCCCCCGGTTCACCGGGCCCGGATGCAGGATCACCAGATCCTTGGGCGCGCGCTCCAGCCGCTCGCGGGTCACGCCGAAGACCCGGTTGTACTCCCGGAGCGAAGGGATGAATCCCGCCTGCATGCGCTCGAGCTGCAGCCGGAGCACGTTGAGCGCGTCCGCCCAGCCGATCGCGTCCTCGATGTGCGGAATCGTGGCGACGCCGAGCGAGGCGAGCTCGCGGGGAATGAGCGTGGGCGGCCCGCAGACCGCGACCTCGGCGCCGAGCTTCAGGAGACCCCAGATATTGCTCCGCGCGACGCGGCTGTGGAGGACGTCGCCGCAGATGGCGACCTTGAGTCCTTCGATCCGACCGAAGCGGTCGCGCAGGGTGAGGAGATCGAGCAGGCCCTGGGTGGGGTGCTCGTGGGTGCCGTCGCCGGCGTTCACGACGTTCGACCGGATTCGCCGGCCGAGGAACTGCGCCGCGCCGCTCGCGTGATGGCGGATGACCACCATGTCGATCCGCATCGCCTCGAGGTTCCGGGCGGTGTCGACGAGCGTCTCCCCCTTGCTCACCGAGGAGCCGGCCACCGCCACGTTGACGGTGTCGGCCGACAGGCGCTTCTCGGCGAACTCGAACGAGATGCGGGTCCGCGTCGAGGCCTCGAAGAACAGATTGACGATGGTCTTGCCCCTGAGCGCGGGCACCTTCTTGATGGGCCGCTCGCTCACCTCCTTGAACGGCTCGGCCGTATCGAGGATCAGCCGGATCTGGGCCGCGTCCAGCGGCTCGAGCCCGACCAGATCCTTGCCGAGCGAGGCCACGCCGCTCACGACGTCCCCCGCACGAGGTCAACGCGGTCCTCGCCGTCCAGCTCCTTCACCGCCACGTCGACGCGATCGCCGGGCGACGTCGCGACCGAAAGCCCGGCGACGTCGGCTTGAATCGGCAGCTCGCGGCCGCCGCGGTCGACGAGGACGGAGAGGAGGATCCGGCGGGGCCGGCCGAAGTCGGTGAGCTCGTCCAGCGCCGCGCGCGCGGTGCGCCCGGTATAGAGGACGTCGTCGACGATGACGACGATGCTGTCGTCGATCGTGGGAAGGCTGGTCTCCCCCACGACGGGCCGCGGGCCCACCGTGGAGAGATCGTCACGATAGAGGGTGATGTCGAGCTTGCCGAGCGGGAGGTCGCGGCCCGACTGGGTCCGGACGAGGTCGGCGAGCCGGGCCGCCAGCTCGACCCCGCGCCGCTGGATCCCGACCAGGACGACGGGATCGGCGTCCCCGCACCTCCCGACGATTTCCCCCGCCATGCGCGATAAAGCCTGCGCCATGGCGGGGGCGTCGAGAAGCCGGGTGACGGTTGGCATGCCGGGCGGGGAAGGTACCTCGCCCCGGTCGTCGGGGGCAACCGCAGGATGACGGCACCCCGCGCGGTTCGGCGCTACGAACGTGTCCCCGGATCCGCGCGATCCAGGCGCGCCAGGCGGTGGACTTTCGCGCCCCGGAAGCCATCTTGCAGCGTCAGGAACCCGCGGTGAACCGGATCCCGCGATCTTCCGGGGAGCACCCGGCCGGCGGACGCGAGCATCATCAGCAGGAAGATCTCTCATGCATCGAGCACGATGGGGGTTCCGGAGGACGGCGGGCCTGGTGCTGATCGGGAGCCTCGCGTCCGCCGCGAACGCCGGCGCGCAAATCGATTATCGCAATCTCGAGGACGACCGGCCGGCCCTCATCGAGGACGCCTACCCGATCGAGCGGCATGCCTTCGAGCTCCTGCTGCCCTGGCGCCTCTCTCGCGAGCGTGGTACCGGAAGCGTTCACGCGTTCGTACCGGAGCTCGAATACGGTCTTCTCCCGAACGCGCAGATCGGGTTCAAGCTCCCGGTCGCCGGAATCCGGACATCGTCCGGCCGCGACTGGGGACTCGCCGGCCTGCGCGTGTTCGGACTCTACAACTTCAACACCGAAAGTCCGCTGTTGCCGGCCCTGGCCGTGCGAGCCGACGTGGTGTTTCCCGTGGGAAACCTCGCCGGAGAAGGTACCCGTGTGACGGTCAAAGGCATCGCGACGCGGTCCTGGGGGCGCCACCGGTTTCATCTGAACGGTGCGTACACTCTCGGACGCGACCGGCCGCTCGGAGCCGCCGAGCCCGCCAACAAGTGGTGGTACGGCCTGGCAGCCGATCGCACGCTCTTCCGGCAGAGCACGCTGGTCATCGCCGAGCTATACGCCCTCCGGGCTATCGCCGCGGAGCCGGTGGAGATCAACGCGTCCCTGGGCCTGCGCCGACAACTGACGCCTTACACAGTCGTTGACGTCGGACTGACGCGCCGCCTCCGCCAGGACGGACCCGACTACGAGGTAACGCTCGGCTTTTCGCGGGCGTTCGCGATCGCCGGCCTGATCGGCATCCGCCAGGGGGATCCCACTCCGTGACGGCACCCATGAATCGTGGTCTTCAAGTGCTGGCCGCCATCCTCGTCGGAGTCCCGATCGGCGCCCGGGCCCAGGACCGACGCGACGAGCAATTCTACTATCCCGGCAGCTTCAACTGGTCGTTCCTCAAGGTATATCCGGAGGCGGCCCGGCTGTTCAACGCCTTCGACTACGGGCACGCCGTGCTCTACGAGCGGCTCTTCACCACGAGCCTCGACCGAACCGCCGCGGCCCTGGAAAAGGAGTACCAGTTCCTGACGACGGACCTGCTGATCCGCCCGCCAAGGTTTGCCGTCGCGGAAGAAGTCATCGAGCCGTCGTATGCCAAACTGGCCTGGCGGGCCAAGCAGATGTTCGACTGGACCCACGTCCTCCACCGGCAGATCTACGACCTGTACGCGGACGCGAGCCTCACCGAACCGGAACGCGACGCCCTGATCGAGAGGGTGACGGATTACTACCTCAGCCGCAAGGACTACGCGTTCACGGCGACGCCCAAATCCATGGCGCTCATGGACGAGCAGTGGTTCAGCCAGATCTTCCGGCGCCGCCATCCCAAGTTCAACGGCCTGATCTGGGCCTATCACTGGCTCCAGGTGGGCCTCTACGAGCCGCTCATCGCGGGGGGGAGTCCCGCCGACCGGAAAGCCGGCGTGAAGGCCACGCTCGCACGGTTCTGGTCGATGCTCGAGGATCCGCCCGACCGGTTCCCGAAGGTCATGCCGATGACCTCCGCCGTCGCTCCGTGCTTCAGCGCGCGGCATCCCCGAGCGGCGGTGATCTTCGACAACCTCCACATGATGCACGACATCATCTCGGATATCCTGACGACCGAGACGATTCCCCGCTCCCGGAAACGGGCCCTGATCTATGCGCAACTGGCGGAGTTCCGTGACGGGAGCAGGAACGTCATGACGATGGACGAGTGGCGAAACATGGGCGAGATGATGGGAAGCGTCGGCGCCATGGGCGGACCCGCGACCGGCCTGCTGTCGCCTCCACCCACGGTGGGTGTGGAGCCCGGAGGCCACGCTGGTCATGGAGCCACCCCTCGGGATTCCGCGAGGCCTCCTGCCACGCCGGAGACGCCGGCCGCACCAGCACGAGCCTCCTGCCCCGTGAGGGATACCGCCACACCGCCGGCTCAGGCTACGTCTGAGCATCGGTACGAGGTCGTAACGCCGGCGAACATCCCTGCTCCGCTTACCGCCGGGTAGGCCGTTCCGATTTCGCGGAACGCCCGGATGAAGCCGTCGGAGGTAGGACTCATCGTTCCGATGGGCTCGACGCTCGTGCCCTCGAAGGCGTTCTTCCCGAGCGCCGGCTCAGCCAGAGCCGAACGCCAAGCAACACCCCCAGCAACACGGCAAACTGCAGCGGCACCGTCACATCCTTCTTCACCGAAAGAAAGAAGTGCACCACCGTGCCGACCGCCGCCACGTAGACCAGGCGGTGGATGGCGTTCCACCGGCGGCTCCCCAGCCGGCGAACCATCGCGCGGGGGGAGGTGATGGCCAGGGTCAGCAGCATGAGGAAGACGAGGAAGCCGAAGGTGATCCACGGCCGCTTCACGACGTCTTCGGCCAGATCGCCGAAGGCGAACTGGAGGTCGAAGAGGAGGTAGCTCCCGAAGTGGAGCGTTGCGTAGAAG
>JBOHSH010000171.1:0-18913 GCA_050733195.1 Gemmatimonadales bacterium
GCACTGGGCGCGGGGGCAGCAGGACGCTCGGGCGCAGCCGGCGCCGGCGTGCTCGCCGCGGCCGCGGCGTCGGTCTCCAGCCGGGCGACGACGGTCTGCACCGCCACGGTCTGCCCTTCCTGCACCAGGATCTCGGCCAGCACGCCGGCCGAAGGGGCCGGGATCTCCGCGTCGACCTTGTCGGTCGAGATCTCGAAGATCGGCTCGTCCCGCTTCACCGGATCCCCGACCTTCTTGAGCCACTTCGACAGCGTGCCCTCCGCGATGGATTCACCCATCTGGGGCATCACGACATCTATGCGCGACATGCTCAGTACGCTCCCCGCAGCTCGTGCCCCGGGTCGGCCACCGCGTGCACCGTCGCCAGAAACCGCTTGGCGAGCCGGTCGATCTCGCTCTCGCCGGGCTGATTGGTCTCGACCACGACCAGCGTGTAATGGCCGCCTTCCGGCTCGGCCGAGACGGTCAGCTGCCCGATCCCTCCGGCGTAACTGCGCCGGCGGGCGCCCTCCTTGGTCGGCGCGAGCCGGGGCCCGAAGAACGCCGCGGCACGGGCCATGGCCTCGTCGGGCAGAAGGGACGTCCGGTGAAAGTACTTCATGGTGACCCGTGACCGGTGACCGGTAACCGGTTACCGGTCACCGTTGAGCTACTCCTTCC
This sequence comes from Gemmatimonadales bacterium, assembly GCA_050733195.1. GTDB lineage: Bacteria > Gemmatimonadota > Gemmatimonadetes > Gemmatimonadales > GWC2-71-9 > JABFSM01. Next base: position 661 of record JBOHSH010000171.1, read on the forward strand.
CGTACTCATAGTACTCGGTTCCGAGATGGGTGATCTGCTCCTCGCCCATCATCCAGCGGAGCGTGTTCTTGAGCTTGGTGTGCTGGATGAAGAGATCGTGCTCGGGATAGAGGCCCGGCGCCGCCTGCGGGCTCTTGAAGTAGAAGGAGAGCCATTCCTGGACGCCGGGCATGCCCGCGCGCTGAGCCAGGTCGAAGAAGAGCGCCAGATCGAGGACGAGCGGAGCGGCAAGGATCGAGTCGCGGCAGAGGAAATCGACCTTGATCTGCATCGGGTAGCCGCACCACCCGAAGATGTCGATGTTGTCCCACCCCTCCTTGTTGTCGCCGCGGGGCGGATAGTAGTTGATCCGGACCTTGTGATAGAGGTTCCCGTAGAGCTCCGGATACATCTGGGGCTGGAGGATGTACTCCAGCACGCCGAGCTTCGACTCCTCCTTGGTCTTGAAGCTCTCGGGATCGTCCAGGACCTCGCCGTCGCGGTTGCCGAGGATGTTGGTGGAGTACCAGCCGGAGACGCCGAGCATCCGCGCCTTGAACATCGGCGAGAGCACGGTCTTGATCATCGTCTGACCGGTCTTGAAGTCCTTGCCCCCGATGGCGACGGTGCGGTCGCGCGCCAGCTGCTCGAGCGCGGGGATATCGACGGTGAGATTCGGCGCCCCGTTCGCGAAGGGCACCCCTTCCATGATCGCGGCGTACCCGTAGAGCATCGAGGGCGCGATGGAGGGATCGTTCGCGTCCATCGCCTCTTCGAACGCTGCGAGGGACTGATGCGCCGGCCCGGGCTGGATGAAGATCTCCGTCGACGCGCACCAGACCATCACGAGCCGGTCACAGCCGTGCCGGGTCCTGAAGTCGCGGATGTCCTTCCGGAGCGCCTCGGCGAGGTCCCGCTTGGTCCGTCCGGCCTTGACGTTCGTCCCCTGCAGCCGCTTCACGTAGTGCTGGTCGAAGACGGCCGGCATCGGCTCTAAGCGCTGCAGGAAGCCCTTGATGGGCTCGACATGCTCGTGACGGTCGAAGACGCCGCATTTGAGGCAGGCGTCATAGGCGTTGTCGGGGATCGGATCCCAGGCGCCGAAGACGAGATCCTCGAGCCCGGCGAGGGGGACGAAGTCCCGGAGGAGCGGCGTCCGCTTCTCGGTGCGCTTGCCGAGCCGGATGGTGGCGAGCTGGGTGAGCGAGCCGAACGGCTTGCCTTTGCCGCGGCGGGCCAGCTCGACGCCGGCGATGAACGTGGAAGCCACTGCGCCCAGCCCCACGCAGAGCACGCCCAGCTTGCCCTGGGCGGGGGCGATACGCCGGGCAGTCACGTCGGCCATTCCTCGGGTCCTTTCGCGTCGGGACGACGGCGGCTCAGCGGCCCGGCGTCCGGGTGATGCGGTAGACGTACACGAATCGCTGCACCACCGTCACCGTCGACAGCACGGCGAGCAGCGCCACGATGACCTGCAGGACCACGCCGCCGGGACCGGCTCCGACCACCACCGACGGCACGCCGAGGCCGAGCAGACGCTCGGCCCGCTGCACGATCCCGACTTTGCACTCGAGTCCCAGCCCTTCGGCGCGGGCCCGGGCGTAGGACACGAGCAGGGAGCTCAGCACCGCGACCATGCACAGCAGCACCGACTCGATCCGGAACGCCACGTCGGGGGCCCGCAGCAGGTAGATCGCGATGCCGATGAAGGTCGCCCCGTCGCCCACCCGGTCCAGGGTGGAGTCGTAGAACGCCCCGAACCGGCTGACCTGTCCGCTTCCCCTCGCGACGGCCCCGTCGAACGTATCCACCACGCCGCTCAACAGGAGCAGGGCGCCGCCGGTGCGCACCGCACCCAGAGCGTACGCCGCCGCGGAGATCGTCACCAGCAGCGCTCCCACGCTGGTGATGACGTTGGGAGTGGCGCCCCAGCGGATGAGCCGCGCGGTGACCGGGTCGGTCACGGCGTAATAGGCCCGCTCCATCCCCTTCGTGACGAGCTTCATCGCCCTCCGGCGACGCGCCGTGAATGCGAAGCGCGACAACGACTTACAAAGCCCTGAAAAGTAACCGCTCGGCGGCCGGGGATCAATTCCGCACCGGAGCCGTCGCGCGTCGCGGGGCTAGGCAATCGGGTCGGGCGCACGATACTTTGCGGGGCCGTTTTCCCCCACTCCACGCGGACAGGTCGATGCTGACGTCGTTCATGCAGGTTTACGTCTTCGTCCTCGCCGGGTTCGTCGGGTACCAGGTGATCGCGAGGGTGCCCTCGCTCCTGCACACGCCGCTCATGTCGGCGGCGAACGCGATCACGGGCATCTCCCTCGTCGGATCGCTGGTGTCGGCCGGAAGCGGGCGCGGCACGCTGAGCAACGTGCTCGGCGCGATCGCGGTGGCCTGCGCGACCATCAACGTGGTCGGCGGGTTCCTCATCACCGACCGGATGCTCAAGATGTTCAAGCGGCCGGAGCGGAAGTGATGCTCGCAGCTCTCGATCTCGCGGGACCCTCGCCCGAGGTCCGCGAGGCGCTGATCCAGGTCGCCTATCTCATCTCGTCCGTGCTCTTCATCCTCGGCCTCCGCGGGCTGAGCGATCCGGCGACGGCACGGCGGGGCATGGCCCAGGCTTCGCTCGCGATGTTCCTGGCCGTGGTGGGCACGCTGCTGCACCACGATATCGTGCGATTCGACTGGATCATGCTGGGCATCGTGGTGGGCGGGATCGTGGGCGTCGTGATCGGGCTGCCCCTCGGCATCGACGTCCCGATGACCGCGATGCCGCAGTTCGTCGCGATCTCGCACATGTTCGGCGCCATCGCCGCGACGCTGGTCGGCATCGACGAGTATCTCGCGCTGGGCACGCGTCCCCCCACCGCGATCATGACGGCGCTCGGCTTCGAGGTCGTCCTCGGGGCGATCACGGTCACGGGCAGCTTCATGGCCTTCGCGAAGCTGCAGGAGCTGATCGGCGGCCGGCCGATCACCTACCCCGGTCAGAACATCACCAACCTCACGCTCTTCACCGCCACCGTCGGTGTCCTCGTCTACCAGCTCGCGAGCCCCGGCCATCCGGCGCTCTTCTTCCTCATGGTGGGCCTGGCGACCCTGATCGGCGTCCTGATGGTGCTGCCGATCGGCGGCGCCGACATGCCGGTGGTGATCTCCCTCCTCAACGGCTATGCCGGACTCGCCGCGTCCGCGATGGGCTTCGCGCTCAACAACAACCTGCTCATCGTGGCCGGCGCGCTCGACGGAGCGTCCGGCTTCCTGCTCTCCGTCCTCATGTGCCGGGCCATGAACCGGTCCTTCACGAACGTGCTCTTCGGCGCCTTCGGCGGCGCGGTCGCCACGGCCAAGAGCGCGGAGGGACTGACGGTGCGGGAGGTGTCGGTGGAGGACGCCGCGGTGCAGCTGGCCTACGCGAAGAACGTGGTCGTGGTCCCGGGCTACGGCCTCGCGGTGGCGCGCGCCCAGCATCTCGTCAAGGAGATGGCGGACCTGATCGAGAAGAAGGGCGGCCAGGTCCGCTTCGCGATCCACCCGGTGGCGGGACGGATGCCGGGGCACATGAACGTGCTCCTGGCCGAAGCGGAGATCCCGTACGACCGGCTGCTCGACATGGAGGCGGTCAACGGCGACTTCCCGCGAACGGACGTGGCGCTGGTGATCGGCGCGAACGACGTGGTGAACCCGGCCGCCCGCAGCGATGCGTCGAGCCCGATTTACGGAATGCCGATTCTGAACGTCGACGAGGCTCGCTCGATCATCGTGATGAAGCGGAGCATGGGCGCCGGGTTCGCCGGGATCGAGAACGAGCTGTTCTACAATCCGAAGACGGCGATGCTGTTCGGCGACGCCAAGGCCTCGCTCGGGAAGCTGGTGACCGAGCTGAAAGCGCTCTGAGGACGCCGCGCCTACCGGTAGATCCGGATCCTCCGGGCGCGGTCCCGGAAGGCGTCCCGCGCGACCCGCCAGCCCGACGCGACCTCTTCCGGCGACCGTCCGGCCAGGATCGCTTCCCGCAGCGTCGCCCCGCCCGCCAGGCGATCGAATCCGCGCTGGTTCCAGCCGATCTGTTCCGGGTGCACCCGCTGGATGGCCGCCAGGAGCGCCACGGCGGTGCGCACCGGATCGTAGGCGTCGGAGTCGAACAGATGCAGTCGGATGCCCCGGACCTCGATCCCGGCATGCTTGCCGTCCGCGGGGTGATCGGGCGTGAAGGTCACGGGCTTGAGGAGGACGCCGCGCCGGTCGGCCCCCGACACCATCGCGATCACGCGCTCGGCATCGAGCCACGGCGCGCCGATCTGGCGGTACGGCGCGTCGCTGCCCCGCCCCACCGACAGCGCGGTGCCCTCGAAGAGACAGGTGCCCGGATAGTGAAAGAGGGCCTCGACATCCTTGAGATTCGGGCTCGGGGGAATGAACGGGAGGCCCGTCATGCCGAACAGCATGCTCCGGCGCCACCCGTGGGCGGGAATCACCGTGACCGTCACGTCGATCCCGAGCTCCTCGCGCGCCAGGAGGGCCTGCTCACCGAGCGTGAGGCCGTGGCGGTTGGGAACGGCGAGCGCGCCGACGAAGGAGCGAAACGCGGTATCGAGCACCTCCCCGTGCACCGACCCGCCGATGGGATTGGGGCGATCGAGCACCGCGACGGGGATCTTCCGCCGCCCGGCCGCCCGCATCACCTCGATGGTCGTCGAGAGGTAGGTGTAGTAGCGCGCTCCCACGTCGGGGAGATCGACCAGGAGGAGGTCGATGCCCGTGAGCATCGAGTCGGTGGGGGCGCGAGTGCGACCATAGAGGCTGTAGATTGGAAGTCCGGTGGCGGAATCGGTGGTCGAGACGACGGCTTCGCCCGGCGCGGCGGCGCCGCGAAACCCGTGCTCCGGACTGAACAGCGCGACGAGGCGGGCCCCGGCTGCGCGCAGGCGGTCCACGGCATGGACGCCGGCGCGATCGATCCCGCCCTGATTCGTCACCAGACCGAGCCGGCGCCCCTGCCACACCCGCGCGCTGTCGGTGAGCAGCACCTCGATGCCGGGTCGCACCAGACCGACCGCCGCCGGGGTTCCCGGCGCCGGCGCGCGCGCGCAGCCGGCGAGCGCGACCACCAGCCCGACCTTCACGCCGAGCCGTCCGTGTTTCGACCTCACGCCTTTGCGCTCCTCGTCACGCTCTCGCTCCTTCCTCTGACCACGCTTCCCGCGCAGCGCCGGGCGGCGCCGCCGTCTCCGCGCGTGGCGCGCCTGCTCCGGACTCTCACCGTCCGGCAGCAGGTCGCCCAGCTCGTCATGCCGTGGCTTGCGGGGAGCTACGCCGCGTTCGACGACCGGGCCCTGGACCGCGCCCGGGGATGGGTCGATTCTCTCGAGGTGGGCGGGATCATCATCTCGATCGGGTCGCCTCTCGACCTCGCGGCGAAGCTCAACTTCCTCCAGCGCCGGTCCAGGCTTCCGCTCCTGGTGGCGTCGGATCTCGAGGGCGGCACCGCGATCCGGTTCACGGGCGGAACGCCCTTCCCCACCAATATGGGCGTGGGCGCCACCCGCAGCGAGATGGACGCCTGGCGCATGGGGCGGATCACCGCCCTCGAGGGCCGCGCGGCCGGGGTGCACCTGACGTTCTCGCCCGTGGCGGACGTCAACAACAATCCCGAGAACCCGATCATCAACACGCGCTCCTTCGGCGGGGATCCCGAGATGGTCGGCCGCTTCGTCGCCGCGACGGTCCGGGGAATCCAGAGCGCCGGCATGCTCGCGACGATCAAGCATTTCCCGGGGCACGGCGACACCGACACCGATTCCCATCTCTCGCTTCCGGTCATCCGCGCCAGCTACGGACGCCTCGACTCGCTCGAGCTGATCCCGTTCCGCGCCGGCATCGCCGCGGGGGTGAGCACCGTGATGTCGGCGCACATCGCGCTCCCCGACCTGGTGGACCAGGACTCGGTGCCCGCGACGCTCGCCCCCGAGATCCTGACGGGGCTGCTCCGGGACTCGCTCGGCTTCAGGGGCCTCGTGGTGACCGATGCGCTCGACATGGGAGCGCTGGTCACCAGCTACGGGCCCGGCGAGGCCGCCGTCCGGGCCTTCCTCGCCGGCAGCGATCTGCTGCTGATGCCGGCCGATCCCCGCGCGGCCATCGACGCGATGACGGTCGCCGTCCTCGAGGGGCGGGTGCCCCGGGCCCGGCTCCGGGCCTCCGTGCGGCGGATGCTCGAGATCAAGGAACGGCTCCGGCTCTTCCAGCGCCGCACCGTGAACCTGGACAGCGTCGGCTACGTCATCGGGCGCCGCGCGCACCGCGACAGCGCGCGGGCCGTGAGCGCGCGCGCCCTGGTGCTGGTGCGCGACAGCCTCGGCGTCATGGACAGTCTCCGGGCCCGCCCGGGAAGAGTCGCCCTGGTGAGCTACGCCGACGCGAGCGGCGGCACCGTCGGTCAGACGCTCGGCGCGGAGCTCGGCCGGCGCGGCTATCAGCTGCGGACGTTCCGGCTCGGCACCGCGAGCGGCCCCGCCAGCTACGACTCGGCGGCCGTCGTCGCAGCCGGCGCCCCGCTCACCGTCTTCGTCACCTCCATACGCATCGCCGACCGCCGGGGACCGATCGGGCTTCCCGCGCCCCTCGCCGAGCTGATCGACCGCTCCAGCCGCGAGCGTCCGACGCTGCTCATCTCGCTCGGCACACCGTATCTCATCAAGCAGGTTCCGAACGTGCCCGGCTACCTGCTGGGCTGGACCGCCAATCCGATCGTGGAGGACGCGGTGGCCGCGGCGCTCGCGGGCGCGCCCATTACCGGGCGGCTGCCAATCGATCTGCCGCCGGGGTATGTCATGGGACACGGGCTCGTGAAGGACGGCCAGGCGTCAGACGGCCGGACGGCCAGACGGCCGAACGGCCGGTGAGGCGTGGGCGAAGATGGGCTGACGGGCTCATCCCGATCGCACTGATGGCGGCCTGCGGCACCGGCCGGATCGAGCCGGCTCCCACTCCCGATCTCTGTAAGGCGGCGGACTGTTCCTGGCAGCGGCTCGGAGCGCTCCTCGACTCGGCGGTGTCCGCCGGGGCCGCGCCGGGCGGCGTCGTGGCCGTCTCCCACCGGGGCCGGCACTTCCTGCACGCGACGGGGCGTCTCGCGCTCGACGATCCGGCCCGGCCCGACGGCCGCACCCTGTACGATCTCGCCTCGCTCACCAAGGTCGTGGCCACAACCACGCTCACGATGCTGGCCGTGAACGACGGCCGACTCGAGCTCGACCGTCCCGCGGCAGCATACGTGCCGGTGTTCCGGGGACCAGGCAAGGAAGCGGTGACGGTCCGGCACCTCCTCACCCATTCCAGCGGGCTGCCGGCCGACCGACCGCTCTGGCGCCAGGCTTCCGACGCGCGGGCGGCGCTCGCGCTCGTCACCGGATCCCGGCTCGACACCGTGCCGGGCACGCGCATGGTGTACTCCGACCTTGGGGCCATCGTGCTCGGCCTGGCCGTCGAGCGGGCGCTGGGCGGGCGCCTCGACCGGCTCGCCCGGACTCGGATCTTCGTCCCACTCGGCATGAGGAACACGCGCTTCCGGCCGCCGGCCTCGCTGCATCACCGCGTCGCCGCCACGGAGTACGACACCGCGTGGCGGAAGCGGATCGTGCGGGGCGAGGTGCACGACGAGAAGGCTGCCTTCCTGGGCGGCGTGGCGGGGCATGCGGGGCTCTTCGGAAGCGCTCAAGACCTGCTGGCGTTCGGCGAGTGGATGCTCGATGCCGTGGGGCGCTCCGACGCTCTCGGCGCCACCGCCCGCGAGTTCACGAGGCGCCAGGGTCTGGTACCCGGCTCCTCGCGCGCCCTCGGCTGGGACACACCGTCTCCCGGAAGCAGCGCGGGGACTCGGCTCCATCGGTCGAGCTTCGGTCACACCGGCTTCACCGGCACCTCGATCTGGATCGACCCGACCCGCGACCTGGTGGTCGTCCTGCTCACCAACCGGGTCCATCCCACCCGGGCGAACACCCGACAGGTCCCGCTCCGGATCGCGGTGGCAGACCTCGCGGCCTCGCTCGCGGATTCGGGGTCACCCGTTGACCCGCGAGATCGACGGTAATAGGTTGCAGCACAGATGGTTGCGCGCGCGGAAGCGGGCAGCAAGGAGCGAACCGATGACACCCGTGGGCGAGCAGGCTCCGGCCCAGACCAGCGGTATCCAGATCTCGCTCACCGCGAAGGCGGTGGACGAGGTGCTGAAGTTCATGCAGGCGGAGAACGTCGCCGTGGACAGTGGCGGCCTTCGCGTGAGCGTGCTCCCGGGCGGCTGCTCGGGGTTCAAGTACAGCCTCAACATCGAAGAACGGCCTCTGGAGGACGACCACGTTCTGATGATCGATCGGATTCGCGTCTTCGTGGACGGGTTCAGTCTCCAGTACCTCAACGGGGTTACGGTCGACTACGCATCGTCGATGCAGGGCTCCGGCTTCACGTTCGGCAACCCGAACGCCACCGGCGGATGCGGGTGCGGCAGTAGTTTTACGGCCTAGACCGCAAGCGCCGCGTGACGCATCCGCTCAGGCCCGCCGGCAATCGCTTGCGGGCCTTTTGACATGCCGCTCTTCGCCGGTGCCGACGTCGGCGGCACCAAGACGAGTGTTCTCCTCGCCGAGGACGATCGCGAGCTCGCCCGCGCGACGGCGGCGGGCGCCGCGGTGCGCCCCGGCCGGGCGCTGGTTTCGTCGAGCCGCATCGCCTCGGCCGTGCGCTCGGTGCTGGCACAGGCCGGCAAGCTGGAAGCGGACGTGCTGGTCGTCGGAGCCGCCGGTGCCGGCCGCGAGCCGGCCCGAAGCGAGCTGCGGGAAGGGCTTCGCATCGAGCACGTGGCCGGCCGGGTGGTGGTCACCGGGGACGTCGACATTGCCCTCGAGGCCGCCTTCGGCGAGGGGCCCGGCATCGTCGTCGTGTCAGGAACCGGAAGCATCGTGGTCGGCCGCCGCACGGACGGAAGCCTGACCCGCGCCGGCGGCCTGGGATGGCAGATGGGCGACGAAGGGAGCGGATACGCGATCGGCCGCGCTGCGCTGCAGGCCGTCGGCCGCGCGGACGAAGGCCGAGGGCCCGCCACGACGCTGTCGGAGCGGCTGCTCGCGATCGCGCGGGTGGACGACTTCGATGGTCTGGTGGGCTGGAGCACTACGGCGCAGCCGGGCGAGCTTGCCGCCTTCGCGGCCGCTGTGGCGGAGGCGGCCGAATCGGGCGACCAGGTGGCAGGCGGGATCCTGGCCGACGCCGCGTCGGCCCTCGAGTCGCTCGTCGCCTCCGTGTCCGGCCGGTGGACCGGGGAGCCCGCCATGATTCCGGTCGCTCTGACCGGCGGCGGGCTGGCGCAGGATCGCCCGCTCGGGCGGCGTCTGGCGTCGCTCCTCGACGCCACGGGAAGGTATGCCCTCCGAACCGCCCCGCTGGATCCCGCGGAGGGAGCCCTCCGCATCGCCCGGCGGATCGGCCCGACCCGCTGACCGCGGGCGCTACTTCACCTCATTCTCCGGGAGCGGGTCCACCGGCACCGGACGGCCGGTGCGTAACACGCTGTGCCGGTACCCGTACGCGATATAGATCACCATCCCGATCGCGAGCCAGACGGCAAACATCTGCCAGGCGCGCGTCGGCAGCCCCTTCATCACGAAGAGGCAGGCCAGCGCGCCGGCGATTCCCACGAGCCAGACGAGGGGAACCCGGAACGGCCTGGGGCGGTTCGGCTCCTTCACCCGCAGCACCACGACGCCCACGCAGACCAGCGCGAACGCGGCCAGCGTGCCGATGTTGGTGAGGTCGTAGATCGAGTTCTCCTCCGCGATCAGGGAGCCCACCGCCACGAACACTCCGGTCACGATCGTGGTGATGTGCGGCGTGCGCCATTTCGGGTGGATCTTCGCGGCCCAGCGGGGGAGCAGGCCGTCCCGCGCCATGGCGAAGAAGATCCGCGGCTGCCCGTACTGGAACACCAGCAGCACCGCCGTCATCGAGACCACGGCGCCGGCGGCCACGATCCAGCTCACCGTGGGGAGCCCCGCGAGCTCCAGCGCCCGCGCCAGCGGATCGGCCGAGCGCAGCTGTGTGTACGGCACAAGGCCGGTCGCCACCGCGCCGACGATGATGTAGATGAGGGTACAGATGCCGAGCCCGATGAGAATGCCGAGGGGCAGGTTGCGCTGGGGGTTCTTGGTCTCCTCGGCGGCCGTGGAGATGGCGTCGAAGCCGATATAGGCGAAGAACACGATGGCGGCGCCCTGATGGATGCCGCGGAAGCCGTTGGGCGCGAAGGGGACGTAATTGTCGGGGTTGACGTGCCGGAGGCCCACGAAGACGAAGAGGGCCAGGACGGCGAGCTTCACCGCGACCATGATGTGGTTGGCCCGGGCGCTCTCCCGGACGCCGGCGCAGAGCAGCACCGTGATGAGCGCCACAATGGTGAACGCGGGCAGGTTCACCAGGATGGGCAGGCCCGCGATCCGCGGAGCGGAGTCCATGAGCCCCGCGATGGCGGGATCGGTGGAGGCCTTGACCTGGAGATAGCCGTGGGTGAGCCAGCCGGGGAGCTCGATCCCCCAGCCGGTGAGCATCGAGGTGAAGTAGCCGCTCCACGCGACCGCGACCGCGATGTTGCCCACCGCGTACTCGAGCACCAGGTCCCAGCCGATGATCCAGGCGAGCAGCTCGCCCAGAGTCGCGTAGGTGTACGTGTACGCCGAGCCCGCCTGCGGAATCATCGACGCGAGCTCGGCGTAACAGAGCGCGGCGAGGCCGCAGACCAGGCCGAGGAGCAGGAAGGAGAGGATCAGGGCGGGCCCGGCGCCGTAGCGGATCACCGTGCCGTCGGGAAGCACCTCGCCCGCGGCGGCGGTGCCGAGCGAGGCGAAGATCCCCGCGCCGATGACCGCGCCGATCGACAGCATGACGAGGTCGCCGACCCCCAGGGTGCGGATCAGCCCGCGATCCGCTTCGGCACCAATGGGCTTGCGCGCAAAGAGGCTCATGACCCGGGGAGACTGAAGTGGTCGCCGGCGAGCGCGCGAGCCGCGCGCCCTAAAATGTGATGTGAACCGTGGTGGCGCCCCGAACGGGAAGGCCCTCGGGGGAACGGGCCGGGCGGAATCGGTAGCTCTTCATCACGTTTTCGAGCTTCTTCGCGTAGGCCCGATCGGGAACCTCCGGCGAGAAGACGACGGTCGCGACTTTGCCGTCCGATTCGACGACGAAGGTAACCTGAATGGTGGTCCCCCGCATTTCCTTCGGAAAGTCGAATGGAGGCAGAATCAGCTGACGCGGCTCCGGTGCCCGGGCGAGTGACGTGCCCGATCCGCCTCCGCCGGTGCCGGGGCCCCGCCCCGGTCCCGAGCCCGGCCCCGTCCCCGGCCCGGTGCCTGACCCGCTGCCCCCTCCGGTGCCGCCTCCTGAACCGGCACGGGAACCCGAATCGCCCGCTGGCCGGGGCACGCTGTCGGCCGGAGGCGCGGGCGGTGTGGTCGCCACGGGAGGAATCACCGGCGGCGCGACGACCGGGACGGGCGGCTGCCGGACGGGCGGCACCACCACTCTCGGCTGCTCCTTCGGCGCCGCGGGAGGGAGCACGACAATCGAGTACGATCGGCCGCCGCCGCCTCCACCCGGCTCTCCGCTCTCCTCCCGCTGCAGGAGCTCGTCCCAGATCGGCCCTTCGCGCACCACCGCACCGAGAATGAGGATCAGGACCACGTGCGCGAAGAGCGCCACACTCCAAGACGATCGGTCGCGGCGGTGCTCCGGCATGGACATCCGCGGCGCCGGCGGCGGCGGCAGCCGGGGGGGGAGTCGGGGAGAGGGGGAGGGGGAGGGCGCGGACACGAATTGAGTGTAACCGCAGCGTCAGGAAACGACACGCGGGGGCACGAGGCCCCCGCGTAGTTTCCGGCCAGGCGCGACGGTCAGCCCTTCGGGGTGAATCCGATCACCTGGATTCCGGCTCCCCGGGCGACATCCATCGCCTCGATCACTTCCTGGTAGAGCCGCTCGGGATGGGACTTGATGAAGAGGAGCTTGGCGGGCCGGTTGTCGAAGATCACGTGAATCTGGGTGTCCAGCTGGGCCTTCGGAACCGCCTGCCCGTTGATCGAGTAGCCGCCGTCCTGGAGGATCTCCAGCACGATCTGCGTCGACGGGCCGGTCGACGGCGCGGTGACCGGGGGGGGCACCTGCACATCGAGGGCCATGCGCGCCAGCGGCTGCGAGATCATGAAGATGATCAGCAGCACCAGCATGATGTCGATCATCGGAATGACGTTGGGCTCGGATGAGACCTCGCCCCTGACGTTTCCACCGCCTCCAGCCATCGCTCGCTCCTAGTCGCGCTTGCGCTCGAAGATCCCCTTCCCCTCGGCGCGGGGCTCAGTGATCGCCGCCATGACCCGCACGCCGGCACGGCGCGCCGTTTCGACGGCCTCCTGGACCTTCTCGAACTTGAGGTTCTGGTCCGCGCGGAAGTACATGATCTTGTCTTCCGTGCGCGCATCGTAGATCGCGCGGAGCCGGTCCTCAAGCGTGGCCGCGGCGATCGCGTTGCCGTTCAGGAAGAAGTTCCCGCCGGCGTCGATGCCGAGCACCACCTCGTTGTCGCCCTCCGGCCTCTTGTCGAGGTTCTTGCCCTGGGGCATCTGGGCCTTGAACCCGTTGGCGATCAGCGGCGTCACGATCATGAAGATGATCAACAGCACCAGCATCACGTCGATCATCGGAATGACGTTGGGCTCCGACCTGACCTCGGTCTGCCCGGCCTGCCTAACTGATATGGCCACTGCCGCTCACCGCCTTCTGGGCCTGGAACTCCTTGGTGAAGATCGAGCGGCCGAACTCGCTGCCGACGCTCTTGATGAGGTAGTCGATCAGCTCCTTCGACGTGTAGGTCATCTCGACCGTGAGGTATTCGATCTTGGTGGTGAAGTAGTTGTAGAACCACACCGCCGGGATCGCGACCAGGAGGCCGAGCGCCGTGGTGATGAGCGCCTCGGCGATACCGCCGGCGATGCCGGCCAGGCCGCCCGCCGTGCCGCCCGCGGTCATCGCGTTGAACGCGCCGACGATTCCCATCGTGGTGCCCAGCAGACCGACGAACGGCGCGGTGGACCCGACCGTCGCCAGCACGCCCAGGCCCCGCTTGAACTCGGAGAGCACGATCAGCATCTGCCGCTCCACCGCCCGCTCCGCCGAGTTGATGTCGGCGGCGGTGATGGTGGCACGGTCGCGCAGCAGCGGCTTCACCTCCTGGAGCGCCCCGCCCAGCACGCGGGCGACGTGGGACTTCTGGTTCTTTTCGGCCAGGGTGATGGCGGTGTCGAGCTGCTCCTCCTGAATGGCCCGGGAGAACTGGGGCGCGAACTTCCGGGTGGCGCCGGAGCTCTTGTAGACCTGGATGAACTTCTGGATCGCCACGGTCAGCGAGAAGAACGACATGACGAGCATCACGATCACGATGCCCTTCGCGAAAGGCCCCGCGTGGTCCCACAGCTGAATCAGATCTACACCCATTGGCCCGCTCCTTTACGGTTGGTGCGGCCGTCTCCCGCGCGCGGGGAACGGCGAAACCCTATTGGCCGATGTTGAAGGTGACGCCCTGCTGCACCAGCTGCCGGACCGCCTGCCCCTTGATGCGGGCCGGCTTGAACACGCCCTTCATGATCGCTTCGCGGGCCGGCTCCTCGAAGGCCTTGTTGGTGCTTCTGAGCACCTTCCACGAGCCCGGCTCGGCATGGCCCGTGGTATCCACGACGTACTGCACGTCCACGCGCCCCGCGATGCCCGCCTGCTGCAGCACCGGCGGATAGCGCGGCCTCGGGACGCTGATCTGCTGCACCGGGTCGTCCACTTGCTCCTGCAGGAACGTCTCGCCCGTCACCGGGCCCGTCCCGCCCACAACCCCCGTCGCGAGACCGCCCTCGACCCCCTTGCCGCTGAAGTCCGCCGCGTTAAACCGCTCGTTCAGGTTGACCGGCGGGATCTCCTTCGGGATCTCCGTCGGCGGCATGACCGTCTGGAACCCCATGGGGGGAGGATTCGCGGTCACGATCGCCTCTGGAGGAATCTCGACCTTGGGCGGGGGCGGCGGCTCGGGCGGCTTCAGGAACACCATCGTCGTGTCCTGCAGGATCTCCCGCATCGTCTCGGCCGCGCCGGCCGTGGCGCGAATGGCCGCGTATCCGAGAACGAGGTGCAGGATCAGCGACGTCGCCTGCTGCGCGAACGACCTGCTCTTCTTGCCCTTGGACGCGATCAGGTTCTCGAACATGCCGATCCTCCGACTGTGTCAGCCCTTCAGGAGACGAATCAAATCCCGCCGGGTGGCAGGGGGCTGACCGCAAGATGACAATTCGATGACAAGTCGGTTACTGCTTGGTTGCGGCGGGCGCCGCAGGTCGTGGGAGCGTGACCGTGAAGAGGGTTCCGCGCCCCGGCCGGCTCTGAACGGAGATCGTCCCGCCGTGGGCTTCCGCGATCCACTTGGTGATCGCGAGCCCGAGACCGGCCCCGGGGCGCTCCCCTTCGCGAGAGCGGGCGGGGTCGGCCCGCCAGAAGCGGTCGAATATATGGGGCAGATCGCCGGCCGCAATGCCGATTCCCGAATCGCCCACGGTCATGATGACCGAGTCGCCCTGATCGGCGAGGCCGAGGGAAACCCGTCCGCCCGCGGCGGTGTACTTGACCGCATTGGTGACGAGATTGAGCAGGAGCTGCCGGATACGGTTGCGGTCGACGTCGAGCCGCACGGACCCGTCGGGGATCACCGTCGTCACGGCCAGGCCGGCAGGCTCGGCCAGGAGGTTCGCGGTCTCCGCGGCTTCGCTCACGAGCTCGCGGAGATCGCACGGCTCGACCGCCAGCGGGAGTCGCCCTTCGTCCGCGCGCGCCAGCGTGAGCAGGCTGTCCACCAGCTCCGACATCCGCTGGACCTCGAAGAGCGACTCGTCGAGGGCGATCAGGCTCTCCGGCGGCGTGCGCGGATTGGTGAGCGCGCGCTCCACGCCCGCGCGCAGCACCATCAGCGGCGTCTTGAGCTCGTGGCTCGCGTCGGCGGTGAACCGCCGCAGCGCCGCGAAGCTCCGCTCGAGCCGCTCGAACATCCGGTTCACCGCGTCGCCGAGGCGCGCCACCTCGTCGGCCGTGCGGTCCACGACCAGGCGCCGGTGGAGGCTGCGTCCGTCGGTGATGGCCTCGAGCTCCTCCATCATGAGGCCGAGGGGCTTCAAGCTCCGGCCGGCGAGCAGACGACCGAGGAGCACGGACCCGACCAGGATGATCGGCGCGATCAGGAGCATGCTCTGGAGGAGCAGCGCCGGATCGGCCTGGGGGGACCGGACCGGCGCCGCGACGAGGACGCTCTGGACCTGACCCGCGTTCCGGACCCGCACGAGTCGGTAGCGGGCCGGCCCCACGTCCTCATCGAACGTCACCGCTCCGGATCGCACCGAGTCGGGCGGCGGCTGGGCGAGCCCGCGCAGGCGCTCGAAGGAGGAGAACCGGAGCAGCCGGACGGTATCGGAGGCGAAGAGGAGCCGCCCCTGGTGGGATGTCACCAGCAGGAAGTCCGGAATGCTCTCGAGGAACGAGGCGGTGGAGACGTCGAGCGCCGGCCCTCCCGAGTCGCTCACGACGATCGACCCCAGGACCCGGTAGGAGTTGGCCAGGTGACGGACGGAGACGTCGGCCTCGAGCGCGAGGCGCTGATCGATCTCCTCGATCGTCGGGCGCCGCCGCATCAAGTACAACGCGACGCCGAACGCCGCGACCGTCGCGGTCAGGGCGACCGCGTACCACCAGGTGAGACGGGTGCGGATGGAGCGCACGTCAGGGCCGGATCACATAGCCCACGCCGCGGACCGTGTGGAGGAGCTTCCGGGCCTGGCCGCTGTCGATCTTCTTGCGCAGCCGGTTGATGACGACGTCGACGATGTTGGTGCCGGGATCGAAGTGATAGTCCCAGGCGTACTCGGTGATGAGGGTCCGCGACATGACCCGGCCCGGGTGCCGCATGAGGTACTCGAGGACCGCGTATTCCTTGGGCGTGAGGTCGACGGCCCCGCCGCCGCGGCGCACCTCGCGGGTGGCGCCGTCGAGCTCGAGGTCGGCCACGACGAGCCTGGGGCTCTTGAGCTCCTTCGGGCGGCGGGAGAGGGCCTCGACCCGGGCCAGCACCTCCTCGAACGCGAAGGGCTTGGTCACGTAGTCGTCCGCCCCCGAGCGCAGCGCTTCCACCTTGTGCCCCACCGCGTCCTGCGCCGTGAGCACGAGCACCGGCACCGTGATGCCCCGATCGCGCACCGTGCGGAGCACCTCGAGCCCGGTCATCCCCGGCAGGCGGAGATCGAGGATCACGAGATCGTACTGGCTGCCGGAAATGATGCGAAGCGCCTCGCGGCCGTCGTCCAACAGGTCGGCGTGGTGCTGCGCCTCCTCCAGGCCGCGCTTGATGTACTGGCCGACGACGCGGTCATCCTCCACGACCAGGATCTTCACCCGTCAGCCTCCGATGGCGATGGGGAGGAAGACCCGGAACGTGCTGCCGAGGCCCGTGACGCTCTCGACCTCGAGGCGGCCGAGGTGCTGCTCCACGATGCCGTAGCAGATGGACAGTCCGAGGCCGGTGCCCCGGCCCGGCGGCTTGGTGGTGTAGAACGGCTCGAAGATCTTGCCGAGGTCGTGCTCCGGAATCCCGCTGCCGGTGTCCTGCACCTCGATGGCGACCTCGTCCTTCCGCCCCGTGATCACCAGCCGGGTCCGGAGCGTGAGGGTCCCGCCATCCTCCATCGCGTCGACGGCATTGAGCATCAGCGCCATCAGCACCTGCACCATCTGCTCGGTATTGGCGAGAATCGGAGGCAGAGGCTCGGCATAGTCACGCTCGACCTGCAGCCGCTTGAAACGCTGGTGGTGCTTGAGCAGGAAGAGGGTCTGGTCCAGAAGCTCGTTGGCCCCCACCGACTGCTTGGGCTTGACCTCCTTGGGGCGGGAGAAGTCGAGCAGGCCGTCCACGATGTGGGTGCAGCGCAGCACTTCCTTGTCGATGATCTCGAGGTACTCCGAGACGGTGCCGTCGAGCGGCGCGCCGCCGGTCCCCAGGCGCGCCTCGATGGCGGCGACGCAGGCCCCGATGGTGGCGAGGGGATTGTTGATCTCGTGCATGACGCCGGCCGCGAGCTGGCCGACCGCCGCGAGCTTCTCGCTCTGGAGGATCTTCTGCTGCACCTCCCGGGCCTCGGTCACGTCCTCGCCGATGGTGATGACGTGGGTGATGGCCTCGCCGTCGAGGCGCATCGGGATCCGGCTGATCCGGTAGACGCGCCGCTCGCCCCGGCTGTCGACCTCGATGTCGGCCTGCTGCACCTCGCCGGCCCGGAAGACCCGGTCGAACTCCGCCTTGAGGTGCCCCGCGGCCTGCCGGGTGAGGACCTCGAAGACGGGCCGGCCGACCACGTCGCTCCGGCGCAGGCCCTGGGTCCCGGTCTCGCGCTTGCGGTTCCAGATCTGGATCCGGTAGTCGCGGTCGATCACGTAGAGGCCGACCGGCAGCGAGTCGATGATGATCGAGGTGAAGCGCCGCTGCTCCTCGATCTCGCGGGACCGGCTGGCCACCTCGAGCGCGAGATCCTCGGAGAGCGTCATGGCGTCGAGGAAGGGAGCCAGCAGGTCGGAGAGGATCTGCAGCAGGAGGGGATCGATGGACCGATCGCGCGACCCCAGCTCCACCTCGAGAACGCCGAGGCGGGCTCCGCCGTGCACGAGGGGGAGCCGGCGCACGGCGGACCCCGTGCCGGGCAGATCGTCCAGCGACACCGCCGCGTGCTCCCCGGTCGGAACGGAGATCCCGGCGAAGGTCGAGGCGTTGGCCTCGCGGCGCCAGATCACCACGTGATCGGCCGGCAGCGCCTTCTGCAGCGTCGCCGCGACGACCCGGAGGGTCTCGTCGGGCGTGAGGCCGCTGTTGAGGATGCGGGCTACCTGCGCGACGAGCGCGAGGGAGGAGCCGCCTGCCGGGGCATCGGTCATGAAGGATCCGCGGTCACTAGTAAGTTTACCGGCGAGCCGTGAGAGGCAACCCTCCTCCCCGGGAGCCGTGATGCCGGTGCCGGTCTGTACGCCGTATCTCGACGGGCGCTTCACGCCCCGCCGCCGCCGGCCCGTCGAAGCCGTCACCGCGCCCTGGGACGATCGCCCCCTCGGCGCGGTGGTGGCCGGCGACGCCGCCGACCTCCTCGCGGCGCTGCGC
>JBOHSH010000172.1:0-1921 GCA_050733195.1 Gemmatimonadales bacterium
ACCTGCACGTGAGCCTCCTGCCGCTCCTGCTCCTCGGGCTCGTCGGGTTGCACTTCTGGCTGATCCGCTATCTGGGAATCCGTGCGCACGAACCCCGGACCGTGCTCTTCACTACGCACCTCCGGCGACTGACCGGCTCCGCGCTCCTTCTCCTGGCGCTTCTCGGCGCGCTGGCCGCGTTGTTCGCGCCGGGAATCGGCTATCCCGGCATCGAAGGGGTCGAGGTGACCAAGCCCTTCTGGCCGTTCCTCTGGATCTACGCGGTCGAGAACACGATGGGGCTCTGGGGAATGATCCTCGCGCCCCTGGTGCTGTTCGGGTTCCTTGCCCTGGTGCCCCTCCTCGACCGACCCCGCGAGGAGGACGGCGGGCGGCCGCGATGGGTGTTCGGTCTGGCAGTGTTGGTGTTGGTGCTCTACCTCGGCGGGATCGTCTATGGCATCTTCGCGCCGCAAACGCAGCACCTCGGCATGTGAGGAAGAACGATGACGACACGCACTCGCGCTCCGCTCTTTGTGCTGAGCCTGCTCGCCGCGCTCGGCACACCGGCACGCGCTCACGAGGAGGGGGTGATCCGTCTGAGCGCCAAGGAAGTGCGTATGGGCACCGAGCTCGGGCTCCGCGGCGAGAAGCTGCCCAAGAGCGCGACGCTCCGGTTGGAGCTGCGCGGGACGCTGGAGACCTTTCCAGTTGGGGAACTGCGCACGAATGCAGGGGGCCGCTTCGAGGCGCGGCTGGCGCTCCCGGTCGAGGCCCGGGCCGGCACGTACACCCTTGTGGCGGTGGCCTCCGACGGCGACGTGGCGGCGCGAGCCGAGGTGACGATAATCGCCGCCGCGCCGGCGGCCGGAGCACCGCACCCGACCAGAGCGGGGGTGGCCGAGCACGAGGGCCATGGCGCGATGAACACGGCGCCGATGGCGACCGAAGGCGCCCATCCTACGGCGGCCATGATGAAGGTGCCCGTGAGCACGACGGGCGTCGAGCGGGCGGCAGTCGTCGGGATCGTCACCCTGAGCCTGGCTGCCGGGCTGATGCTGCTGCGCGGATCGCGGTCGGGCGTGGAGTAGGACACCCGACCGCGCCGCTGCGCTCGTGCTCGAGTTCGATCAGACCCTGGAGAGCGTCGTGACAGATTAAGCCGCGTTGAGACGTGCGCTGTGTCACGCCGCCGTTTCGGGGTCCGGTGCAGTCTGTGATCGGGACGCGGACAACCGTCCCGAGCACATTTCACCCATCCGAAAGGACCAGCTTCAATGGCGCACCACACCACCACCCAACCCATCACCCGAGAGATGCAGGAATGCAGCGACGAGTGTCTGCGATGTCACAACATCTGCCTTCAAACCGTAAATCACTGCCTCGAACTCGGAGGCAAGCACGCCGATCCAGCCCACATCGGGCTGCTGCTCGATTGCGCCGAGATCTGTCAGACCTCGGCGAACTTCATGTTGCGGGGATCCGACCGGCACCAGCTCGTCTGCCGGATCTGCGCCGATATCTGCCGCGCGTGCGCCGAGGACTGCGAGCACATGGCCGGCGATGACCGGATGATGAAGCAGTGTGCGGAGGAGTGCCGCCGCTGCCAGCAGTCGTGCGAGCGCATGGCCGCCTGATACCCGCCGGGCGACTCTACTCGAACGGGGCGTCGCGAGGCGCCCCGTTGGCTTGGTGCTGCGCACCGGCTTGACTCTCTACAGGACTAGAGGGTTTACACTGATGGTCGCGCGCGCAGCACAGCTGCGCCTGGCACAAGGGAGGAAGTCGTGGCGGCCGCCAGTCTCATCCAGCTCAAGGCAAGCGGGCTCATGTGCTCGTTCTGCACCCTGTCCGTCGAGAATGCCGTCGGCCGCCTCCCCGGCGTCCGCAGCGTCCAGGTGAACCTGGTCCACGGCATCATCCTGGTCGAGGCGGATCCCGA
>JBOHSH010000173.1:0-4089 GCA_050733195.1 Gemmatimonadales bacterium
GTCCGGTTCGGTACCGGACTCTCCTTCGTCACGACCGCGGCGAAGCTGGTCCCACTCCTGCTGCTGATCATCGTCGGCGCCTTTGCGATCAAGGCCTCGAACCTGGTCTGGACCGGATGGCCCCCGCTGTCCGCGTTCGGCTCGGCCACGCTGGTGTTGTTCTTCGCGTTCACCAGCGCGGAGGCGGCGCTCTCCCCGAGCGGCGAAATCCGGGATCCGGTCCGTACGATTCCCCGCGGCCTCCTGGGCGGCGCCACAGCGGTGGTCCTGGTGTATCTGGCGGTGCATGTCGTCGCCCAGGGCGTCCTGGGCAGCGAGCTCGCGCGGGGCTCCAC
This sequence comes from Gemmatimonadales bacterium, assembly GCA_050733195.1. Classification (GTDB taxonomy): domain Bacteria; phylum Gemmatimonadota; class Gemmatimonadetes; order Gemmatimonadales; family GWC2-71-9; genus JABFSM01. The sequence goes on from JBOHSH010000173.1 coordinate 336, forward strand.
CACGCCATTGGCCGACGTGGCCGGCCAGCAGGTCGGAGTCGCCGGAGCGGGCCTCATCGTCGCGGCGACGGCCATCTCGGTCTTCGGCAACCTCGCCGCCGACATGGTCTGCACCCCGCGGACATTCCTCGCCGCGGCCGAGAGCGGCCTGCTGCCCCGGGTACTGACCCGGGTCCACCCGGTGTATCACACTCCGTGGATCGCCATCCTGGTGTACGTCGTGATCATCATCGCGCTCGCGCTGAGCGGCGGGTTCCGCCCGCTGGCGGTGCTCGCGAGCATGTCGCTCTTGCTGGTCTATCTGGCCGTGTGTCTGGCCGCGCTCCGGATCCGGTACTCTCGTCCGCACGTTCCAGGCACCTTCCGCGCCCCGGGAGGACCGACGGTCGCAGTCGTAGCTTCGGTGGTGGTGATCTGGGTCCTGGCCCAGTCCACTCGCCGGGAAGTCGTGGCGATGACGGTGTTCATCGGCGCCGCAACGCTCTACTACCTGATCCGCCGGCGAATCCTCCCGGCGCCACACGCTGCCCTTGGCTGATATCCATCGTGGGTGTAATGACTTGACAGGTCATTAGTAAGTGACCATTATAGTCATATGAGACGCGTATCCATTTCCGAGCTGAAGGCCCGCCTCAGCGCCTTCCTCGACATCGTCCGCGAGGGGGGCGAGGTTCTGGTGACCGACCGCGGTCGGCTCATCGCCCGGATCAGCCCGGTCACCGGAGTGGAGCTCGAGGAGAGCCGCCGAGAGCTGCTGCTTCGCACCGGGCAGCTGCGGGCCCCGGCCGCCCCGCTCCCGGCGGGTTTCTGGAAGCGGGTCAGGCCGGCCGATCCGGAAGGCCGTTCGCTGGCGGTCCTGCTCGAGGAGCGTGGCGAGGGGCTGTGAGATTCTGGGACTCCTCGGCGCTGGTCCCCCTGTGCCTGGAACAACCGCGGACGCCGGAGGCGCGGAAGGCCCTCGCGGAAGACCCGGAGCTCGTCCTCTGGTGGGGCTCTTCGATCGAATGCGCCTCGGCGATCGCGCGGCTCCACCGCGACGGACGCCTGAACGCCGCGGCGGAAGCCGCCGCCCGAGAGCTGCTGGACACGCTCCGGATGAGCTGGTTCGAAATGCAGCCGGGAGACTCGGTGCGTGAGCAGGCGCTCCGGCTGCTCCGGCTGCATGCGCTCCGGGCATCCGACGCCCTGCAGCTCGCCGCCGCGCTCGAATGGTCCGGCACGCCCGCCAACGGGGTATTCATGACCTTCGATGAGCGGTTGCGCGCGGCGGCGCACCGCGAGGGCTTCCGCGCCCCATGAACGGACCACCGCCGGCGGATCTCCGGGAGCGGCTCCAGTCCTCCCTCGGGTCGGCCTACGCGATTACCCGCGAGCTCGGCGGCGGCGGGATGTCGCGGGTGTTCGTCGCGGAAGAAACCGCGCTCGGCCGAACCGTGGTGGTCAAGGTGATCGCCCCCGAGCTCACCGAGGGGCTGAGCGCCGAGCGATTCACGCGCGAGGTGAAGCTCGCCGCCCGATTGCAGCAGGCCAACATCGTGCCGCTGCTGGACGCGGGCGATGCCGGCGGGGTGCCGTACTTCACCATGCCGTTCGTCGACGGCCTTTCGCTCCGCAGCCGCCTGTCCACCGGCGTCCCGCTGGGGCAGGTCGAGGCGATCCACATCCTGCGCGACGTCGCCAAGGCCCTGGCCTACGCCCACGCGCAGGGCGTCGTGCACCGCGATATCAAGCCCGAGAACGTTCTCCTCTCCGGCGGGACGGCGATGGTCACCGACTTCGGGATCGCGAAGGCCATCACCGCCGCGCGGACCCGGGACGGCAACACGGACGCCGGCGCGATCTCGAGTGCCACCCTCACTTCGGCGGGCAGCTCTCTGGGAACCCCGGCCTACATGGCGCCGGAGCAGGCGGTGGGCTCGGCGGTGGATTCGCGTGCGGATCTCTACGCCTGGGGGGTAATGGCGTATGAGCTGCTGACCGGCGCGCATCCCTTTGCCGGGCGGACCACGACTCAGCAGCTGGTGGCAGCACACATCGCCGAGACGCCGGCGCCGATTGCCTCGAAGCTCGCGACCATTCCTGGCGCGCTCGCAGACGCGGTGATGCAGTGCCTGGCCAAGGACCCGTCCCATCGGCCGGGGACGGCGACCGAGGTCCTGCAGTACCGGCAGGCCCTGGCCGCCGCCGACCGGGCCGTGGCGCTCGACCCGAGCTCGGCTTCGGCACAGAGCCGTCGCGGCATGACGTTGATGGGGCTGGGACGCCTGAGCGAGGCCGAGGGCCCGCTGCGCACGGCGGTAAGCCTCGATCCGCTGGTCGGGGCGTACACCACGCGGCTGGTCTGGATCGATGTGGCCAAGGGTCACGCCGACAGCGCCGTCCACCGGGTGGCGAGAGTGAAGGCCACCGATCCTGCGAACACGACGTTTCTTTATCTCCTGGCGGGATCGATCCTCCAGATCGGATTGGTGCGCGAAGCTGTGGAGGCCTGTTCCGCGCAGCCCGGCGCCGAGGCGGCGTGTCGGAGCACCCTGCCGCTCCTGGTGGATCCGGCGCGGCGCAGTGACGCCGTGGCCCTGCTGGATGCCTGGGTACAGCCCGGGGCGTTGACACTCCTCGCGCTGCACGGGTTCCGCGCGGCGGCCTACGCGCACCTGGGCGAGACCGACAAGGCCTTCGCGACGCTGCGGCAAAGCTTCTCGGCCGACCGGGAGTATCTCATGTGGGCCTACATCAACTCGCCATGGCTCGTGCCGCTCAAGAGCGACCCGCGCTGGCAATCGATCGTGGTCGCCGGGCAGAACCGATGAGCTCTGAGCGGCTCACCTCCGCGCTGGCCGACCGCTACCGGATCGAGCGCGAGCTCGGTCAGGGCGGGATGGCGACGGTGTATCTGGCCGAGGACCTGCGCCACAAGCGCCGGGTCGCCGTGAAGGTACTGAAGCCCGAGCTCGCCGCCGTGTTAGGGGCCGAGCGCTTCGTGTCGGTTGGTCGTCGCGTCGCTCGGGGACAGCGCGCCGCGGCGCCAGGTGACTGAGGCACGGCTCGATCAGCGGGCGGGAGTACTCAGTCCGGACGGTCGGTGGCTCGTATATGCGGAGCATGGGGGAAACCCGGACCGGCATCTACCTCCAGTCGGTGAGCGGAAGGGGTGTACGCAGCCTGATTTCGACCACGGGCGGCACCGAACCGCGATGGACGAGAGGTGGACGGGAGATCGTGTTCCTCAGCGGCACATCGATGATGAGCGTCTCGGTGAATCTCCTGACGGGGGAGGTGGGCGTGCCGGTGAAGCTCTTCGAAACCGCCGACCTGGTGCGCGACATCGAGGGGAGAACTCACAGCTACGACGTCACGGCGGACGGTAAGCGATTCCTCGTGCTGAGGCGAGTCGAACGCCCGGCCGCGCAGCCGCTGGTCGTCGTCCTCAAATTGGTCACCGGTCATGACACCGCGTGCTGGAGCAGCCCGGTGATGCCGCAACAGGATCGCCTGTCCGCGGCGCTGGCCGACCACAGGTCGCCCGTCATGGCCAAACTGCCGTGATGAGCCGCGCGCCACCCCCGAGTTCAGCGGGGAAGGGCGGGCAAGATATCGGTTCGATGAAAGTCTTCTCCGGTGAACAATAGAGAGGCTCCAGCGAGACGAGCGGTCGCGTAGGACAGGCAGTCTCCGAAATTGAGAGCGGCCGGGTGGCGGCTTCGGCCAAACCGCAGCCAGGCCTCCAGGGCGGTGCCGAAATGGGCGTCGGTGA
>JBOHSH010000174.1:0-2352 GCA_050733195.1 Gemmatimonadales bacterium
TCCTGAGCCGGATCATCCACGGAGCCCGGGTCTCGCTCGTGGTCTCCCTGGTGGCGATCTTCGTCGGCGGCACCCTCGGCACCACCCTGGGGTTGATGTCGGGCTACTTCGGAGGCTGGGTGGACTCGCTCATCATGCGCCTGGTGGACATCTCGCTGTCCCTCCCGACGATCCTGTTGGCCCTGGTCCTGGTCGCCGCCGTGGGTCCGAGCTTCGGAACGGTGATCGGCGTCCTCGTGGTGCTGCTGTGGGCGCGGTACGCCCGGCTGGTCCGCGGCGAGACCCTCAGCATCAAGGAGCGGGACTTCATCGCGAGGGCGCGGGTGGCCGGGGCCTCTCACACGCGCATCATGGCCCGCTACATCTTCCCCAACGTCGTCAACTCCCTCATCGTCCTCGCCACGCTGCAGGTGGGATACGTCATTCTTCTCGAGTCCGCCCTGAGCTTTCTCGGGGCCGGGCTGCCCCGCCCCACTCCGGCGTGGGGCCTCATGATCGCGGATGGGCGAGAGCTGATCGTCACCGCGTGGTGGGTCTCGATGTTCCCCGGCCTCGCCATCATGCTGACCGTGCTGTCCCTGAACCTGCTGGGCGACTGGCTCCGAGACCACTTCGATCCCAAGCTCAGACACGTGTAAGGAAACCTCGATGCCGAGGAGGCGCCTGATGAGACCACGGCTCGTTACCCTCGCGCTGGCCCTGTTGCTGTTGGCACTGCTGTTCACCCTGGGGACGACGCCAATGTCGGGATCGGCCCAGGAGGCGAAGGGCCAGCGCCTGGTATTCGCTTCGGCCGGCTTCGACGAGAGCAACCGCTTCTGGGTGGTCGCCCGGCCCGACCACCTGCAATACGACCCATTCCTGGAGACGCTGCTCGAGGTCGATCCGAAGAGCGGCGAGTACAGCCCCCGCCTGGCCGAGAAGTGGTCGCCCAGCCCCGACTACAAGGAATGGACTTTCGTCCTCCGAAAAGGCGTCCAATTCCACTTCGGCTACGGACCGTTCACCGCCCGCGACGTCGTCCATTCGCATTCAATGATGATGCGACCGGAGGCGACGGCGACGCTGGCCGGGTTCTGGCGCCAGGTCGAAGAGGTCAAGGTCGTCAACGACCACGAGGTCGTGTTCCGCTTCAAGCGCCCGACCACCGTCATGCCCTACGCGGCGTCCCGCGCCGGTGATCTCCGGATCGTCAGCAAGGCCCAGTGGGACAAGGAAGGGCTGGAGGGGTTCGAGAAGCGGCCGGCCGGCACCGGCTCCTACCGCTACGTCGGACGGCAGCCCGGCCTGGCGGTCAGCTTCGAGCGGGTGGACAACCACTGGAAGGGTGAGAAGCCGGCGTTCAGGGAGCTGGTGTTCCGACTGGCCCGCGAGGAGTCGACCCGGCTGGCGCTGCTGCTGTCGGGCGAGGCCCACATCGCCGACCTGCCGCGCGAGCTGCAGAAGGACGCCCTCAAGCGGGGCATGAAGATCTACTCGTCGTCGTTCCCGGTGGACTGGATGACGGTGTACCTGGGCGGCCAGTACTACATGCCGGGGGACCCCGCCTTCAGGCCCGACGTGGCCTGGACCAAGAAGCCGGTGCGGCAGGCGCTCAACATGGCCATCAACCGGAAAGAGCTCCTGAGCACGGTGTTCGCGGGCAAGGGAAGCATGACGTACGTCACGGGCTGGTCCGACAAGTCGGAGGGCTTCAACCCGGAGTGGCAGCATCGCTTCGACAAGATGTACGGCTACGACCCCACCAAGGCCAAGGCGCTCCTGAAGGAAGCCGGTTACGGACCCGGGCAGCTCAAGTTCAAGATCCTGGCCTTCACGGAGCCGGGGGAGTCGGAAGGACCGCAGGTGGCCGAGGCCCTGGGCATCTACTACAAGGACATCGGCGTCGCGACGGAGATCGAGGTGCTCGACTGGGCCAAGGTGCGGGAGATGTTCCGCAAGAAGGCGATCCAGTGCTGCATCTGGCCGAACATCATCTCCTGGCGGCCGTCGGAGGAGTGGATCCGGACGAGCTACTACAGCAAGAGCCCGAATCACCACTACGAGAACGAGTTCGTCGACAAGCACTACGACGCCCTCACCAGGTCGGTGAAGCCCGATGAGCGGCAGCGCATCGCGCGGACGATCGCCGACCATCTCTTCGAGGAGTTCGCCGACATCCCGCTCTTCTGGTTCGCCAACGAGGTCGTGGCCAATCCCAAGATGGTCGCGGAGTGGGTCTACCCCGGGCTGGCCGCCGGCCGGTCGACGCACTTCCACCTCGTGAAGCCGGCGAAGTAAGAAACCCGGCGCCCTGGGCACCGGTGCATGCCGAGAACCATCGGGGACGTGATCCTGGAGGTCGAGGACCTC
>JBOHSH010000175.1:0-10375 GCA_050733195.1 Gemmatimonadales bacterium
GACGTGCCACGGCGAGGGCACCGGAGTGATGCGCGTCGCGAACACCGCGCCGATCACGTTCACGATGCTGAGGAGAACGGCGATCGGGTACCAGAGACGAGGGTTCAGGGCCATGGGTCACCGATCATGGCTGAGTGTCCGGGCGAGCTGAATGCCGATGCCGCCGTCAATCCGGGACGGTGAGCTTCGGGTTCCAGGCGATCTCCCACACGTGACCATCCGGATCCCGGAAGTACCCCGCGTAGCCGCCCCAGAACGTCTGTCCGGCGGGTTTCAGCATCGAGGCTCCGGCGCGCTGGGCCTGGTCCATCACGGCGTCGACCTCGTCGCGACTGTTCACGTTGTGCCCGATGGTGAACTGGGGCGGACCTCCCGGACTCAGCGTAAGGCCCGTGTCGGCCGCCATACTGGCCCGCGGCCAGACGGCGAGCTGGAGCCCGGACTGGAGCTGGAAGAAGGCCACGATACCATGCTCGAATTCCGTTCCGACGATGCCCTTCGTCGCCAGGCCCAGTCCGTCCCGGTAGAACTGGAGGGCCCGTTCCAGGTCGTCCACCGCGAGGGTCAGGAGCGATATCCGCGGCTTCACGGCACGTCCGTCGCCGCCTCGGCGTCAATCGGGCTGTCGAAGTGGATGAACAACACGCAGCCGGCGCGGCCACCGCAATGCGCCTTATGGCCCGCCTTTCCCGGCACGAGGCCATACATCCGCTCCTTGAGCTCCGCCTGGTGCCCGCCGGCATAGGTGACATGGACGACGCCGGCCACGATGACGATGTGCTCCGCGGACGTGTGACGGTGAGGCGGGAACGTGTAGTTCGACGGTACCCGGAGAAAAACATCCGAGGGGCCCGTCGTGGGATCACCGGACAGCACGGTGACCTCGCACCCTTTCGGAAAGATCGGAGGACACGGGGACCACGTCAGCCTGGGATCGGTGTGCTGCCACTGCACGGGTGTGGCGGCGGCTGCCTGGGCGAATGACGGAGCGACGTTTACGGCGGCGATTGCCAGAGGAAGCACGAGCGGCAGGGCACGCCGCGGCAGGGTGTCCGACATGGTGAATCTCCTCACGCTGCGGTCGGGTCAAACATATCGCGCGTCTCCGGTTCCGGCGTTTACAGCGGCGGGACGCGCACCAGAGTCGCCCGATAGTCGCCGGGGACACCGAGAACCAGCGTATCCCCACGTATGACGAAGGGACGTTCCTGGACCGAGCCAACATACATGGGAACGTTGGTCCCCTCGACGCGGATCATCAGAAGGCCCGAATCGCCGCGGCCGCGCCGCCTGGAGCACCAGGAGCGCGGCCGGCGGGGCAATGCGTGTTAGGCCGTGGAGGGCCGGCCCGTCGCTACCACTCGAGCAGCGCGAGCTCGTCCATGAGGGCGGCGACGGGCAGGAGCGAGCCGAAGCTCGGCTCCCGGCGGAAGGCGATGGCGGCGGCCCGAAGCGGCGGGTACACGGCGGCGCCGGTGCGCCGCCGGTATTGCCGATAGACTCCTCCGAATTCCCGAAATACCGCGCGAAGGGCACGGCCCTCCGCCGCGGACGTCGAGTCGGCCCCTTGCTGGAGCGACGAGCGGGGATTGGAGCGCGACGTGGGACGCTTTCGCGAACCGCTGCTCTGATCGGACGAGCTGGTCAACTGGGAGCCGACCTGATCGAGCTGGCGGCGCAGGCGATCTGGTAGCATCCGGGCGGACCCGCCTGAATCCGGAATGGTCTTGTCTGGCATGGAGACCTGCTTCGCAGAGGACCGTGCCCGGGGAGTTGCCCCCGGGCACATCTCAAGTTTAGCGGGATCCCGGGGAAAAAGCGAAAAACACGCGCGTTACCGGCACCGGCTCGCGCGCGGGTTTGGGTCTACGCCCGGCGGCGCGGCGGCACCCTGGACGGTCGAGCACTGCCTTCGGCGGCGAAGACGTGGGCGTCGAGCCACGATTGCAACGCGAGATCGAGGGCCGTCTCCGGCTGGTCGGCGACCTGCGGCATCACCGCCCACCGCTTGCCGGCGCGCATGAGATACCAGGTCGGCTGGGTCGCCGCCTGCCCGACGCGGGGGTTCGCCGGCACGCCGTCGTAGGAAACGAAGTGAAACTCGCGGCCGCGATGGATGACGCGCCGTTGATCGGTCTTGTACCCGCTCATCGTCGTCCTCAGCCGAGGAGAGAGCGCCGAGCGACATCCGATTCGGGCTCAGAGGGAGACGGCTGCTTTAAAGATAACCTGGTCGGCCGTCGCCCCGCGCGGCGCCAAGCGCGGGTTAGCCATTAACGCCGATCACGGCCGCACGCGGACCAGACGGAGCCGCTCGACCTGCCGGATCCACCGCGCGTGGTGCATTCCCCCGGAGACGACGATGCGGCATGGCCCGTCCTGAGCGGGAAGCGGGGCCCCATCCTGAGTGAGGGCCGGAATGGCCTCGGTAGCGCCGAATTGCTCGTCCAGCTCCGCCAGCATGTAGGCCACCTTGTACCCGTCCGTCGCCTCGGCGAGAACCGCGAGGAGCATGTTCGGTCCGCGCAGGGCTCGGCCGGTCGGTGCGCCGACCAGGGTCATCAGAGCCCGGACCGTGGGTCCGCGATAGAGATGGCTGCTCGAATCGCGCCCCTGACCTCGGACCTCCACCTGGGGCAGGGCGGCGAGCTCGCTCGCGCTGAGCTCCTTCTCGACGCCCCCTTCTCCAACGAGGGTGACGACGGCCGCCCCGGCCTGAGCCACGAGCGCTCCCGGCATGATCGTGGCCGCCAGCAGGGCGAATCGGAGCCGGGACATGGGGAGCATGGAGTGGACCTCGGGATTCAGGGAGACGGTTCAGCGCACGGCGTGTTGCGGACCACGGTGAGGCAGCTGCCGAGGCCGTCAGATAGCCGTCGGCGAGCCTGGCGAAGAGCCGCTCGGGCCAATGGGGATGAAGGCCGGCGCCGGACGTGTCGAACTCCTCCATATCTCGCCAGCGCCGTCGGCCGTTCTCCACCACAGGCACCGTGAACCGCGCCACGCGCTTGTCCGGGATATCGCCGATGTGCTCCACATAGTGGAGAAAGGTCACCGTGTCATGGTCGGACCCGAGGAGGAGGATCTTCCCATCGAGCTCCACGAACCGCTCGAGCGGAGAGTCCTTTCCGAAGGCGTAGTCCCAGGGCTGCGACGAGAACAGATGGTCCGTATGCTTCCCCCACGCGACGAACCGCGCCACGTGCGCATTGACCCGGGATCCGGGGTAGGTCCGGAGGAACTCGACCAGAATCCCGTGATCCCTCGCCGAACGGGCGGTGGCCGGGTCGAACGGGGGCAGCTTGTCGCGAAGCTCGATCTCCTGAGCGGGTGACAGGTTGCCCCTGCCGATCTCGTCGACGTAGCGCGGGCAGCCGGCATACATCAGGAGCGTCCCCTCCGGGGTGATGGCGTCCTTGATGGCCAGATGGATTTCGTCCGGTCCTCCGGCGACTTCGCCGATGGCCCGGACGGAAGCGTGAGCCATCACGACGTCGCCCCGGGCGATCCCGAGCGAGCGCAATTCCGCGGTGAGCTGACGCCTGGAATGCATGCCTCGTTCTCTACGGGTTACCGCTCCGGCTCCCGCTCTCCAAACCAGTAGCAGAGGCCATCAGGCGCTACGACGTAGAAGACTTTCCACGCCGCGTCGCCATGGCGCTCGACGCCGAACTCCGACGGCGGCTTCCGGAGCCCGTTGGCCTGGAATTCCTCGTACAACGACTCCAGGCCGGTGACATGGAAGGCACAGCCATCCTGCGTCGGGTCGCCGCCGTTCTCCGCGAGGCCGATTCGCACGGCGTCGCGAGCGAGCACCGCCGACCGGTGCGGGACTTCGCCGCGCGAGACGACGCGGAACCCGAGCACGGTTTCGTAGAACGGCAGTGCAGCCGTGAGGTCCTGAACCGGGAGATTCAGGTTGTCCCCCTGATAGCCGAAGGCCTTGTCGAGCGTTCCTTTCATGTCCCAGCGCTCCTTCCCGTCGTGCGGGTCAGGAGTCAGCGCGACCCGGCTGCCGCTGCCTCGGCCGCCCGCCGGGTCCACTGCCACAGGCCGGTGGTGACTTCCGCCGGCAGCCGGTGGCCGAGGGCTCTGGCGGCCAGCACGATCTGCCCGCGGTGATGTCCCTCGTGCGCGACGAAGTAGCCGAGGACGTGCCCCACATCGAGGGGCAGGTTGCGCCACACGTACGACCGGGTCGGCGGGATGCGGCCGCCGTGCCGGAGACCGAGCTCGAGGAGACGGGCGATGCCGTCGCCGCTGCGCCGCAGCGCGGGGACGAGCTCCCTCGCTCCGATCCGGTGCCGGTTGACGGATGGTGGAACCGCGAGCCCGTGCGGCTTGCCGAGGGTCTTGATCCACATGCAGCGGGCATTGTGAATGTGTCCGGCAATCATCCGGATCGTGCGCCGGGGTGCCCCGGGCACGCCGGCGGCCCAGACGCCGGCGGGCAACCGCTCGAAGAAGTAGACGGTGACCCGATTGCTGGTCCTCCAGGCGTCGAGGATGACCTCGCGGAGATCCGGTGGGGACGTCATGGGAGCGGTCTCACGCCTCCTGTCGCTCGGATTCCTAGGTCGGCGGAGGGGATGCTCGGGAAGCTACGCGTCGCGCAGCGCCACGTTGGGTCAGCATCATGGTCCCCGGGCGGCTGAGCGTGGCTACGACCGTTACGCCGATTCAGGCTGGTGCAGGAGCATCCAGGAGGTCCCAAACCTGTCCCGAAGCATGGCGAAGCGATTGGCGAAGGGGGTCTTCTCCATCGTCATGAACACCTGACCACCGTCCGCGAGCAGGGCGTACAACCGTTCCGCGTCCGCTTCACTATCCAGTGTGAGCGTAAGGTATGCGCTGCGCATGGGCTCGCTCTGCGGAATGTCCGCACCCATCAGCACCGTCGTGGCAATCTCGATGCGGGCGTGAAGGACCTTGGCCGCCCAGCCGGGCGGCATCCCGGGATTCGGCTGGTCTCCATGCCGGACGATTCGGGTGATCCTGCCGCCCAGGTGCTGCTCATAGAAGCGGAACGCCTCTTTGCAGTTCCCGCGATAGTTGAGGTAGACATCCAGTCGCATTGCGCCTGTCCTCTGAGATCCTACAACCCAGCCCCAAGATACGCCGCGCAGCTGCAGCGCGCCTGTGTTCCGGGCTCGTGGTACTCCGAAGTGCATGCTTCACGGAACAACTGCGCGATTCGATGATTGAAGGATTGTCACAGAATCACGCTCCGCTTCGTCATAATACCGGCGGACCGCCCAAGCGGGAGGCCGGATTCCGGTCGACCCTGAGCGCCCCGTCCACCAAGGGGATCCGTCATGACCACGAGAATCGCCACCGCCGTTCTGACTGCCGCCCTCGCCGCCCTCGGCGTCGCCACGACCGCCGGTGCCCAGGGACCAGCGGCGCCGAAGCCGGATTCCAGCGGCTACGTCTCCGCCAATGGCGTGAACTACTGGTTCGAAATCCACGGCAAAGGGGAGCCCCTGCTCCTGCTCCATGGCGGACTCGGCTCGACGGGCATGTTCGGGCCCGTGCTCACCCGGCTCGCGGAGCATCGCAGGGTGATCGGCGTCGACCTTCACGGCCACGGACGCACGACGCTCGGCAACCGGAAGATCGACCCCGTGGACATCGGCAACGACCTCGCCGCCGTGCTCACCGGTCTCGGACTCAGGCAGGTCGACGTCATGGGATACTCGCTCGGCGGGGGCGCGGCGCTGCGGCTCGCGATCCAGCACCCGGCGCGGGTGCGCCGGCTCGTCGTCGCATCCGCTCCCTACGCCCAGAACGGCTTCTTCGCCGAGATGTTGCCGCAGCAGGCGCAGGTGGGCGCCGCCATGGCCGAATCGATGAAGAACACGCCGATGTACCAGTCGTACGTGGCGATCGCGCCGCGGCCCCAGGACTTCCCGCGACTGCTCGATGCGATGGGAGAGTACATGCGACGGCCGTATGACTGGTCGGCCGACGTCCGGAAGCTCACGATGCCGGTCATGCTGGTCTACGGCGACAGCGACATGATCCGCCCCGAGCACATCGTGTCGTTCTACCAGCTGCTGGGAGGAGGGCTCAAGGACGCGGGCTGGATGCGGGAGCACATGGCGAAGAACCGCCTGGCGATTATCCCTGACTTCACCCACTACGAGCTCTTCGCAGCCACGGTCCTGGCCTCGACGGTTCTCCCGTTTCTCAACGGCGTGAGCGGCGCGAAGAGCTGGGCGGAGCAGGTTCGGCCGCGGCCCTGACGGCCGCCAACCCCCTCCCGGGCTCACGGTCTGCGCACTTCCACCGAGTCGCCGACCACGATGATCATGAGATCCTCGCCGATAACGACCCGCCAAGGGTGCATTCGGCGCAGTGCGAAGCGGACGGTTTCGGAGAGGGAGCCCGCTCGGCGGGATGATGAACTCATCGGTGAACTCGGCCTCCCTTCGTCTTCGAGGCCTTCCGTGTCGCGGTCGCGGACGTACGTCGCGGGCTTCCCGCAGGGGATTGGTGTAACGCGAGGAGCCGCTTGGGCGCATTCACCCGCCAGGCCTGCTCGAGGATGTCGCGGATGTCCGCCCGGCGAGCCGCAGGCAGCCGAATCAGAAGAGTGGGATAGCCGCGGTAGTGATCGGTCGTGAAGAACACGCTCGGGTTGGAGAGCATCCGGAAGTCGCGCTCCTCGAACCCACACTTCACCGCGAGCGTTTCACCGTCCTCCCGCAGGCGGGCGAGGAACCTGCCCCGAACCCGAAACGCCGCCGTTCCATAGCAGGTCCCTTCTTCGACGCCGGGTAAGGCGAGTGCGAAGCGACGGACCACCTGAAAAGCGCTGCAAGGCGATGTTAGCATCATGCGAGCGGCTTTGGCTGGATCAGATCCCACTTGTTCCCATACAGGTCCTCGAAGACCGCGACCGTACCGTAGGGCTCGTCACGCGGAGCCTCGAGGAAACGCACTCCGCGTTGCGCCAGCGCGGCGTGGTCCGCGGCGAAATTCGACGAATGCAGGAAGAGGAAGACACGACCGCCGGTCTGATCTCCTATTCGTCCCGATTGGACGGGGGAAGACGCCTTGGCCAGGAGCAGATTCGCACCACGCGAGCCGGCCGGACCGACGACAACCCAGCGCCTGCCGTCGGAGCGCGGCGAGTCCTCGAGGAGCTCGAAGCCCAGGACCGTCGTGAAATACCGGATGGCTTCGTCATAATCACGGACGAGGACGGCCACTAGGGCGAGTCGCTGCGACATGATCAGGCCGCGGAGCTCAGGAACTGCGTCATATCCAGGGAGTAGTGGGCCGGCCAGAACCAGGCGATGTCGGCGCTGCGCCAGACCGTGCCGAGCACCAGCACCCCGAGGCCGAAGTCACGCAGCAGCCCCACGAGCTCGCTGGCTGGGTCGCCACGCGCGATCATCGTGGGGATATGGCTTGCGGCGAACAGGGCCGCCACGCCGAGGGTCGCGCCGCGAGGCCCGAGCGCCGCCGCGAGGCGCACGAACAGGATCGCGATCGCGACATCCTCCAGGAGCACCTGGACGGCCAGGTGTGCCCTCGCCGGCGTGTAAACGCGCTTGATCGCCTCCGGCCACGGAAGCCCGCCGCGCTCGAGAGTGGAGTACAGGAAGAGCGTGAAGAGCGCGACGCCCATGCCGATCGCCAGGCGCGCAAGAAGCGAATCGAAGCGGATCCATGCACTCGACCAGCCATGCCGGCGAAGGAGCGGCACGGCCAACACCGGGGCGAAGATGATGAGCTGGTTGACGGATTCGACAACGGGAGCCGCCGCGCCCCGGGCCGGCAGGCGAATCCCCTGCGCCCAGAGCTGCCCGAGCCCGAGCGTGGCGATCACCGCGACCAAGGCGATGCCGACTTCCCGCCACGGGTGGGCGAAGCGGGGCCGCTCGACCTCGGGCCAGAGAGGCAGGGCGCGGCTCAGGGCCCACCAGGCCGAGCACGCGACCGCGTACGCGAACACCAGGAACCAGGAGTGCGTCATGACGCCACGTACCGGAATTCGACCAGAAAGACCCGACGCCCGCTGCCATGCTTCGCGATCTTGAGGAGCTCAACCAGCCCCGTGAAGCCCGAGCGGTGGGCAAGCGCCGGCGTGACGTCGGCGAGCCCGATCTCGAGAACGGAAGTCACCACGATGTGCCCGGGCGGCAGGGGGTATCGGCCACCGACCTTGACGTGTGACCGCTGCCAGATCCGGATGCTGCAGGTGATCTCTCCGCTGCGGACGCCGTCACGCAAGCTCGTGATGAATTGCATCAGTGCGAGCTCAGCTGATCGAGGGGCTAGTCGGTGATAACGCTGAGCTCACGAACCATGACCGTGCTGCCGAAGCACGGGCCGATCCCCAGCGGGGCCTCGATGTCGGTATAGTTTCCGTCGCCGAAGTACGGGAGGAGCGTCGAGATCAAGTCATCCAGCACAGGCATCTCCGATCGAAAAGCAGTGTCGTTTCCCTCACGGTGCCGAACCAGCTCTCGGTGAAGGCAGAGGCACGCGGAAAAAGCGATGGATGAGCCACGGCCCGCCGGGCTCCCGGCGCCATTCGGTCACGAACTTGCCGCGCTGGGAGCTCACCGGCTGGCCTGGAAACGTCAGAACCTCGTAGTAGGACCCCCAGAGATAGGCGGTCCGGCCATACACCGCGATCGTATCGGGCACGGCCTCGGCCGTGTCGACGCGCACGCCCGGGAAGGAGGCCATGAACGCCCGAATCGAATCCCGGGTCCGAACAGGCTGTATTCCCGGCTCAAACAACATGGCATCCAGAGTATACGAGGCGGCCATTCGGTCGGCGTCGACCGCCCGTGCCGCCACCATGTACGCATCCAGCGCTGACCTGACGCTCGACTGCGCCGCGTCGGCGTCGCGTCCGCCCTCGTCTGCGCGCGGCGAGCATCCGGCGAGGAGCGCGAGGGATCCGAGGTACAGCTTGGGTCGAATCAGCATTCGCATGGCATCACCCATCGGGGGCAGCTGTCGAGCCACCAACGTTTACGTCTTCCAACCCGCGCGAAGTTTGGACCGAACTACTGCTGGGGTTCGAGCGGCACCGGCCAGCTCGGCAACAACTCGAATGCCATCAGCAAGGTTCCAATCAAGGTGTTCGGTCAGCCCTGAATGTGAGGCGGCCCTTGTAGCGCTGTCGGGTTCGCGGCGCGCGTGCGGCCTGGACGTCGAGCGACTTCCGGTACCGCAGGCAGCCTGCGAGGAACTGCGGCCATTCTGGGACGACTGGGAGAGGATCGGTCTTCTCCGGCAGAAGCCCCCACAACGCCGGGTGATGCCAGCAGAGCTCGTGTCTGCTGGCATCGCGGTGTCTTCGAATCCCCCGGCGCAGCTTCTTCACCTCCTGAATCAGCCGTCCGCGGGACATCCGGGCCAGATCCTCATCCATTGCAGGCTCCTTCCCGCATCGGCCGTTACTTCAACCCCAGGACCTGGCCCTTGGCCAGGAGCCGGATCGCCTCATTCAAGCGCCTGAGCTTCGTGTCCTCGCGCTTGGCGGACTCGATCCAGGCGATATAGCGTCGACGCTGCGATGGCGGAAGCGCCTCGAAATGGCGCGCCGCGACCGGAGACTTCCTCAGCGCCGCCCGGATGTACGGCGGAAGTCTCGAAGGAAGAGGAAGCCGCGCCGGTAGAGGTCCATAGCCGCGGCCCGTCGGCGCCCGCGCGATCCCGGGCGGCTTCAGCCTCCCACTCGCCTTGAGCTCCTCGTACCGCTTCCTGTTGATGTCCGACCATCGGCTGTCGGGGCGTCGCCGTGTGAACTTGCGAGCATACCGCCGGTCATCCAGCCGCTTGACGAGACTGTCCACCCAGCCGAAGCAGAGCGCTTCGTCGAGGGCATCCTCGTAATCGATCGAAGCAACGCCGGTGTGAGCCTTGTGGAAGACGAGCCAGACTTCGGACTCCGACGCATGGTGGTCGTCGAGCCACGCGCGCCATTGGTCGACGGTCCGGACCAGAAACGTTTTCACCTCGGCTGCTGCCGCCGGGCACTTCGACGGCGAAGATTCAGGACGGCAACCATGACCAGAGTTGCAATCCCCGCGAGCATGAACTCCAGGAAGACCCGCCAACGCTCGGCATTCCGGAAGGGGCTGGGGTCTCCGGGCGAGGAGAGGAGCTCCAGGAGCGGCTCGACACCTTGACCGAGCAGGACGCCGAGCAGCACGCTGAGCCCAAGGGCCATGGTGGACTCAGAAGGCCATCGTCGCTTGACGAACGCTTGCAGGCCGGCGAACACCGGCAGAGCGAGCAGCCAATGATAGGGAAGAGCGAAGCTCAAGTCCGCGTGGTGGCCGGGTCGCCCCAGGTGCCAATCCAGATGGATCGCGACGGCGAGCAGCAGCGCCGCGAGCCAGAGTCG
>JBOHSH010000176.1:0-15352 GCA_050733195.1 Gemmatimonadales bacterium
CGCCCCTTCGTGGTCTCCGGGAACCCGTTGCCCCTGATCTCGTGCCAGGTCTTCCCGGCGTCGCTGCTCCTCCACAGGGCGCTTCCCGGCCCGCCGCTCCTCAGGAAGTAGGGGCCCCGCACCCGCTCCCAGCTCGCCGCGAACAGGACGTCGGGATTCTTCGGGTCCATGGCGACGTCCACGAAGCCCGCTTTGTCGCTGATGAACTTGATCAGCGTCCAGGTCTGACCGCCGTCGGTGGTCTTGTAGAGCCCCCGCTCGGGGTTGCTGTTCCAGATGGCGCCGAGGGCCGCGACGTACACCGTGTTCGGGTCGCGCGGATGCACCACGATCCGGCCGATGGCCTGGGTCTTCTCGAGGCCCATCAGCTTCCAGGTGCGGCCGCCGTCGGTGGACTTGTAGATCCCCTGGCCGGGCGAGATCGAATTGCGGGAGTCCTCCTCACCGGTCCCCGCCCACACGATGCTCGTGTCCGAGGGAGCGATGGCGAGGTCGCCCATCGAGATCACGCGCTCGTCGCCGAAGAGCGCCTGGAACGTGGTTCCGGCATTGGTCGTCTTGTAGATCCCGCCCGCCGCAGCCGCGACGTAGAAGACCTTGGTGCCCGGAATTCCTTCGATATCGGTGATTCGCCCGCTCATGTTGGCGGGGCCGACCGCGCGCCAGCGGAGGCCGGCGATGAGGGCGCTGTCGACGTTGGCGGTGGGTACCTGCGCCTGGAGCGGGCCGGTCAGGCCCAGTGCCGCGGAAGCGAGCACGGCACCCCGGGCAAGCGGGTGGATACGTCTCATGGAGCAGCTCGAGGTCGAGTGTGGAGGATGATGGCTCGCAACGGGACCTACGATATTCCCCCGTGCGGCGTTGAGGGGCAAGATGGGGCCGGCCGGCTCCCCGGCTAGAACAGCTTCACCTGGAACCGGACCAGCCGCCCGGGCTCCGGCAGTCCGCACTGGTCGTAGAGCGCGAGGTTGCCGGCGTTGAATACCGAGACCGAGCCCTCGAGCTGGCTGAACAGCCCGCCCCCGCCCCCGCCCCCGCCCGAGCGGCCAAGCCCGAAGACCCGGGAGACCTCGCCGTTGACGATCGTCCCCCCGGACAGGCGCGTATCGAGCCCGGTTCCGGGGTCGATGCAGAACTGATTCCCGGTGTACCGCGCTTCGGCCCCCAGATCGATCCCTAAGGCCACTGGGGTCCGGACGTGGACGCTCCCGAACACTTCCGGCAGGTTCTCCGGCCGGTTCGTCACCCCCGCCTCGGTGTCGGTCAGGTCGACCGACTGGGCCGTGAGGTCGATCCCGAGCGTGGCGGGCCCGATCAGGGTGGAGGCGAGCAGCTCCACGCCGTAGCTCGTGAGACGGTTCCGATTGACCCGCAGGAACCGCCGGTCGGGGAGGGTGATCCTCACGACGGCGTCCCGCATCTGGTGACGGAAGGCCACGGCCTGAAGCTCCGTCTCACCGACGCGGGTCGTGACCCCTCCCTCCATCGCGAGGAGCTTTTCGGGCTTGAGGTCGGGGTTGGGCGCGAACCGGTCGAGCGCTTCCGAGTACAGCTCCCGGAGCGACGGGAAACGGGCTCGCCGGCTCACTCCGCCGTGCACCAGCGTATTGCCGTCGCCCAGCACCATCGAAAGACCGGCCCGTGCGCCCCAGGATGAGATGGTGCCCAGCGGCTCTCTCCCGCCCGACTCGGGCGTCTCGCCGATGTCGTAGGCTCCGCCGAGCGAAAGCCGGAGCGAGCTGATGCTGCCGGCGCGCTCTACCAGTCGCCAGACCGTCTCTCCCCCGAAGCTCCAGAGCCGCTGGCGGTACCGCGCTTCGGCATCCGGGAGCCGCTCGTCATGCCGCGTCTCCGACCCGGTAAACGAAGCCCGGAGCTCCCCGCGCGAGCCCAGGGTGTGGTCGCCCAGGAGCCGAAGTGTGAGCGTGCGATCCCTGCCGTCTTCGAACCCGCTCGTCCGGATGTAATCGCGGCCCGTGTACTGGTCGATTTCGGTGCGGCCGACGTCGAGACCGAGGCTCGCCTCGAGATCGCCCCGACCGCCGAAGGGCGTGTCCCGATCTCCGGTGCCGCCGGAAATGATCGCGATCGTGCGGTTCACCTTCGGATACCGCCAGAAGCGCGCGTTGGTCACGCCGAGCTCCGCGGCGATGCCGCGCTCGGCGTGGAAGGTGGTTCCGGAGAGAGAGACCCAGCCTCCGCGGCTCGACTGGTACCGCACCGAGCCGAACCCGTCGATCTGCTCCGCGTCAGTGTTGACCCGAAGATCCTCGTCCTCCCCGGGCAGAGGCTCGACGATGCCGCGCGCCAGGGGGAACCCGGGGCTGTCGCTCCAGCCGATCCCGGCTCGCGCCAGCCACTGTCCGCCCGAGCTTCGGAACGGCATCGAGACACTGCCCGTCCCGCCATAGGTCCCCACGTGGTCGAAGCCGGCGCTGAATTGCGCCGACGACCGTGTCGGCTGCTCGAACGACTGGCCGACGCCCAGCTCGATCACCCCGCCAAGCACGTTCGGCCCATGCAGCATCGACGAGAGCCCGCGCACGAATCCGATCCGCTGGACGGCGTGGGCCGGGATGACCGAGGCATCGACCCTGCCGTCCCAGGCGATCGTGAGCGGCACGCCGTCCACCAGCACGGCCACCTGCCGCGATTCCGAGCCCCTGGCGGAGAACTCCGCTTCGCCCCGCGAGTTCCGGCGTACGTGAAGGAGGGGGAGCGTGCGGAACACCTGCTCGAGGGTGGGCGCGGGCGGCAGCCTGAGCGACTCGAGCCTGAGCTCGAGAGCCGCCGATCCACCGACCGTCGCCAGTCCGCGACGGGTCTCGACCACCACATCGCCGAGCCGGCGGGCGGTGTCGGCGCGCGCCGTGTCCCGCTCCTGCGCCAGGACAGGCGTGAGCGGGAGTACTCCGAGGAGCAGGATCCAGCGGCTCATGGCTTGAAGGATACGTCGGGACGCCCGGAGATGTCTCGAGCTTCCCGGTGGCGGCCCTGGGCCGTGAGGCTCCGCCGGAGCCCCGTCATCGCCCAGCCGTTGTCGGGGAATCGCTCCAGGGCCTGGCGATAGACCGTTTCGGCCGGCGCAGCCTTCCTGGCCTCGAGGAGCACCGCACCGAGGGTGTGGCGCACGGGAGAGAACCAGTAGGGCGGCTCCATGTAGGGGAGGGAATCCTCGATCGCCGCCGCGGTCCGAAGCTCCCGTTCGGCGTCCCGCCACCGTCGCTCCCGCCGCGCGATCTCGCCGGCCAGGGCGTGCTCGGCCACACCGAGAAGCTGCCGGCGGGTTCCTTCGGGAGCGCGGGCCGCGAGTGTACGGACGGTGTCGAGCGCGATCTCCGCCTCCTTCCCTCGAGCCTTCGCGGCCAGGGCGGTCCCCCGGGCGTAGAGCGCAAGCCCGGTAGCGACGTCCAGGCCTGCCGGCGGCATCGGCTCGGTCAGCACCGAGTCCCATAGCTCGAAGGCGGCGAGCACGAGATGCGGCGCTGGAAGCACGAACTCGGTCTCGAGCGCGAGCTTGGCCCCTTCCGGCCCGGTGAGAGCGGCCGCCGCGCGCGCCGCCCTTATCGCCGGCTCCGGAGTGCCCGCCAGCGTGGCCGCGAAGGCGAGGAAGTGATGGTTGTGGGGGACGTAGCCCACGTCGTAGAAGCCCGGCGCACGGTCGATGCCGAGGTAGACCGAGTCGGCATGCGCCGCGTGGAGATTGGCCTCGACCGCATCCGCGTACCGGCCGACCCTGACGTAGATGTGCGCGGGCATGTGCACGAGGTGCCCCGCGCCCGGCATCGTCCTCGCGAGCCGCTCCGCGCAGGGCACGGCGCGCGCGGGATGGACCGCCTCGACGGCGTGGATGTAATAGTGGCAGGCGCCGGGGTGCTCGGGGTTTCCGGCCATAACCCGCTCGAGCTCCATGATCGCCCGGTCCATCCCCGGCCGCGGCGTCCCGTCCGGATTCCAGTAGTTCCACGGGCTCAGGTTCATCACCGCTTCGGCATAGAGCGTCGCGATCTCCGCGTCGTCGGCGTACCGGTCGAGCAGGCTCTCCATGCTCCGCGCATAGGCGGAATCCCGGCTCGCCTGGGCGGCCGGGTCGGGGCCGTAGCGCACCGAGAGTGCCCTGATGAGATCCTGTTCTCTCGGGCTCGCCTTCGACGCGAGCCCCTCCGCCTCTGCGATGGCCGCCAGCGCCTGCGCCCCGTTCGCCGAGTCCATCGGCAGGTTGATGTTGGGACCGTGGGCGAGCGCTTCGCCCCAGGCGCAGATGGCGCAGTCGCCGTCGATCCGCCCGGCCTCCCGGAACGACCGTATCGCCTCGGCGTGGTTGAACGCATAGACGAGCCGCATGCCCTGGTCGAAGTAGGCCTGGGCCAGCGTGTCCCGCGTGCTGATCGCCACATGATGCCGGCCCAGATCGGAAAGAATGGGGACGGTGGGCGGACTCGGGGCACAGGCCGCGATCACGAAAAGGAGCATGGAGCTGCGCATGTCTGGGAATTTACCTCTGCCCCGACGTCCAGACCCTGAAGTCATTGCCTCCCAATTCCTTCGCCGCTATACTGTTGCGCGCGCCCTGGTGGTGAAATTGGTAGACACGCTATCTTGAGGGGGTAGTGCCGAAAGGCGTCGCGGTTCGAATCCGCGCCAGGGCATCCGCAACGCCTCCGCCACTGTAGCTCAGGGGTAGAGCTCTCGATTCGTAATCGAGCGGTCGTCGGTTCAAATCCGACCAGTGGCTCTCCCGAGCGAGAAGATCCCGGTTCCGCACAAGCACGGAACCGGGATTCCTGCTTTCAGAACCCAGAACCCAGAACCCAGAACCCAGAACTCAGAACCCAGAACCCAGAACCCCTACTGCTTGTCGTAGACCGTCTTCCGGGTCTGCTCGCCCATGGGCGACGTGCTGGTGGTGACGACGGTCATCGTCTTGCCGTCTTCCGAGATGGTCCGGACTTCCTTGGACGTGATGGTGACGTCGCCGCTGGGCGTGCTGCGGGTCGACGTGCTCTCGATGACCAGCGCCGCGCCGTCCCACCTGGCGGTGCTCCTGGTCTCGCCGCCGCGCATCCCGGGGTTCACGCTTTCCTTGCCGTCGAGCGTGTAGGTCAGGGTCCGGGTGTTCTCGCCGAAGGTGGTCGCGATGACGATCTTGTCGGCCGCCTGGGTGACGACGCTCGTCGAGGTTCCCATCCCGCCCCCGCCCCCGCCCCCCCCGCCGCCGGGCCCGCCGATCGGGTCGCTCTTCTCGGCGTTCCGCTTCCAGGTACCGCTGAAATCCGTCTTGGTCTGAGCGCCGGCTGCCGCGGCGAGGGTGACGAGGGCGGCGAGTGAGAGAACGGCTGCGCGCATCGAGGTGCTCCAGGTAGAGGTTGAATCCAGCGGTATATACGCCCCAACCCGGCCGGACGTTAAGAGATCCCCTGGAGCTGGTTGTGTATTCGCCGTTGCGCGCGGGCGTTTCCTTGAACGGACCCTGGAGGGAACCACACCACCGGCGGGTACCCGACCGGGGATCGGTCACCCGTGTCGCCGCGGCGAGCTATTATGAAGACCCCGGACGGGGCGAAGGATATGAAGGACAAAGAGCCGAAGGACAAGGTCGCGAAGGACGCCAGGACCATTGATGTGAAGACCCTGGAGGCGGTGCCACCGCCCCCGGGTCCCGATGGTCCGAAGCTCGCTTCGGGCCTTCCGGCGGACGTGGCCCGCAAGCTGGCCCACGGCTTCACGTACCCGGTGGAGAGGCCGTTCCTCGCCCTCGCGATCTACTACGCCGTGATCATCGCGATAGGAGCGGCGGCGGTGCGGTGGATCCCCGGGGCGGCCGAGATGATCTCGGGAGCCCGGCTGCAGGAGCTGGCCCAGCGCGGGCAGTCGATCGAGGGTGTCATCAGCGACCCCGCGCCGTGGTTCGTGTGGCGCGTGAGTGTATCCATGGCCCTCGGCATGGCGGGCGCGTTCCTGCTCATGGTGCCGACGACCTGGGTGTACATGGCGGCGCGGGCCCGGAAGGGCTTCGATCAGTCGGTGGTCCAGACGATTCTGATCCTCGCCACTGCGGTCGCCGGCGTCGTGAGCGTCGCCCGCAACAGCCTCGCCCTCGCATTCAGTCTCGCGGGCGTGGTGGGCGCGGTCCGGTTTCGCAACCAGCTGCGGGATCCGCGGGACGCGCTCTACATGCTGGTGGCGATCGGGATCGGGCTGGCGTCGGGAGTCGACGCCCTTGCGGCCGCGGCGGTATTCTCGCTGGTGTTCAACCTGATCGCGCTGCTGCTCTGGCAGCACGAGTACGCCACGTCGGAGCTGGGCATGAGCCCGAGTCACCTGCTGGTCGGCGCGTGGGTGACTACGAACGGCGAGAAGCGGAGGCCCAAGGGGTACAACCACGTGCTGCTGGTGCGGGCGCGGAACGTCGAGAAGGCGAGGGAGCCGGTGGAGGCGATTCTGGGGACGGAGGCCCGGCGGTTCAAGCTCGCGGAGATCGAAACCGACCCGAAGGGACGGGGCGTGCTCAAATACCTGATCCGGCTCAGGAAGGACCTCGAGCCCACGAGTCTCGAGGACGCGCTGCTCATGAAGATGGCGCCCAACGTGATCGGAGCCAGAATCCATTGATGCCGCGGTACTGGACCGCGGGGCTCCTGCTGACGGTGGTCTGCGCGCCCCCCGAGGGGGGCGGCGACGACCGCGGCGAAGCGGGGACGCCCGCCGCGCAGGCCGCGGAAGCGAAGCCTTCCGACCTCGTCGCCTGTCTGGGCCAGGACCAGGCCAGGCGGTTCAGCCTGGTGCTGGGCCTCCGCGAGATCTCGGGGCTCGCGGCGGGAGAGGACGGCCGGCTCTTCACCCACAACGACGAGCGCGGCCAGATCGGGGTCCTGGATCCGGCGAACGGCCGGCTCGTCAAGGCGTTTGCGCTCGGACCGGCCCCGGCCCGGGCGGACTTCGAGGGAATCGCCGTCGCCGGCGGCTCGATCTTCCTCATGACGAGCGACGGCAGGATTCTGGAGACCCGCGAGGGGAAGGCGAGCGAGACGGTGCCCTTCACCCTGCACGACACGGGAGCCGGGAAGTGGTGCGAGTTCGAGGGGCTGGCCTACGAGCCGCGCGACCGCGCGCTCCTCCTGCTCTGCAAGACGCCGCTCCACGCGGAGCTGCGCGGGACGGTGACGGTCTTCCGGTGGTCGATCGGCGACGCGAAGCTCCTGTCGCCCGATCATCTCTCGGTGCCGCTGCCCGTCACGTTCCAGCAGCGGTTCGGCCGGGACTTCCGCGGCTCCGGCCTCGAGCGCGACCCGGTGAGCGGCGACTACCTCGCCATCTCGGCGGCAAACGGGGCCGCCGTGCTCTTTGCCCGGGACGGAAAGCTGGTAAGCTTCGGCCCGTTGTCGCGCCGGCACCTCCAGCCGGAGGCGCTCACGATTCTGCCCGACGGCCGGGTGGTCGTGGGCGACGAGGGCGGGAAGGGAGCCGGGATGCTGTCCATCTATTCGTGCGGCCGCTGATCTGACACGTCACGCGCTGGTCATCCTCGTGGCGCTCGCGGGCTGCGGCGGCGGACACACGCCGCCGCCGGCGGCTCCGCCCGTGCCCCGCGACTCGATCGCCGTCTCCATCTTCCTGATCGGCGACGCGGGCGCGCCCTATCCGGATGACCCCGTCCTCGCCGAGCTGACCCGCCAGTCGGGAACGTCGCCCGCGGGAAGCGTCATCGCCTTCCTGGGCGACAACCTCTATCCCCGCGGTCTTCCCGACTCCACCGACTTCGCGCTCCGGCTCGAGATGGAGCGCCGGCTGGACAACCAGGTCGCGGTGGCGCGCACGAGCAAGCGCAAGGCCTTCTTCATCCCCGGGAATCACGACTGGAGCCGGATGGGGGTGACCGGCTGGGACAACATCAAGCGGTCCCAGCGCTTCATCCGGGTGAAGGGCGAAGGGTTCGCCGAGCAGCGGCCCAGGAACGGCTGTCCCGGGCCGGAGTGGGCCGACGTGGGTACCGGACTCCGGCTCGTGTTCATCGATACCCAGTGGTGGCTTCACGGGGCGTTGCCCAAGCCCCGGGGGCCGGACACCCTCTGCCTCGCCAAGTCGGAAGAAGAGTTCGAGAAGGAGCTGACCGCGGTCATCAAGAACGCCGGGAACCGGGCGGTGATCGTCACCGCCCACCACCCGCTGGCCACCGCGGGTGAGCACGGCGGCCACTTCACCATCTGGGACCACGTCTTCCCCCTTCGGGAGGTGAAGAACTGGCTCTGGATCCCGCTGCCGCTGATCGGCTCCCTCTATCCGGCCGCGCGAACTCGCGGTATCTCCGATCAGGATATCAACGGCCGGGAGAACCGGCGGATGCGGGCCGCGCTGGAGCGGGCCCTCAAGGAGGGCAAGGCGCTCCTCTACGCCGCGGGGCACGACCACAACCTCCAGATCTTCAAGGGCCCGGGCGCGGAGTTCACGGTGGTGAGCGGCGCGGGATACTTCGGGCACACGAGCCCCGTCGGCGCGCGGAAGGAAACCGCGTACCGGGCCGCCCTGTCGGGGTTCATGCGCGTGGATCTGCTGCGGTCGGGAAGCATCCGGTTGTCGGTCATCACGGTGGGAACCACGGGGGCGCGTGAAGCGTATGCCATCTGGCTCAAGGAAGCTGCGGAGGACTGACGTGATGTCCCACCTGCCCAGGACGCCCGTTTCACGCGGCGCGGCGGCCGTCGTGGCTCTGCTGACCCTCGCCCCGCTGTCGCCGGGCTCGCTCGAGGCGCAGGCGCCTCCGGGCACGCGGACGGTGACCGTCATCCCGAACGAGGAGTACGATGCCGGCGGCTTCTACCGGATGTTCTTCGGCACGCGCTACCGGAAGCTCTGGACCACGCCGATCCGGGTCCCGGTGCTCGACCTCGCCACGTATGGCGGCGGCCTCACGCCCACGCAGAAGGGCGGCGGCGCGCAGACCAGGTCGCTCCGGATGAAGGGGGGCGACGGGAAGGAGTACCAGTTCCGCTCGGTGAACAAGGACCCGACGGGTCTCCTCCCCGAGCAGCTCCAGAACACCTTCGCCGCCGAGATTCTGCAGGATCAGATGAGCAGCGCGCACCCGGCCGCGGCGGTGGTCGTGCCTCCGTTGCTCGAGGCCGCCGGCGTGCTGCACCCGGTCCCCGTGCTGGTGCAGATGCCGGACGACGCCAGGCTCGGCGAGTTCCGGAGCGAGTTCGCCGGCCTGCTCGGCACGATCGAAGAGCGCCCGCGCGGCATGGACGAGGGCGTTCCGTTCGAGGGTGCGAGCGACGTCGTCTCCACCGACGGGCTCTACGAGCGCCTCGACAAGGACCCGACGGTGAAAGTCGACGCGCGGGAGTTCCTGCTCGCGCGGCTCACCGACATCTACATCGGCGACTGGGACCGTCATCGCGACCAGTGGCGCTGGGCGCTCCTCGAGCGCGGCGGCCGGAAGCGCTGGCTCCCCATCCCCCGCGACCGCGACCAGGCATTCGTCCGCTTCGACGGCTTCATGCTCTCCCAGGCGCGCCGCACCGCGCCCCAGCTGCTCAACTTCGGGTCGAAGTACGGCGACATCGTCGGGCACACTTGGAACGGCCGCGACATCGACCGCCGGCTGCTCACCGAGCTGGACGAGCCGGTCTACGACTCGGTCGCAGCGGTCCTCCAGTCGCGGATGACCGATCAGGCGATCGCGCGCGCCGCGGCGCTCGTCCCGCCGGAGTATCAGCCGCTCGACGCCGACCGGCTCACGTCCGCGCTCAAGACACGGCGCGAGCGGATCGACGAGATGGCGCGCAAGTACTATGACCTCCTGGCGGACCGGGTGGAGGTGTGGGCCTCCGACAAGGACGACGAGGCGAAAGTCACCCTGAACGAGGACGGCACCACAACGGTGACGCTCAGCGCGGATGGAGTCACCTATTACACCCGCCGCTTCGACCCCGACGATACCGACGAGGTCCGGGTCTATCTCCAGGGCGGCAACGACCGGTTCACCGTCGAGGGCGCGAGCCGCGGCTCCCCCGTCGTGCGCGCTATCGGCGCCGGCGGCGACGACCGGTACGTGCTCACGGCGCGCTCCGGTGTCCGCCTCTACGACGAGAAGGGCGACAACCTCGCGGAAGGCGGAAAGATCCGCACCAAGCTGTGGAACCCGCCGATCGACACCACCCGGGAGAGCGCGCTGCCGCCGCGCGACTGGGGCAAGAAGACGCTCACGGCGCCCTTCCTCTTCATCGGGCCCGACGTCGGCCTGATGATCGGCTGGGGCGGCATCACGAACTGGTACGGCTTCCGCCAGCTGCCGTCCGCGCGCCGGGTCACCTACCACGGGGTATATGCCACCGGCGAGAAGTCGGGCCGGATCGCCCTCGGCTACAAGAATTACGGCGAGAACTCCCCCAGCCATCTCTGGATCGACGCGATCGCGAGCGGCATCGAGGTGCTTCGCTGGTACGGCTTCGGCAACGAGACCGTGAGCCAAGCCACCTCCTTCCACCGTCTCGATCAGAACGTGTTCGGACTCGCCCTCGGATGGGGTCTTCGCTGGGGCGAGCGCAACGAGTTCACGCTGGGTCCGATGGTCAAGTGGAGCGACACCGATCTCGACCACCGGCGGAACCGCGACCGGTTCATCGCGCAGGACGCGCCCTACGGCACCGGGCGGTTCGGCATGGCCGGGGTCGAGATGAAGCTCGACCTCGACGGGCGCGACATCCCGAAGTT
Organism: Gemmatimonadales bacterium; assembly: GCA_050733195.1. Lineage (GTDB taxonomy): Bacteria > Gemmatimonadota > Gemmatimonadetes > Gemmatimonadales > GWC2-71-9 > JABFSM01. Next base: position 10,714 of record JBOHSH010000176.1, read on the forward strand.
CGCGACCAGGGGGGCCCGGCTTCGGCTCCGGGGCAGCGTGGTGCCGAAGGCGTGGGACGTGGACGAGACCTTCTACAAGGCGGGGGCGGAAGGCTCCTTCACGCTCGCGCCCGGCGGCCGGTGGCAGCCGTCGCTCAACTTCATGGCCGGCGGCGAGTGGACCTCCGGGCAGCTCCCCTACTTCGAGGCGCCGACGCTGGGCGGGTTCCGCACCCTGCGGGGGTATCGCTCCAACCGATTCGCCGGGGAGAAGTCCGCCTACGGCTCGGCCGAGCTCCGGCTTCCTCTCACCCGGATCCGGTTCTTCGTGCCGGGCGAGCAGGGGGTGTTCGGGTTCGGCGATGCCGGGCGCGTGTGGGTGGAAGGCGAGGACAGCAACGAGCTCCAAACCTCGTTCGGCGGCGGCATTTTCATGAACTGGGCCGGCCGCGGCAACGTCCTCGTGGCCGGAATCGGAGTCCCCTCGAAGAAAGAGGGTGGAGACAAGGGCGGCCGGTTCTTCCTCGGGTTCGGCTTCCCGTACTGACGCCGAACGGCGCCGCGAGCCCTAGAACGGCACCAGCCCTTTCTCGATCTCCGGCCGGCTCCCTTCCAGCCATGCGGGAAGGGTGAGCCTCCGGCCCAGCGCCTCCGGCTCCTCGTCGATGGCGAAGCCGGGGCCGTCCGTCGCGATCTCCAGCAGCAATCCGTCGGGATCCTGGAAGTAGATGCTCGTGAAGTAGCTCCGGTCCATCACCGGCGTCACCTGGAGGCCGGCGGCGACGAGCGACTCGCGCCAGGCGAGCTGCGTGTCGGCGTCCGGGGCCCGGAACGCCACGTGGTGCGTCTGGCCGACGCCCCCCCGCGTCCGCTTCCCTCCGGGCGGGAAGCCGAAGAGCGTCCAGCTGCTCCGGGGCGATACGACCCCCTGCTCGTACTTCGCCCAGAAGTGATGGGGCATGCTCAGGTCGTCCTGATTGCGAGCCCGCTTGACACGCGACAGGCCCAGCGCCCGATGGTAGAACCCGTTCGCGCGCTCGAGATCCGAGCTGATCGCCGAGATGTGGTGAATCCCGGAGAGCGCCATCTCCCGCGTGATGGATTCTACGGGCTCCGGATGGGTCCGCTCGGCGTAGGCTCGTCCCTCCTCGCTCGAGGGGAGCTGGCGGGCCGCGGGAGACCGCTCGGTCGTTCCGAGCCGGTCGGCGGGCTCGTCGACGGCGTACCCGGGCCCAGCCGTCGCCAGCTCGAGAATCTGCCCGTCGGGATCACGGAAGTAGAGTGAGCGGAAGTACCCGCGATCGATCGGACCGGTCGTGCTCACCCCCGCGTCGTTGAGCCGGCGCTTCCACTTGAGCAGCGCCGCCTCATCGCCCACGCCGAGCGCCACGTGATGGACCCCGCCGATTCCCGGCGCCCCGCGCGCGGCGCCGCGCCACTCGAAGAAGGTGAGAAGCGTGCCCGGCTCCCCGCCGTTCAGTCCGAAGTAGAGGTGATACGCCGTCGGGTCGTCGAAATTGACGGTGCGCTTGACGAGCGGCAGCCCGAGAAGGTCGCGATAGAAGCGGACGGTGCGCCCGGCGTCTCCCGAGACGAGGGTGACGTGATGGAACCCCGCGGTGACGAGCTGAGTCATGTCCGTGCTCAGGCGGTCGTGAACTGGGTGAGCCAGTGCGCCGAGTCCGCCAGCTCCTCGATGGTGATGGTGTGCCCGGCCGGGTAATCCCTTGCCGTGACCACCGCGCCGGCCCCGGCCAGCGCGGCGCGGCCCGCGACCGCGAGCGGGTGCGGCACGTTCCCGTCCCTGACGCCGTGTCCCCAGAAGACCAGGAGCCCGCGCATGCGGTCCGGCTCGACCCCGACGCTCGGATGCTCGGGCACGAACCCGCTCCAGTTGAGGACGCCCTGGACTCGGCCCGGGTTTCTGAGGGCGTAGCCGATTGCGCTCGTGCCTCCCTGGGAGAATCCGCCGACGATGAGGGGGCCCGGGCGAACCGGGAGTGAGGCGACGAGCGCGTCGAGCCACCCCTCCAGCGCCGCCTGGCCGGCCTCGAAGCTCTCCGGCTCCGGCGTCGCCCCGCCCAGGAACCTGTACCATGCCCACCCTGGCCCGTAGCCCCAGGGCGCCGCGGGAAACGGCGCGTTCGGGAACGCCAGGATCGCCTCCGGCGGAAGCGAATCCGCGAGCCCGGCCAGGTCGTCCCTATCACTCCCTCGCCCATGCAGCAGGGCGACAAGAGGGGTACCCGGCCGAGGATCCGAAGGCAGGCGCAGATGATGGTTCAACATCCTGGTTCCCTAGCCTTCCTAGCTCCCTAGTCCCTAGTCCCTAGCTCCCTAGTAGTCCCGTCCTGTTACAATCGAGTATCTTATTCGAGGGCAGCGGCTTCCACACCTGCCCGCTCTCTTCCTCCAGTCGAGGCATCGATGGCGACACGCTCCGCCGCCTCTTCCTCCGCGCCTGCTTCCTCCAAGCCGTCCAAGCCGTCCTGGTTCGCGACGCGTCCCCTGCAACGGGTGGCGCTGTTCTATGTGGTGCTCGCCGTCGTGCTGGTGGTGGTCTACCAATTCGAGCCGCGGCTGCCCGGCGTGTTCTCGATGGCGCGCTTCCAGCAGGCGATGCAGAGCGGCAGCGGCGGGCTCGTGGCCGCCCAGGCGGATACGCCCCTCGGTCTGTCGGGAGCGGAGATCGCTCTCGAGTCGCTGGTGACGATGTTCGGCGCGGTGCTCCTCATGCTGCCCGTGGCCTGGGTGTACATCATGACCCGCGCCAAGCGGGGATTCAGCCAGTCGACGGTGCAGACGCTGATCTTCCTTCCCATCATCGTGGCCGGCGTCGTGATGCTGGTCCGGAGCAGCCTCGCCCTGGCGTTCGGCCTCGGCGGCGTGGTCGGCGCGGTGGCGTTCCGCAACCGGCTCCAGGATCCCAAGGACGCCATTTACATCTTCCTCGCGATCGCGGTCGGACTGTCGGCAGGCATGCAGGTGATGCCGCTCGCGCTCGCCATCTCCGCCTTCTTCAACCTGATCGTGCTCATGGCCTGGCAGTTCGACTTCGGCCGGATGCCCGGCGCGCTGGAGGCCGGCGTGGCGGAGCGGCGGCTGCAGCAGGTGCGGGCCCAGGCGGCGCCGGGGGGGGGCCGCGAGTTCATGAGCATGCTCGACCAGCAGCTCCTCAAGTCGATGACCCCGGATCAGCTCCAGGCGCTCGCCCAGCGCGCCTCGGAGCGGAGCAAGCGGGTCGAGGCCTCGATCGAAGACTCCGGCGCGATCGGCGACACCGCCGAACAGAAGATCCCGAAACCGAAGTTCGACACCCACCTCCGGATCGTGATGCAGCCGGATGACGCCGTGGCGGTGCGCCAGGCGGTGGAACAGGTGCTGGCCAATCAGGTCAAGCGCTGGGAGTTCGAGAAGGCCGGCCCCGCCGACAGCGGCCGGGCGATGGCGCTCTACCGGATCCGCTTCAAGAAGACCGTCCCGAACACGCTGGTCGTCGAGGCGATCCGGCGCGCCGTGCTGCCCAAGATCGTCACGATCGACGTGCGGTCGCTGACGCCCTCGCCCTGATGGCGGCCGAAGCCCAGTTCCGCTGTGACGTGGCCGGGACGGCGCTCCTCGCCACGCTTCGGGAAGCGCGGCTGCCCCTGAGGCTCCACGCGGGTGCCCCTACCCGAAGCTTTCATCGCGACCTCTACCTCGACACGGTGGACCGCGCGCTCCAGGGGCGGGGCGCTTCCGTGCGCCTCCGGATCGGCGCCGACGACCGCCGGATCCTCACGCTGTTCCTCGGCGGCGTGCCGGGGCGCCCGGTCGAGCGGTACGAGGAGGAGATCTCCGAGGTCGACGCCCGGGCGGCGCTCCTCGGCAGCTCCGAGCCGGCACGTCGGCTCCGCGGGCTGGTGGATCCGGAGCTGATCCGCCCGCGGGTCGAGCTGGAGGTCGAGCGCTGGGCCCGGATCGCGAGCGGCGGCTGGTGGAGCCGGGAGCCGCGCTTCGCCTTCCTCTACGACGCCTGTACTCTCCGGCAGGGCGGCCTGACCCGCGGCTTCGAGGAGCTGCAGGTGCGCCGGCTCGCGGAAGGGCGCCCGCGCCTCGAGCAGATCGCGAAGGCGCTCGAGCGCCAGCATGACCTCCGCCCCATCCTCGCGCCGCGGCATGCCCGCGCCGCCGATCTCGCCCAGGCGATGGCGGGTGAAGCCGCGGTGCGGATGCTCACCGCCGATACGGCCGTGGTACTGATCGCGATGGACGAGGGTGAGCTGGCCTTCCTCCGGCACGAGAACGGGCTGGCCCTTCCGACCGCGCGCGGCAGTGGCGAGGAAGCCGCGCGGCATCTGCTCCGGCGCACGACGGGAAGCGGCGTCGGGTCGCTCGCCCGGCTGGGCGCCATCCCCCCGACGGAGGACCGCGACGCCCTCGAGATCTGGACCGCGCGGAAGCTTCGCGACCGGGGCGACGGCAGCGGTACCGCGCTCACCTGGCTCCCCGTGAGCGACGTGGTGACCCGTATCGGTACGCCCGAGTTCCGCCAGCCGGAGACCCTCGCCGCGCTCGCGGTCGCGACCCGGGCCAACCTCCTCGGCACGTCCCGCCGCGGCGAGAAGCCCGCAGCGGTCCAGGTCGAGCCGATCGAGAGCACGGGCAGCATGCTCGCCGC
>JBOHSH010000177.1:0-2231 GCA_050733195.1 Gemmatimonadales bacterium
AAGGAGCGGAGCGCGTACTTCAGGTCACGAAGAACATCCCGAATCATGGTGATACCTCAATGCCGGGGAGGCGGCGTGCGACAGCGCCGCGGAAGATGCACCGGCCCTGACGGCCCGCGCAATTCGAGCTCGACGAGGCATACCTCATCCGCTATCGCCTGGTCCGCCTCTAGCGAGTCCCCGGGTCAGGCCCGAGAGCGTCCTCCTTCGGAGACACGGGAACAGGCCATCGCCTTTCCGGTTTCGACTTTCGCCGTAACACGCCGCGCCATCGGTTTTCGTCACGCGCCTCGCCGATGCGGTGCCGTTCATCGGACGGCGCAAGGAGTTGGCGCTTCGATGGGGGAGGTGAGTGGCGGATGCGGGAGCGGACTTGGCGCTTGCGGCGGCGGGCATAGCGCGCACGGTGCTCACGAGCCTGAAGTTTTCTTCCTCCTCCCGAGCCGGCGCTCGTCGAGGCGAGCGCCGAGCACTGTCCGCGGCCTCGCGCCTCGACGTCACGGCCGCATTAGCCCGAGGGAGCCCGAGGAGGAAGTATGAATGCCGTAGTGCGCAGGAGAATCGAGATGGCCGCGCGGGTCCGGGATTTCCTCCGGGCCCATCCCACCGAGGGCCCGGGCGACACCGCCGCGCTGGCCCGCTTCGAGGAGCTGCTCAAGCGCGCCGAGCAGCTCGGGACGCAGCAGCGGAACGGAGTGGTCACCGCGAGGTCGGCGGCGGCGCAGCGGAAGGCGTTACGCCGGGCCCTTCAGAGCAAGCTTGGTGCGCTACCTCGTCGCGGTGGGGACCGTGGCGGCGAAGGGCCGGGCCGAGCTGGCGCAGCAGTTCCACCTTCCCGGTCTTTCCGTCTCCCACCAGACCTTCCTCACGGCCGTGAGGGGCATGCTGGAGAAGGCGACGGCGCAGAAGGAGCTGCTGGTGAGCGTGGGGATGTCCGACAGCCTGCTCGAGGCCCTCGCCAAGGCCGTCTCGGAGTTCGAGGCGACCCTCGAGGCCAACCGAACGGGGCGGCGCGATCACGTCGGCGCCAGCACGGACCTCCAGGCCGTGGCCACGGAGATCGTGGGGCAGGTGCGGGTGCTGGACGGGCTGGTCACCTATCGGTTTGGGGACAGCTCCGAGCTGATGGGCGCCTGGAAGAGCGCCCGCAACGTCTTTGGTCCGAGCCGGATCAGGGGCCGAGCGGGGGATTCGGGTGAGGGTGACGAGCCGTCACTCGGTCCCGGCGATGTCGCGCCGGCGGCGTGAGGGGTGGGTCAGCGGCGATATTGTCGCCGCCGGCTGGGGGCGCAGGTCGGAGGATCAGTGGTCCAGATTCTCCGGTCTGCTTCCTTGCTCGTGCAGGCGCAACGGCCGAGCCAGGCCAGGGCACCTACGAGTAGTCATAGGGTTTCCGACGATTCCTCCGGAGGCGGGGAGTGGCGTTGGCAGCCCGGAGCGGGGGACTTCCCGGTGTTCGCCTCGCCTGTTCCCCGGTCCAGGTCGAGGCGATATTCGGAGGCATAATTCGGGCATGTCGTACACGTTCGCAGGCTAAGGCGGCCGAGTCTCAGGGGGGCTCGACATATGCCTGTGCAGACTCGCGGCATATGTGTACGGCCCGGTGTCGCCGTTGCAGGTTCGAATCCGAAGTAGGCTGCATGGGGTGGTGCAGCTCAATCACTGGTTATGTGGCACGCCAAGATGGAAAAGGTGGTGGTGCCCCGCCACGATCCCTCTCCCCCCAACTGCATTCACCAGGTGCTCCGTGCCCCGGCGGCCCGCCTCCGGCATCCTCGCCACGGAGTCCGCGTTAGCCGTCACCTCCTGAAGGCCAGCGCGCCACGGCCGCAGCTCCGTGGGTGCGCCACGCCAGCGGTCAATCGCCCCGTTGGATCGAGTGCTATGCCCTGGTCGCGCGAGAACCCGGCGCTCCGTCGCGCCGTGGCGCGAGCGCCCGACCCGAGCGGCGCGGGCTCTGGCTCCCCATCAGCTTCGGTGCTCGCTGGCCACGAGCGGGGCGGGCCGCCCAGGCATCGAGAGCTGGTCCCGTGCACGGGCGGGGGGGCGGCCGCGGGGATCGGCGCGGACCAGATTCCGTGACCACCGGCAGGGTCTTCGTGCTGGCGCCCGGAACGTTCCCGCAGCATGTTTTCTGCAGTAACGGGCGGGTGCACGACATCCTGCCCCCGGCCGCCCGGGCTCCCGGCTGCCACATAACCCGCATTTGTAGCTGACGGGGGCGGAAGCGC
>JBOHSH010000178.1:0-19532 GCA_050733195.1 Gemmatimonadales bacterium
GATGTTCCCGGACCAGCGCTATCTCCTCTCCGGAGAGCTCCCGATCCAGGTAATCGTCCAGCCGGCGAAACACTTCCTCGCAGCCGTACGGGGTCGCGTCCATCATTGTGGGTCAGCGCCGGCGAACACGTCAGCCGGAAAGGCGGCGAGCGACGCTTCCCACTTGCGGAGAATTCGAAGGACTCGTGCCCGAGGACCGGGAAAAGCGGCCGGAATGGAGACGCGCTGCTCGATCTCGGAAGCGCTCGCGTTGGGTGATGAGGCCGACATGGGGTTCCTTCCGTGTACGGTCCCGTGGTCGGGGTCCGTCCCGGCGACGTGGTCCAGGCCCGACGCTTCTGTAACGCAGGTCCCGTCCACCCGGTTCCCGCTCCCCGCGCCCTTCCGGGAACCATCGCTTCCGCGGTACCGTTGTCCCGATGGGCGCGCCCTCATGAGCCTCCACATCGCACGCTGGCTGGTCCTCGCTGCCGCGGTCTATCTCGCAGCGGGACTGCTCTTTGCCGTCCCCTTCGCCCTTCGCTGGGTCGGGCGGCTCGATCCCGCGGCTCGCGCCGGGACCTGGGGCTTCCGTCTGCTGATCATTCCCGGAACGGTGCTGCTCTGGCCCCTCCTGGCGAGGAGGCTCCTCCGCGGCGAGCGCGAGCCCCCGGAGGAGCGCAATGCCCACCGGGTGGCCGCTCGCACGGTGGGGACTCCGTGATACGCCGGTTTCGCCAAGGGCACCTGCGCGCCATCATGGTGCTCGCGGTGGTCCTTCCGCTGATCTTGGCGCTGGCCGTCGCGGCTCGGCGGGATCCGCCGGTGTCGCCGATCCCCGCCGAGCTGGCGCAGCCCGCGGCGAGACCGTGAGCGTCCAGTATCGGGCGGTCAACTGGAACCGCCAGAAGCGCCTCTACGACCTCGTGGTCGGGATCGCGGCCCCGGGACTCGTGGTGCTCTTCGCCGGAGCGACGCTCCTCCGCCACCCCCACGCCACGCTCGAAACCGCGCTCATCCGCGGGCTGGCCGTCTCCGCGGCGGTGCTGCTGCATATCACCATCTGCATCGGCCCGCTCACTCGGCTCGTGCCGGCGCTCCTTCCGCTCCTCTACAACCGGCGCCACCTCGGGGTCACGACCTGCCTGCTGGCGCTGGGTCACGGGGGGTTCGCGCTGATCCAGTACCATGGGAGCGGCGACGTGAACCCTCTGGTGAGCGTCCTGTCCGCGAACCGCGCGCTCGGCTCGATCGCGAGCTTCCCCTTCGAGCTCCTGGGCATCGCGGCGCTGCTCGTGCTGATCGTGATGGCGGCGACGAGCCACGATTTCTGGCTCGCGACGCTCACGCCGCCGGTCTGGAAGCGTCTCCACATGCTGGTGTACCCGGCCTTCGCGCTGGTGGTGGCGCACGTGGCGCTGGGCGCGCTGCAGAACGAGGGCGGGCTGCTCGTCGCGGCCGCGCTGGCGGTCGGCGCGGGACTGGTCGTCGGCCTCCACCTCGCGGCCGGGCTCCGGGAGCGCCCTCTCGATCGCGAGCGCCTGGCTCGGGAAGGCTGGGTGGAGGTCTGCGGCGTGGACGAGATTCCCGAGAAACGCGCCAGGATCGCGACGATCTCCGGCGAGCGGGTCGCCGTCTTCCGGTACGACGGCAAAGTCTCGGCCGTGTCCAACGTCTGCAAGCATCAGAACGGCCCCCTCGGCGAGGGGCGGATCATCGACGGGTGCATCACCTGCCCCTGGCACGGTTATCAGTACCGGCCCGAGTCGGGAGCCTCGCCCCCGCCCTACACCGACACCATTCCGACGTTCCGGACGCAAATCGCTGACGGGAGAGTTCTGATTCACCCTCACCCTCTTCCGCCGGGGACGGCGGTCGAGCCGTCGGTCGTGGATCGGCCGCTCTCGGCCGAAGAGCGGGACGCCGAGTTCTACGTCGGCTACTTCCCGTCGAGCCCGCCGGGGATCGCGCGACGGACCCGTCGCGCGGTCGTGACGCTCGGTTTACTGGTCTCCGGCTCCGTCGTGGGCCTCGCGCTTGCGCAGCCTCCGTTCGCGGCCGCAACTTTCGAGTACGGGCGGCCGCGCGAGGTCGCGGGGCGCCTGCGGGCCCTTCCCTACCCCGTCCTGGTCGTCGAGACCCGGGAGGGCGATCTGCCGGTGACCTCGCGTCACTGGCTCCTCGCCGCCCCGGGAAAGCATGGAGCCGACGCGCAGGTGGCGGCCTACGACGGGCGCACGGTCCGGATTCGCGGCCAGCTCCTCCATCGCGGCGACGCGGCGATGCTCGAGATCCTCGCGATCGACGGTACCTCGACCGGTCCCGAACCGGTCGCGACAACCCATGTGGAGCTCGGGACGCTGACCCTCACCGGAGAGATCGTGGACTCGAAGTGCTGGATGGGCGCGATGAACCCCGGTGAGGGCAAAACCCATCTCGCCTGCGCGGTGCGCTGCGTGAGCGGGGGACTGCCGCCGCTGCTCGCGCTCCGCGACGGCGCGGGTGGCGAGCGGCATCTCCTGCTGGTGAATCCCGACGGCGGTCCCGTCGACCGGGGCGCCCTCCAGGGAGTCGGCCGGCCGGTCTCGATCACCGGCCGCGTGACACGTGAGGGTGAGCTGCTGTTCCTGCACGCGGACCCGGCCACGTATCGTATCCTGCACTGACATGGGCCGGATTCTCCTCGAATTCCCCGCCGCCCCGGAGGCACTCCCCACCCGGATCATCGAGTCGGGGCGGTACCGGGTGGGGTTCGCGCGCACGGAAGAGCAGCTCGACGCGCTCCTCAGGCTTCGCTACCGGGTCTTCAACCTCGAACTGGGTGAAGGCCTCGACGAAGCGCACCGGACCGGCCGGGACGAGGATGCATTCGACCGGCACTTTCATCACCTGATGATCGAGAGTCGCGACGGGGAGGCCGTCGGCACCTACCGCCTCCAGACGTCGGAGATGGCCGAGTCCGCGGCGGGCTTCTATGCCGCGGGACTGTTCGATCTGGGGGAGATGCCGGCGTCTGTCCTGGCCGGGGCGGTCGAGGTGGGCCGAGCCTGCGTCGCCAGGCCGCATCGCAACGGCCGCGTGCTGAATCTCCTCTGGAAGGGCCTGGCCGCGTATCTCACCTGGAATCGGAAGACGCGCCTGTTCGGCTGCTGCTCGCTCACGAGCCAGGAACCGGCGCTGGGCCTCGCCGTGCATCGGCACCTGGAGACAACCGGCTCGGTCCACGAATCGATCCGGGTCCTTCCGCGACGGGAGAACGCCTGCGTCGCCGACCCGGACGGATCTCTCCCCCCACCGCACATCCCGGCGCTCTTTCAGGCGTACCTGACCCTCGGAGCCCGGGTCCTCGGACCCCCGGCGATCGATCGCGAATTCCGGACGATCGACTGGCTCGTCCTGCTCGACGTGGAAGAGCTTCCGGCGGCGACCTTCCGGAGCTTCTTCCGGTGACCGTGGTGTCGGCGCCTGCTTCCGCCGGGGACGACCACCTCGCCGCGTCGCCGGCTCGCGCCGGCGGACTCCTGCGCTCGACCGCGCGGGTCGGGCTCCTCGGGCTCTGGTCCGCGCTGTCGTTTCTCCTCTGGCTGGCGGGATGGCTGGTCGCGGCCGGCTCGGCCCGGCGCCGGTTGCGCTGGCGTCACTGGCTGCTCCGCCGCTGGGCTCGCGGCGTCGCACGGCTGCTCGGCGTGCGGGTGGCGATCGTCGGGCAGCCTCCCGACGCGCCGTTCTTTCTCGTCGCCAATCACCTGAGCTACGTCGACATCATCCTCCTCTACACGCAGCTCGACTGCGTGTTCATCGCGAAGCGGGAGATGCGCGGCTGGCCGTTCCTCGGGTTCCTGGCCCACGTGATGGACACGATCTGGGTGAATCGCGACTCGCGGCGCGACGCGCTCCGCGTCCTCGAAGACATCGACGAGGCCGTGGCACGCGGCGATGGCGTGGTCCTCTTCCCGGAGGGGACCACGTCCGCGGGCGACGGGCTCCTCCCGATGAAGCCGGCGCTCTTCGACTGGGCCGCCCGTCGCGACTACCCCGTCCACTGCGCCGCCATCACCTATCGCACGGAGCCCGGCGCGCCTCCGGCGCACCTCACCGTCTGCTGGTGGGGGGACATGACGTTCGGACCCCACGTGCGCAACCTCTGCCGCTTGCGGCGCTTCGACGCGCGCATCGAGTTCTTCGCAGAGACGATATCGGCTCCCGATCGCACCCGGCTCGCCGGACGCGCCCGCGACGCCATTCTTGGACGATTCGAGCCCGTCGTATCGACGGAAAGGTTGGGCCCATGAGCTCCACACGGCTGCCGCTCGACGGCAACCGGCATCTGCTCGAGCAGGGTCTCGCACTCCTCGCGCAGCTCGACGACGCCCTCTACGCGAATCCCCGCGGCTCCTGGACCCCGGTCGGAGCTCAGTACCGTCATGTGCTGGACCATTACTTTTGTTTCTTCGAGGGCTTGGCGACCGGTCGGGTGGATTACGATGCCCGGACGCGTGACGAGCGCCTCGAGCGATCCCGCGGGGAGGCGGAGGTCGCGACCCGCGGGATTCTGTCCGCCCTGCAGCAGCTGGCGGCCCGGGCCGATGCCCCCCTGCTGGTGCAGATGAACAGCGGCGCTCCCGAGGACGGGCCCGACTGGCGAGAATCGTCCGCTGGACGCGAGCTGCAGTTCCTCTGCAGTCACACCGTGCATCATTACGCGCTCATCAAGCTGCTGCTCCAGGGCGCCGGGATGGATCCGGGACCGGAATTCGGCGTCGCCCCGTCGACGCTCACCTACCAGCGCGCGACCGCCCGCTGAGTGTGCACGCTGAGCTGGCTCCCTTCTCCTTTCGGCGAGGGGTATGCCCTCGCGTTCAACCGCGACGAGCGGCGTAGCCGCCTGCCGGCGATTCCCCCCGAGCAGCGGGTCATCGAAAACGTCGCGGTGCTGCTCCCGACGGACGGCGAGGCCGGCGGCACCTGGATCGCCGTGAACGAGCTGGGCCACACCGTCGCACTGCTCAATCGCTGGGAAGAGACGCCGGTCGACCCGGACGGCGCGTTCGTGAGCCGCGGATTGCTCGTTCTCGAGCTCGCCCCGCTGGCCTCGAGCGGCGCCGTGGACGAGCGGCTGGCCGCGATGCCGTTGCCGTCGTATCGCCCGTTCACGGTCGTGAGTGTCGCCGATGGCGGCATCCCCTGGGCCTTCGAGTGGAACGGCCGCGCGCTGGTGCGGTCGGAGGTGGAGCATCCCGGCCTCGTCCGCACGAGCTCCGGCGCCGACCAGGCCGGAGCGGAGCGGGTGCGCGGCGAAGTCTTCCGCGAAGCCGCGCTGCGGCGCGGCGGGCTCACCCCCGAAGTCCTCGAGCTGCTGCACCGGAGTCACCGCCCCAGCCGGGGGGCGCTCTCGATCTGCATGCACCGCGACGATGCGGCGACGGTGAGCGGGACCTTCATCCGGGTGACCGCCGAGGAAGTTCGCATGCGTTACGTGGACGGCCCCCCGTGCGAAGGCGGCGCGGAGACCGAGCTCTCGATCCCGCGGGTGCTGGAGGGACGGTCGCTCTGAGTCGCTCCCGCCCGACCCTGCTGTGGCTGGCGCTGCTGTATGGCGTGCTGCTTCTCGCGTCGCACCTCGTCCGGCTCGGCCGGCCGGAGGCCGTCGCCGTCCCCGCCGGCCTCCGAACGATCACCATCGACCCCCCCCCGGTCGGCCGCTCCCGTCCGGTGCGGATCGCGTTCTTCGATTCGGCTCCCGCCGGACGGCCCGAGGCACCCGCGGTGGTGCTCCTGCACGGCAGCCCCGGCAGCCATCGCGAGGTCGTGGGTATCGCGCGGGGCCTCGCGGACCGCTACCGGGCGATCGCCCCGGACCTTCCGGGGTTCGGATATTCCACCCGGCGGATCCCCGACTACTCCATCGTCGCTCATGCGCGGTATCTCGCCGAGCTGCTGGACTCGCTCGGCATCCGGCGCGCGCATTTCGTGGGCTTCAGCATGGGGGGCGGCGTCGCGCTCTCCCTGGCGGACCTGGAGCCCGGCCGGATCGCTTCCCTCACGATGCTGTCGTCCATCGGGGTGCAGGAGTACGAGCTCCTCGGCGACTATCACCTGAACCACGCGGTCCACGGGCTCCAGCTCGCCTGTATCTGGGTGCTCCGGGAGCTGGTGCCGCACTTCGGGGCCTGGGACGGCGGGTTCTTCGGCACCGAGTACGCCCGGAATTTCTACGACACCGATCAGCGCCCGCTCCGCGCGGCGATGCTCCGGTATCAGAGCCCGATGCTGATCATCCAGGGCCGGAACGATCCGCTGGTTCCGGCCGGCATCGCCGAGGAGCACGCCCGGATCGTGCCGCAGGCCCGGACGCTGCTGCTCGAGGGCAATCACTTCATGGCCTTCGAGCGGCCCGAGATGCTCACGCGGGCGATCGCGGGATTCCTCGCCGACGGGGACGCCGGCACCGCACCGACGCGCGCGACCGCGGAGCCCGCGCGCATTCGCGCGGCGCTCGATCCGTTCGATCCGGAGCGGCTGCCCCGGGCCGCAGGCATCGGATTCGTCGTTCTTCTGCTTCTGATCGCGGCGGCGACCCTCGTGAGCGAGGATCTCACCTGCATCGCCACCGGGCTCCTGGTGAGCCGCGGCACGATCGGATTCATCCCCGGAACGCTCGCCTGCTTCGCCGGTATCGTGGTGGGCGATTTCCTGCTCTACCTCGCGGGCCTGACCATCGGCCGGCGCGCGCTCCGTCACCGGCCCTTCCGGTGGCTGGTCAAGGAGGCTGACCTGGCGAGGACCTCGGCCTGGTTCGCACGGAAGGGCCCAGGTCTCGTGCTCGCGACCCGCTTCGTTCCCGGAACCCGGCTGCCGACCTATCTGGCGGCCGGCATCCTGCACACCCGCTTCCTGCCCTTCGCGGCCTTCTTCCTCCTCGCGGCGGCCGTCTGGACCCCGCTGCTCGTCGGGCTCGCCTACGGCTTCGGCGACCGCGTGCTCGAGGCTTTCGCCTCCTGGAGGCGGTGGTCGCTCCCGCTCGTGCTCGCGGTGGGCATCGGGTTCCTGCTGCTGATCGAGCTCGTGATCCCGCTCTTCTCCTGGCGCGGCAGGCGCCTCATGCTGTCCCGCTGGCGGCGTCTGACCCGCTGGGAGTTCTGGCCTCCCTGGGCCTTCTACCCGCCGATCGCCCTCTACGTCCTCTGGCTCGGCGTGAAACACCGCGGGCTCACCGTGTTCACGGCGGCCAACCCGGGGATTCCCGGGGGAGGGTTCGCCGGGGAATCGAAGTGGGGGATTCTCGAGGGACTGCGCCAGGCGGCGCCCGAGCGCATGCCACCCACGACGCTGCTGCCCGGGACCGAGTCGGTCACGACCCGTCTCCTCCGGGTCCGGACGCTTCGGGAGGACCGGCAGCTCGACTGGCCAATGGTGCTCAAGCCCGACGTCGGCGAGCGCGGCGACGGGGTCGCCATCGCCCGCTCCGAGCGCGACGTCGAGGCCTACCTCGAACGCGCCGGCGGCGACGTCCTGGCCCAGGGGTTCGTCCCCGGGCTCGAATTCGGGATCTTCTACTACCGGGTTCCGGGTGAAGCGCGGGGCCGGATCTTCTCGATCACGGACAAGCGTTTTCCGACGGTCACCGGCGACGGTCGGTCGACCCTCGAGCGGCTGATCCTGGAGGACGACCGCGCCGTCTGCATGGCGCGATTCCTCCTCGGGAGGCACGCCGCCGGGCTCTGGGAAGTTCCTGCCGCGGGAGAGAGGATCCCGCTGGTCGAGCTGGGAACCCATTGCCGCGGGGCCGCGTTCTTCGATGGCAGCCGCTTGCGAACCGCGGCGCTGGAGGAGGCGGTGGACACCATCAGCCGGCGCGTCCCGGGGTTCTGGTTCGGCCGGTACGACGTGCGGACGCCGTCCGTCGAGGCTTTCCAGAGCGGGGAGTTCACGGTCATCGAGCTCAACGGCGCCACCTCGGAGGCGACGAGCATCTACGATCCGCAGAATGGTCTGTTCGCGGCGTACCGGATCCTGGCGCGCCAGTGGCGACTGCTCTTCGAGATCGGGGCTCGGAACCGCGCCGCCGGCGTCAGACCCTCGCGGCTCAAAGAGCTCCTCGCGCTCCTCGGCAGGCACCGGGAGGCGAAGCGCACCCACGCTACGGCCTGAACGCCGCCGGTGGGGGAGTCGGACGGGCCACTCAAACCGGAGCGATCAGCATGGAAGCCGTGATGGAGCTGGGGCGCGGAGCCAAGACGGTGAGCTGGATCTGCCAGCTCGTCGCTGCGGCGGTGCTCGGCCAGACGCTCTTCTTCAAGTTCACCGCCGCACCCGAGTCCGTCTACATCTTCAGCACCCTCGGGATGGAGCCATGGGGCCGGATCGGGACCGGGATCGTGGAGGTGATCGCCGTGATCCTCCTGCTCCTGCCGCGCACCGGCGCCATCGGCGCAGCGGTCGCCCTCGGCCTCATGGCCGGAGCCCTCTTCTTCCACCTCACCAGGCTCGGCATCGAGGTCCAGGGTGACGGCGGTCTGCTCTTCAAGCTCTCGCTGGTCGTGACGCTCTGCACCGCGGTGGTCCTCGTGATCCGGCGCCGCGAGCTGCCGGTCGTCGGTGACCACTTCTGACGGCGACACCGTGGACCGTTGACCGGGAAGCCGGGGACGCCGATTGTTGGTTGGAGGACAAGCTCTCTCCGATCAACGGTTCACGTTCAAACGGTCAAACGGTGTTATGGCGGAGCCCCTCTGGCACGACCTCGGGCCCGTAAAGCCCCTGCAGCAGAAGCCGCTGCAGCAGATCGTCATCGGTCGCACCCGCATCGCCCTCTCCTTCGTCAACGGCGAGTTCGCCGCCATCTCCGGCACCTGTAATCACGCCGGAGGTCCCCTCGGCGACGGGCGACTGGACGGCGGCTACATCGTCTGTCCCTGGCACAACTGGAAGTACCACCGCGTCGGCGGGTACGGCGAGCCGGGCTTCGAGGACGAGACGGTGCCGCGCTACGACCTCAAGGTCGAGGACGACCATCTGTGGGTGGACCTGGAGCCGGCCACGAAGCGGCACCGCGTTCCTCACGAGCCGCACCCCCTCGCCCGCAAGGTCGAGCGTGCTCCCGGCGGCCTCCGGGTCGCGGGCATCTCGACCACCGCAATGGATCCCGCCAACCCGCGGGTGTCGACCTCCGAGCTGCTCCTCGAGGCGGCCCTCCGGCATGCGGCCGAGCACCATCGGGCCGAGACCCGCCTGATCCGGCTCTCGGA
This sequence comes from Gemmatimonadales bacterium, assembly GCA_050733195.1. GTDB lineage: Bacteria > Gemmatimonadota > Gemmatimonadetes > Gemmatimonadales > GWC2-71-9 > JABFSM01. The sequence goes on from JBOHSH010000178.1 coordinate 9,228, forward strand.
CTTGCGGTTCCGCCACTGCGAGGGGTACTACTCGAAGAGCGCCCACGCCTGCACCTGGCCCTGCTCGATCACCCAGATGGATCCGGAGGACCAGATGGACCGGGTCTACGAGGCGATCGTGCACTGGGCGGACGTTATTCTGCTCACGACGCCGATTCGCTGGGGCGCAGCCAGCTCGCTCTACTACAAGATGGCCGAGCGGCTCAACTGTGTGCAGAATCAGGTGACGATCCGCAATAAGGTCCTGATTCGAAACAAGGTCGCGTCCTTCATCGTCACGGGAGGACAGGACAACGTGCAGGGGGTGGTCGGCCACCTGCTCATGTTCTTCGGCGAGCTCGGCTTCATCTTCCCGCAGTTTCCGTTCATCGCGCACTCGCGGGGATGGTCCGCGGAAGACATGGAGAACAACGTGATCGAGGTCCAGGAGAGCACCGAGCTCCGGGAAGGCGCCGAGGCGCTCGTGGACCGGGCCCTCGAGCTCGCCGCCATGACGCTCAAGATCGAGCTGACCCGGGAAGCCGTCCCGCGGGGCGGACGGAAAGCCCACCAACTCACGCAGCCAGGCGCAGGATGACGGACGATCGCCGGGGGTTCCTCGAGGGCTGATCCTGGCCTGTGAGTTTGCCTTCGAGTGACTGGTGGCGCAGATTGCCCGGAAGGAGAGCGTCGAGACGGCACGGGCCATGGAGCTGGCGGGATGGTCGTTCGTCACGCACGCCTGAGCCGATGGATGTCGTTCAAGCCTCGATCCCCCTCTTTTTCCTCCTCATCGGCCTGGAAGTAGCCGTCGCGCGGCTCCGCCGGCGGCCGCTGTACCGTCTCAGCGACTCCATCAGCGATCTCTCCTGCGGCATCCTGAGCCAGCTGGCCGGGATCGCGATCGCCCTGGGCACCATTGCGGCGTTCGACTGGGTCTCGAGCAATGTCGCGGTCCAGCGGTTCCTGCCCGTCCCGGAATGGATCGCCCGGGCTCCGCTCGCCGACGCCGCCGCCTGGCCGGGGTTCCGCGTCGACGGACCGGCGCTGCTCGCCTGGACCGCGGTCTTCCTCCTCGATGACCTCGCCTATTACTGGATGCACCGGCTCTCCCACGTGGTGAACGTGCTCTGGGCGGGCCACGTCGTGCACCATTCGAGCGAGGAGTTCAACCTCACCGTCGCGCTGCGGCAGTCGAGCCTGCACGGATTCATGAGCTGGCTCTTCTACATGCCCCTCGCGCTGCTGGGCGTGCCCACCCTCATGTGGGTGGTGTGTCACGGGCTCAACCTCGTCTACCAGTTCTGGATCCACACCCGCACCGTGGACCGGCTGGGCCCGCTCGAGTGGATCTTCAACACCCCGTCCCATCACCGCGTCCACCACGGGCTGAATCCGGAGTATCAGGACCGGAACTTCGGGGGTGTGCTGATCGTGTGGGACCGCCTCTTCGGAACGTTCGTGCCGGAGCGGGCGCCGGTCGTGTACGGCATCACCCATCCGCTCGCCAGCTGGAATCCCGTCTGGGCCAACGTCCACGTGTTCGCGGACATCTGGCGCTACGCCCGCGAGACTCGCGCGGCCCGGAACAGGCTCCGCGCCGTGTTCGGCCACCCCCGCTGGCGACCGCCCGAGCTGGCGGAACGCGAGAGGCCGGCCGTCACCTCGGACTCGCCGATGAAATACGAGCCCCCGGTGGCGGGGCCGCTCAAGGCCTACGCCCTGGTCCAGTTCCTCGTCGTGCTGGTCGCCTCGGTCGCATTGCTCGAGGCCTCCGGACGACTCGGGTTCCTCGAGCTCACGGCGGGCGGGTTCTACGTGGCGCTCAGCCTGGTGAACGTGGGTGGCGTTCTCGAAGCGCGACGCTGGGCATCGGTGAGCGAGGTGGCGAGGCTAGCGGTGCTGGGGGGTGTATCGGCGCTGCTCTGGTGGCGGGGGCAGTCGCCAACCTGGCTCTTCGTCGGAGGGGTCGCCTTCGCGGTCGTATCGCTCGTCTGGGTGGTGGCGCTCCGGCCGCGGTTCGCGTCGCCGGACGCCCGGCCCATTCTCGTCATGTAGCGGGAAGGAGAACGGCCATGCCCGTGCCTGCCTTAAAGGAGTTTCTCGACGCCCAAGGTATTCGTTACGTGACCATCACCCACTCCCCGGCCTTCACCGCCCAGGAAGTGGCCCACGCCGCCCATGTCTCCGGCAAGGACCTCGCGAAGGTCGTCGTCATGAAGCTCGACGGACGGCTCGCGATGGCTGTGGTTCCCGCCCCCGAGCGCGTGGACCTGGACGCCCTCGCGGAGGCGACCGGGGCGCGGGAGGTCGTTCTGGCACCCGAGGTCGAGTTCGCCCAGCGCTTTCCCGACTGCGATCGTGGCGCCATGCCGCCGTTCGGCAACCTGTACGGCATGGAGGTCTACGTCGACGGCCTTCTGGCCGGGGACCGGGAGCTCGCCTTTCCCGCCGGCTCGCACAGCGAGGTGATCCGGATGGCGTATCGGGACTTCGAGCGCCTGGTGAATCCCACCGTCGTCCCGTTCGCGGTGCACGCGTAGGGCCCGCGGCCCGCGAGCTACCTCGGCACCACGAACTGGGTCGCGAAGTTCCGCCCGGCCTGGGTCACGAGCTTGAGGTGCAGCAGGCTGGAGGCCGCGTCGTAGAAGTACAGGTTGCCGGTGCCGGCGTCGAGCTCGGCGAGGCTCGTCGCCGCCGGCATCCGCGTGTTGCCGAAATCCCGGAAGACGTCGAAGCTCGCGCTCGGGTACGGGGCCGTGATCCGGATCCAGTCTCCCGGATTCGAGCGGTTGAGATAAAACTGGGGCCGGTCCGGAACCGGACCCAGGTACTGCACGGCGTAGCCTCGTCCCGGCACGAGCGACGCCACGACGGTCTGCGGATTTGACGGCACTCCCACGAAGTTCCCGCCGACGGCGTCGTCGCGAATCAGGTTGAGGGGAGCGACCGGCTGGCTGTTCGCGCCCCTGATCTGCAGCTGGACGAAGGGAGACGGGCAGATCCAGGCGTTCCAGGCATCGCGGCGCTGGCATCCCGGCGTGATCAGGAGCGGGTTATTGGCCGCGACGAACGCGCCCGCCGTTCCGGTCACCGTCCCGTCGGCGTCGAGGATCACCGCCGCCTTGTCACCGTCCTTGTCGGGGGCCGGGTTCTCGAGGAACACCGCGTTGGCGTTCTGGAAGGTGAGCTCCTTCCCGTAATTCCCCGTGCTCACCGGGAATCCGTTGGTCCGGTTGAACCCCAGCGCGCTCATGGTCCGCCCGCCGGTGGGGAAGTTGACGAAGGTCACCCGCTCCGCCCCGACGCGCCCGTCGTAGAACTCGTATCCGCGAATCGGGAAGGTCGCGCCGATCTGCGTCCCTCCGCCGTTGGCGCTCTGGCCGACGAAGACCGCATCCAGCACGAAGGTTTCGCTGGAGGCGAAGGTCGCCCCGATCGCGTTGTCCGCGATCATCGCGTCGCTCAGCCGGAGCTCCGTGCCTCGCAGCCAGACGGCCCGCCCGGAATGCTTGTAGCCGGTGAAGTTCCGGAACCAGGCCGTCACGGCGGGCGAGTTCGCGCCCGGAACCTGGCGGGGCGCGTAGTGCGCGGTCTCGATCGTGCCGTCGGGCCTGGGCCCGTGATCCACGTTGAGGCCGGTGTTCGAGTTGGAGTGGGCGACGTTGTCGCTGAACTCGCCGAGCGGCGTCTGCCGAGGCCGGTCCGGGGCGCCGGTGCTCAGGCCCGTCGGTGCTATGGGAAGGGCGTACCAGAAGCCGAAGCCCTGCGAGCCCGCGGACGCGTTGCCGCGGACCACGTTCGCGGGATTGGTGAGCCAGAAGGTCGCGGGCGTCACGTCCGAGGGCAGCAGCGCCTCGCCGGAGGCGGGGCGCCGGGTGAGAAGACCGAGGTTGCCCTCGATGACGTTGCCGGTTTCCGCCCCGTCCTCCAGGAAGAGGCCGTGGCCGATGTGATCGTAGCAGACGTTGCCCGAGACCAGCGCGTCGTCCGTCCCGTGCACGGTGAGGCAGCGGTTGAAGGTCTTCCACACGCTGTTCTGCCGGAAGTACTGCCCGGTCACCGACCCCGAGAGGTGCCAGTGCATCGGATAACGCGCGAGCGTGCGCTTCTGGCCCATCCGGGTCAGCTCCACGCCCTCGATGCGGGCCTCGCCGCCCTGCATCACCATCACGTGACCGCCGAATCCCTGGGCCAGCGACGCGCTGTCGCCGCGGACCACGATGTTCCGGGTGAGGAGACCCACCTCGGCCCGTTCGTCCAGCGTCCGGTTGGCGAAGGTTTGGGGAGCCCCCCAGTGCGCGAAGCGCAGCGCGGCTTGCAGCGTGACGGTCGCCCCCTGCACCGAAGCCACGACGGCCTCTTCGGCCTGCAGCGGATTCAGATCCGTCGACGCGATCACGATCCGGTCGCCGGCGCGCCAGCCCATCGAGCGCTCGAGGACGATCTGCGTGGCTCCGGCAGCCGCGGTGACATTGAGGCGCGTCCATCCGGCCCGGGGCTCCCCGTGCATGTCGAGCTCGCCGCCCATCACGCCCAGCACCTTCGCGCCCATCCCCATGATGTCGTCGCTCGCCGGCCCCGTCAGGGTGATGACGGCGCGGCGCGTGAACGGCCTCGCTTCGGTGCCGACCTCGAGCCGCCCGTGCACCATGATCCACCCGGCGGTGAGATCGAGGTCGCGGGTCTCGTCGAAGCGGAGCGTTCCCTCGATGGTGAGGCTCGCGAGCGACGGCGGACTCACATCGAGCAGCACCGTGGTGCTTTCCGGGATCGTCACCGCGCTGCCCGCCGCGGGAAGCGCGCGCCCCGGCCAGGTGGCGGGGTCGGACCACCGTCGCACGGTGCCCGGCGGCGGCACCTCGTTGGGATCGGCGGGCTCGTCGCTGCACCCGGCCAGAATCATCGCCAGCACCGGCCCGGCGGCGCGAAACGCGAGGGAGATACGCATGGTCGCCTCGTGAGAGAAACGCGGAAACGCCGCGCCCGCGAAAGGATACGGGCCGGCGGCTCTGCCCGGAATGGGTGAAGAGCATAAACCAAGCCCGCTGGACCGGCGGTGCGTTGCATCACAGGCGCCGCGGGAGGACGTCCGCACCCGTGCGCTGCAACACGTTGCCGTCGCGCGGGGCCCCGGTCTAGGTTCCCCCGGAAGATGTTGACCCTGCGAGTCCTCGGCGCCCCGGAGCTGTCCGACACCCACGGGCGCGAGGTCCAGCCGGTGCTTCGCCAACCGAAGCGCCTCGCGTTCCTCGCTTATCTGGTCCTGGCTCGACCTCGTCGCTTTCAGCGGCGGGATGCGCTGCTGGGCCTTTTCTGGCCGGAACTCGACCAGTACCACGCCCGCGCCGCCCTCCGGCGTACGCTGTACTTCCTCCGCCGTGAGCTCGGCGAGGAAGTGCTCCAGAACCGAGGAGACGAGGAGCTGGGCCTTGCCCCGGCCTCGATCTGGTGCGACGCGGTGGCGTTCGACGAGCTGATCGGTCGCGGCAGCCTCGTCTCCGCGCTCGAGCTCTACCGGGGCGATCTGCTCGACAGTTTCTACGTGGCTGGCGCCCCAGGAGTCGAGGAGTGGCTCGCCCAGGAACGGACGCGGCTGCAGGACACGGCCGGCCGCGCGGCGCTGGAGCTGGCGCAGCGGGCGGGCCCGCCGGTCCAGGTGGAGCGGTGGGCTCGCCGGGCTTACGAGCTCCGGCCCCATGACGAGGCGGCCGCCGAAACCCTGCTGGGCCTCCTGGCCGCCCGCGGAGACCGCGTGGGCGTCCACCGGGTCTGGCAGGAGTTCGGCTCCCGCCTGACCCACGACCTCGAGCTCCTCCCCTCCACGGCCTTGCGCTCGCGCGTGGAGCGCCTGCTCGACCAGTCGTCACCGCCCTTCACCATCTCCGCTCCCGCAGCTCCGGCGGTCGCGACCGCCGAGCTCCACCGGGACCTCATTCTCATCCTGCCTTTCGAGGTCCGTGGTGACGGGAGCCTCGGGTACCTGCGCGACGGTATCGTCGATCTGCTGAGCGCGAAGCTCGACGGCGCGGGCGTCTATCGGGTGGTCGAGCCGAGAACCGGGCTCGCCGCCGTCCGCGATCTGCCGGAGCCGATCGAGCCGCCGCTGGCGGGAACGACGGCCGCGCGGCTCGGGGCGGGGCTCGCGCTCCTGGGCTCGATCGTCGAGGCGGCGGGGCGCATCACGGTGACGGCGGCGCTCTGCGGCGCGGACGGCACGGTCGTTCGCCGGCTGGAGACCGGGGCGGGCGGCGAGGATCAGATCTTCTTCCTCATCGACGAGCTCGCCCGGCAGCTCCTGACCCTCGACCCGGCCGGCCCGCCCGACCCGTTCACCCGGCTGGCCGCGCTGACGACGGGATCCCTCCCCGCGCTCAAGGCCTGGCTCTCCGGCGAGCGCGCGTTCCGGCTGGCGCGCTATCTCGAGGCCGCCGTGGCGTTCGGGCGGGCGGCGGGCATCGACCCGGACTTCGCGCTGGCACACTACCGGCTGGCGGCGGCGCTCACGGCGAGCGCGCTCATCGAGACGGCCCGGCAGGCCTCGGTTCGCGCGTACGAGGGCCGGGACCGGCTCGGGCCCCACGACCGCATGCTCGTGGAGGCCCAGCAAGCGTGGCTCCGGGGCGCGAGCGGCGAGGCCGAGCGCCGCTACGCGGCCATCGTCACCGCGTTTCCGGAGAGCCAGGAGGCCTGGTTCCTTCTCGGGGACGTGCAGATCCACAGCAATCCCTACCGCGGCCGCTCCATCGCGCTCGCCCGCCCCGCCTTCGAGCGCGCCCACGCGCTGGACCGGCGGCATCTCGCGTCGCTCCTGCAGCTCGTCCGGCTGGCGGCGCTCGAGCGCCGGCATGAAGACCTCGTGCGCCTGGTCGAGCGCGCCCTGGCTCTCGAACCCGACGCCGACGCCGACGCCGGCCTCCGCACCCTCCGCGCCTTTGCCGCGGGGACGGAGCCCGAGCGCACCGAGACGACCTCCCGCTTGAGCGAGGCCTCGGGGCTCGCCATCGGCCGGGCGTTCGCCGACGTCGCGCTCTACACGGGAGACCTCGCGGCCGCCGAGCGGATGGGCACCCGCCTCTTCGCCGCGGCACGGTCCGAGGAATTCCGGGCGATTGGCCACCTGATGCTCGCGCATCTCGCGCTCGCCCGCGGCGGCGTGACCGAAGCCTTCGACCGGCTTCGCGAGGCCGAACGGTACGAGCCGTCCTGGGCGCTCGAGATTCGCGCCTTCTTCGCGGCGCTCCCGTTTCTTCCCCTCGAGCCGGAGTTCCGCGCCGGAGTCCGCGACACCCTGCAGAGCTGGGATCCCGCCGAAGCGCGTCCCAGCTTCGCGATGCCCCTGGCGTTCCACAACGAGGTCCACTCGCATCTCCGCAAGTTCCTCCTGGGCATCCTCGCCATCCGGCTCGGCGAGCTGGAGGCCGCGGCCGAAGCCGCGGGAACGCTGGAGGAGCTGCCCGTGTCGCCCGCGAGCGGTCCGCTCGTCGCGCACCTGCTCCGGACGCTGCATGCGGAGCGGCTGCGGGCGGCCGGCTCGCCGGCCGACGCGCTCGCGCTGCTGGAGATGCCGAGCGCGGACGTCTGGTTCCAGGCCGCGGTCACGTCGCCGTTCTTCGCCGGGACGTACGAGCGCTTCCTCCGCGCCGAGCTGCTCGCCGAAGCGGGACGCACGGTCGAGGCGCTGGCCTGGTGGGATGCCATTGCGCAGCGGACGCCGTTCGAGCTGCCGTTTCTCGCCCCGTCGCGGTCCAGGGAAGCGGTGCTGTGGCAGGCCGTCGGCGACGCCGAGCGCGGCGAGCGATGCGAGGACCAGGCCCGGGTGTTGTGGGGATCGGGGCCGAGGTGCTAGCCTTCGCGGACGGGCCGCCGCCTGGGCGGCCCGTTCGACTTCGAACCCTGGAGAGCTGGGCATGCGCTCGGTCCGAACGCGGTGGAGCCTCGCGCTGGTGCTGAGTCTGTCGGCCGGCAGCGCCGGCTGTGTGGGCTGGCGCACCGAGCAGGCGTCGCCGCGTGAGCTGCTCTCCAGCGGGGAGCCCGTGCGCGCCGTCCGCGTCGTGCGGCAGAACAACGACAAGGTCGAGCTGTTCGATCCCGTGCTCGTGGGCGACAGCATCCGGGGCGGCGCCACCGAGCGCGCCATCCAGCGCATCACCGTGCCCCTCGCCGACATCCAGTCCATCCAGTCCCGCCACACGAGCTTCGGCAGGACCGTGCTGATGGTCCTCGCCATCGGCGGCGGGGTCGCGCTCTACGGAGTGCTCCAGGGCCTGAATCAGGGGTACTGAGGCCGGCGGGTTATCCCAGATCCCGTCGGTGCGTCTCCGGGGCGAGCCACGTCGCCAGCAGCGTCACCACGCAGCTCGCGATGAGGTAGCCGGCGACCGCGCCGGCCCCGTATCGCGCCAGCAGGAGCGTGGCGATGAACGGGGCGAGCCCGCCCGAGACCACCGAGGTGAGCTGGTACACGAGCGAAGCGCCGCTGTAGCGCACCCTCGTCCCGAACAGCTCGGAGAAGTAGGCGGCCTGCGGCCCGTACATCAGGTCGTGGCCCACGTTGAGCCCCAGCACGATCGCGAGCCACGCCAGCGCCGGCGACCCCTGTCCCAGCAGCCAGAAGAACGGAAACGCGAAGAGGAGGGAGAACGCCGCGCCGAGCAGGTAGAGCGGCCGCCGCCCGTACCGGTCGGAGAGGTGGGCCCAGAGCGGAATCGACGCGAAGCCCACCGTTGCGGCGATCGCGACGCCGGCGAGCAGGGTGTTCTTGGTGAAGCCGAGCGCCTTCTCCCCATAGCTCAGCACGAAGACGGTGTAGATGTAGAACAGCACGTTCTGGCCGAAGCGCATGCCCATCCCGACGAGGAGCTCCCGCGGATGGTCCCGGAGCACCGCCAGCAGGGGCGCCCGGGTTTCCTGCCGGGTCTCCTTGAGGCGCTCGAACGAGGGGGTCTCCGGAATCCGGAGCCGCACGAACAGCCCCACGCCGATCAGCACGACGCTCAGCAGAAACGGAATCCGCCAGCCCCAGGCCAGAAACGCCCGCTCATCGAGCGCCGTGGAGAAGAGGGCAAAGACTCCCGTCGAGAGCAGCAGGCCCGCCGGAACGCCCATCTGGGGCCAGCTGCCGTGGAAGCCGCGGCGTTGCCCTCCCGAGTGCTCGACCGCCATGAGCACCGCGCCCGCCCACTCACCGCCGATGCCGATGCCCTGCACGAAGCGCACGACCACGAGGAGGATCGGCGCCCAGACTCCGACGCGGTCGTAGGTCGGGATCAGGCCGATGAGCGCCGTCGCGACGCCCATCAGCACGAGGGAGTAGACGAGCATCGCCTTGCGGCCCACGCGGTCCCCGTAATGGCCGAAGACGGCTCCGCCCAGCGGGCGCGCGAGGAAGCCGACCGCGAAGGTGGCGTACGCGCTCAGCGTCCCCGCGAGAGGATCCTGATTCGGGAAGAACAGCCGGTTGAAGACGAGGGCCGCGGCGGTGCCGTAGAGGAAGAAGTCGTACCACTCGATCGTGGTGCCGATGAAGCTGGCCAGGATGACCCGGCGCAGCGATCGGGACGAGGCGGGGATCGCCGGCCTCCCGCGTTACCACACGGTGAAGAGGCCGACCGTAAGCCCGTACCGGGAGGGAATCCCCTCTTCGGCGTTCCAGGAGAGTCCTCCCGACACACCCCACCGGCGGTCGAGCAGCGCTTCGCCCCGGGCGGACACGAATCCGAGGCTCCGGAGCTCCACCATCGGCCCGACCCCGACGAGCACGACCTCCTTCCCTCCCCCGCCCTGGACTTCGGCAAACCGATCGGCGCGGCCGAAGTAGCGCCGCGCCGTGAGCCCTCCGGAGAATCCCGTGCTGCCCGCCGTCGGGACCGCGATGGCCCGGGCGCGCAGGTACCACCAGCCGCGGTACGCCGCGACACTGGCGCTCAGGATGTCCACCGCGTCGATCGGAAAGCTCATCCGCCGGTATCCGGCCGACAGCTCCCACCCGCCCCGGACGCCGCGGAACACTTCGGCCGACAGGTCGCTCGACGCGATGACGTCCGCCCCCGGCGCCACGGCCCCTTGCACGTGCGCGTAGGTCCGGGGCGCGAGCCGGAGGTAGGCCTCGGCGGTGAGCTGGCCGTCGGTCTGATCGAACCGCTCCACCGTTCCCACCTGCGCTCCGAAGGTATGAAGCCTTACCTTTCGCGTGGCCGCGGCGGTGAGCGTGTTCCAGCTGGCCCGATCGCGCGTGAATCGCTCATGCACGTAGCTCAGCCCGGCCCGCCAGGCCGCGGTATCCTGCGCGGGCAGGGCGACGAGGATCACGGCGAGCGTGACGGA
>JBOHSH010000179.1:0-2759 GCA_050733195.1 Gemmatimonadales bacterium
GGGGCCGGAAGGTGCCGGCCTTCGCGTCCGTCCCGAACGCGAACTGGAGGATGCTCATGCCGGGATAGCCCAGGCGCTCGCGCAGCGCTTCGACCCCCGGCGTGATGACGCCCAGATTCTCGGCCACTATCGGGAGGGGCCCGAGCGCCTCGGTGATCGCCTCGAAAAGCTCGGCCCCGGGGCCCGGCACCCACTCCCCGTTCACCGCCGTCTCCTCTCCCGCCGGCACCTCCCAGTAGGCCTCGAACCCGCGGAAGTGATCGATGCGGACGAGGTCGAACAGCTCGAACGCGCTCCGCATCCGGCGGATCCACCAGTCGTACCCGCGAGCCCGCATTTCGTCCCACCGGTAGATGGGGTTTCCCCAGAGCTGGCCGGTGGCGCTGAAGTAGTCGGGCGGCACGCCGGCCTGGGCGAGCAGACCTCCGCGGCCGTCGAGCTTGAAGAGGGAACGGTTGGCCCACACGTCGGCGGAGTCGTGGGCCACGTAGATGGGCACGTCACCCATCAGCCGGATGCCCCGCTCCCGGCTGGCCTCCTTGAGCGCGTCGAGCTGGAGGAAGAAGAGCGCCTGCTCCCTCCGGTAGTGCTCGACGTCGTCCGACAGCTTGTCGCGCCAGCGGTCGAGGGCCGCGGGGTTCCGGAGCGCCGCGCCCTCCTCCCAGTCCGGCCACGCGACGCCGCCGTGGGCGTCCTTGAGCGCCATGAATAGGGCGTAGTCCTCGAGCCACCACGCCTGCTCGGCCACGAATCCGCGATAGGCGTCATCGGGCTCGAAGGCGGCCGTCGCGTGCCGGAGGAGCGCCCGCTTGTGGGTGATGACCCGCGGGTAATCCACCGCGTGCGTGGGCAGGGCTCCCGATCCGCCGGCCACGTGCACGAGCAACGGGTTTCCCGCGAAGGACGAGAAGCACTGGTACGGCGAGTTGCCGTACCCCGTGGGCCCGAGCGGGAGCACCTGCCAGAGCTTCACGCCGGACTCGACGAGCACGTCGAGAAAGCGACCGGCCTCGGGTCCGAGCTCGCCGATCCCGTTCGGGCCGGGGAGCGAGGTCGGATGCAGCAGGATGCCGGCTGATCGGGGGAAACGCATGCTCGGCGGGTTCGAGGGAAGCCGGAAGGCGGTTTCGATGGCGCGGGAATATACTCCGGACCAGCCATGCTGCCGCGCCCATGCGTTGCCGGTCTTGTCCTCCTGTCGGCGGTCGTGCCGCCCAGGGCGAGCGGGCAGTCCCCACCCGTCTGGATCCGCGGCGCGACCTGCTACGAGGTGTTCGTCCGCTCGTTCCGCGACAGCGACGGTGACGGCATCGGCGATCTGCGCGGCCTGACGCAGTCGCTCGACTACCTCAATGACGGCAATCCGCGCACGACGCGCGACCTCGGCGTCCGGTGCCTCTGGCTCATGCCGGTGGCGGAGTCGCCCAGCTACCACGGGTACGACGTGACCGACTACTACCGCGTCGAGCCCGACTACGGCACCAACGACGACTTTCGGCGGTTCGTGGCCGAGGCGCACCGGCGCGGCATCCGCGTGCTCGTGGACATGGTGCTCAACCACGCGTCCAGCGAGCATCCGATGTTCCGCGCCGCGCTGCGCGACTCATCCTCCCCTTTCCGCTCGTGGTTTCGCTTCGCGCCGAGCAAGGGTCCGAGGAACCGGTGGGGGGGAGACAACTGGCACAAGTCGCCGGTCCGGGACGAGTACTACTACGGCTTCTTCTGGCAGGGCATGCCGGATCTCAACTACGGCGAGCCGCGAGTGCTCGAGGAGATGCGGAAGGTCGCCACGTTCTGGCTCAACGACATGGGCGTGGACGGCTTCCGGCTCGACGCGGTCAAGTTCCTGGTCGAGGAGGGCGACCGCGGCGACGACACCCCCGGCACCCACCGCGTGCTCGCCGACTACGCGGCACACGTCCGGCGCGCCAGGCCGGGGTCGTACACCGTCGGCGAAGTCTGGGACAGCACCGGTGCCCTGCTGCCGTATTACCCGAACCAGCTCGACGGGTATTTCGCCTTCGAGGTGGCGGACAGTCTGATCGCGGCCGTACGGAACGGCTCGGGACGTGGGCTGCTCGCCCCAGTGCTCCGCCTGCAGCGGCTGCTGCCGGCGTGGCGGTGGTCCCAATTCTTAAGAAACCACGACCAGCCCCGCACCCGCACCGAGCTCGGCGGCGACTGGGAGAAGGCCCGCCTCGCCGCGGTGCTGCTGCTCACGCTTCCCGGGCTTCCGTTCGTCTACTACGGCGAGGAGCTGGGCATGACCGGTACCAAGCCGGACGAGCGCATCCGCACGCCGATGGCGTGGAGCCTCGACGGGCCGCACGCCGGCTTCACGACGGGCACTCCCTGGCAGGCGATGGCGGGCGATTCTCTCGAGGCGAACGTCGCCGCGCAGGAAGCGAATCCCGGCTCGCTGCTCGCGCTCTACCGCCGCCTGATTCATCTGCGGGCGGATCATGCCGCGCTCGCCGGCGGGAGGCTCATCCCGCTCAGGGCGAGCCACGACGCGGTCTCAGCGTTCGTGAGGCGGGACGGCCGGCGCGTCGTTGTGGTGGTCGTGAACCTCGGCGGCGAGCAGCTCTCCGCGGTCGCCCTGTACTCGGAGGCCGGGGCATTGCCGAAGGGGAGCTTCCGTGCCCGCAACCTGCTCGGGGGCGGCGCCATGGCACCGGTCCGGATTGGGGCCGACGGGCGGCTTCGCGGCTATGCGCCGCTCCCGGTGCTGCCGCCGAAGAGCGCCTGGGTGCTGGAGC
>JBOHSH010000180.1:0-3616 GCA_050733195.1 Gemmatimonadales bacterium
GTACGGGCTCGCGCAGGAGACCGAGCGGCTCAACGCTGCGGCCGCCAGGGTGGCCCGCGAAGCCGCGGCCGGGCGGGCCCTGGTGCTCGGCGCTATCGGGCCGCTCGGGCAGCGCATCGAGCCGTTCGGCGAGATCGGCGTGTCGGAGGCCGAAGAGGACTTCGCCCGCCAGGCTCGCGGTCTCGTGGAAGGCGGGGTCGACGGCTTCGTGCTGGAGACCTTCGGTGACCTCGACGAGCTGCTCGCCGCATTGCGGGCCGTTCGCCGGGTCGCGGATCTCCCCGTCGTCGCGCAGCTCACGGTCGGGCCCGACGGCCGGACCGTCTACGGCACCGCGCCGGAGACGTTCGGGCCCGCGCTCGAGGCCGCCGGCGCCGACGTGATCGGCGTCAACTGCTCCGTCGGCCCGCAGGGCATCCTCGAAGTGGCCGAGAAGCTCGTGGCCGTCGTGCGGACGCCGGTGTCCGCGCAGCCCAACGCCGGGCTGCCGCGGGAAGTGGGTGACCGGAAGATCTACATGGCGTCACCCGAGTACATGGCGACCTACGCCCGCCGCATGGCGGAGGCCGGTGTCCGGTTCGTGGGCGGATGCTGCGGCACCACGCCGGACCACGTGAAGGCCATGGTGGGGTTCGTGCACGCCGTGGCGCCGCGGCACGTGGCGGTGAGCGTCACGACCGAGCAGCGCGCGCCGGGCGTCGAGCCGGCTCCTCTGGTCGAGCGCTCGCATTACGGCGCGAAGCTGGCCCGGGGCGAGTTCATCACGACGGTGGAGATCGTGCCGCCCAAGGGCACCGACCCCACGCCGATGTTCGACCAGTGCCGGGCCCTCAAGGCGGCCGGGGTCGATGCGGTCAACGTCCCCGACGGTCCGCGCGCCCAGAGCCGGATGGGCGCGCTCCTCTCCGGCGTCCTCATCGAGCGCGAAGTGGGCCTCGAGTCGGTCGTGCACTACTGCTGCCGCGACCGGAACCTGCTCGGCATGCTCTCCGACCTGCTGGGCGCAGCCGCCGCCGGTCTCCGGAATCTTCTCCTCGTGACCGGTGACCCGCCGAAGATGGGACCCTACCCGGACGCCACCGCCGTCTTCGACATCGACTCGATCGGCCTGACGAATCTGGTGGCGCGCCTCAACCGGGGACTCGATCCCGGACAGAATCCGCTGGGCCAGCCGACCAAGTTTGTGATCGGCGTGGGCGTGAATCCGGCGACGCCGGATTTCGACCGCGAGCTCAAGCGGCTTCACTGGAAGGTGGAAGCAGGCGCGGAGTTCGCGATCACCCAACCCGTCTTCGACCTCGCGCAGCTCGACCGGTTCCTCAAGCTGACCGAGGGCTTCCACCTTCCGATCGTGGGCGGGATCTGGCCGCTGATCTCGCTCCGGAACGCGGAATTCCTCGCGAACGAGGTGCCCGGCGTCACGGTGCCGGAGGAGATCCTCGGCCGCATGCGTCGCACGAGCGAGCTCGGGCGCGAGGCGGCGCTCGCCGAAGGCGTGACGATCGCGCGGGAGATGCTCGCCGCCGTCCGCGATCGGCTTCAGGGGGTGCAGGTTTCCGCACCACTGGGCAGAGTTCCCGTTGCGCTCGAGGTTCTGGGTCGTCATGATTGAGCAGGACCGGTTCTTGCCCGTCCGTTAGATCACCCGAAGCATCGTGAGCGGTCCCGGCGCGCCCAACCGCGCGCCCGGCCAGCCGATCGAGCCTCCGCGACGGCGCGACACTGTTGTCGCCCGCATCGCGGCAGATCGACGGACCGCCGCATCCGTGCGCCACCTCTGCGGGGAATTGCACGCCTCCCGGAGCCGGCGCTCTCCGCAGACATTTGGAGGACTTTCGTGCGCACTCGCTCGATCTCGCTCGTGGCGCTCGTGCTCGCAGCCGCCGGCTGCGCCGACCGCGCCCCGGACCTCGCCGGACCGGCCGCCCCCGAGCGGCCCCTGCTCTCGGCGGCCGGTGACCAGGACCTCACCAACCGCTGGATCGTCGTGTTCCGCGACGACGTGGCCAACCCCGACGCCGTCACGACCGCCATCGCACAGAGCGCGGCCGCGACGGTGCACTTCCGCTACGGTGCGGCACTCAAGGGCTTCGCCGCGACCATCCCCCAGGCGGCCGTCGAGGGCATCCGCCGGAATCCGAACGTGAGCCTGGTCGAGGCCGACGGCATCGCGACGATCTACGATATCCAGGCGAGCCCGCCCAGCTGGGGCCTCGACCGGATCGACCAGCGCGCGCTGCCGCTGAGCGCTTCGTACGAGTATCAGAACCAGGGCGGCGGGGTGCGCGCCTACATCCTCGATACCGGGGTGCGCCTCGATCACGTCGAGTACAACGGCAGGGCTGTTTCCGGCCGCGACTTCATCGACGGCGACGCCGATGCCTCCGACTGCCACGGCCACGGCACGCACGTGGCGGGTACGGTGGGCGGGACCAACGTCGGCGTGGCCAAGGGCGTGACGCTCGTGGCGGTGCGTGTGCTCAACTGCCAGGGCAGCGGCACCTGGAGCCAGGTCATCGCCGGCATCGACTGGGTGGCCGCCAACCACGTGAAGCCGGCGGTCGCCAACATGTCGCTGGGCGGCGGGGCCAGCTCGTCGGTGAATGCCGCCGTGGCCAACGCCGTCACCGCCGGGGTGACCTTCGCGGTCGCGGCAGGCAACGAAAACGTCGACGCCTGCAGCCGCTCCCCGGCGAGCACGCCCTCCGCGCTCACCGTCGGCGCGTCGACCAGCACCGACGCCCGCGCCTCCTTCTCGAACTTCGGGACCTGCGTGGATCTCTTCGCGCCGGGCTCCGGGATCACGTCCTCCGTCATGGGCGGAGGGTACCAGAGCTGGAGCGGCACCTCGATGGCGACGCCGCACGTGGCGGGTGTCGCGGCGCTCTGGCTCGCCGCGAACCCGGCCGGGACTCCGGCGCAGGTCGCGAGCGCCATCAACGGCGGCGCCACTTCGGGCGTGCTGTCCGGCATCGGCACCGGCTCGCCCAACCGGCTTCTCTACAGCCTCGTCGCGGACGGCTCCCCGCCGCCGCCCCCTCCCCCTCCCCCGCCCCCTACGATCGTCGCGCACGTGGCCGACCTGGCGGGGTCGAGCGCGCTGCTCAACCGGAAGAACTGGCAGGGAACGGTGACGATCTCGGTCGTGAGCGCCTCCGGCGCGCCGGTCGCGAACGCCACAGTCAGCGGGAGCTGGAGCGGCGGCGCGACCGGGGCCGTCTCCTGCGTCACGAACGCGGCGGGCACCTGTTCCGTTCAGAGCGGATCGATCAACGTGAAGAAGCCGTCGGCGACCCTCACGGTGACGGGGATCGGCGGCAGCGGTATCGGGTACGACCCTAGCGCGAACGTGGAGGGGAGCGTCGTGGTGACGGCGCCCTGAGGGGCGCCTGCTCTGAGTTCTGAGTGCTGAGTTCTGAGTTCTGAGTTCTGGGTTCTGAGAGCTGAGTTCTAAGTGCTGGGTTCTCCTCCGACGAGGAACTGGAACCCAGAACTCAGAACCCAGAACTCAGAACTCAGAACAGGCGCCCCTCAGGGCGCCGTCACGACGATGCTCCCCTCCACGTTCGCGCTCGGGTCGTACCCGATGCCGCTGCCGCCGATCCCCGTCACCGTG
>JBOHSH010000181.1:0-2273 GCA_050733195.1 Gemmatimonadales bacterium
CCCATGACCGCGACGATCACCGGGATCGAGGCCGCCGCCGTCGCGATGCCGACCGAGGCGAGCACCCAGCGTCCCTGACGATCCGGAGCCCCCAGCGCGCCGAGCCTGCCCTTCTCGTCGACCACGCAGCCCAGATAGGCGACAATGGGCGCCCAGGCGACCAGCATCTCCTTCGCCAGGATCGCGATACCCACGAGCAGTCCGCTTGCGATCGCCAGCACGCGCCACTCGCGGTCGGTGCGCGACTGCACCGCGAGGAGCGACGCGAGCAGCACGCAGAGGAGGCCGAGCGGCTCGCCGAGGGTGAGCCGGACCCAGGCGTGGCTGCTCGAGTACGAGAAGAGGACGAGCCCCGCTCCCAGCACGGCCCCGGTGGCACCCGCGGACAGCCGCCGGAGCAGGAGGTAGGTCAGCCCGGCCGCGGTGAGCAGCTGCGCCGCGCGGAAGAGCTGCCACGCGAGGGGGGAAGCGCCGAAGATCTCCCACTTCGCGGCGAGCCCGGCATAGCTCACCACGTTGAAGCGGCCGTGCTGCTCGCGGTAGAACGCGGTCAGCTCGCCGAGGCGGTCGAGGAACCCGCTGCCTCCGGCGAGCCGGCCCAGGAAGTCGGAGAAGTCCAGGATGTCGAATGGTCGCGATCGCCACGGCTCGTAGAGCCAGATCGCGAGGCCGCCGAGAAGAGCGAGGGCGATCCAGGGTCCAGTCCGGCGGACTGCGGACGGGGTCATGAGGGGTTCGCTCCCGGGGGCTCTGGCTTCCGTCGCGGGCGGCTGGCGATATTTGGCCAATCTACACTCCCCTTCCCCCCTTCCTTCAGCCCAGGACCGCGGATCGGATGCTTCACGGCAAGCAGGTCCTGCTCACCGGCGGCGCCGGCTTCATCGGATCCGCCCTCGCCCATCGCCTCGTCGAGGGCAATCAGGTCGTGATCTTCGACAACGGGCACCGGAACGCCATCGGCGACACCGCGCTCCTCTCGCACCCGCGGCTCCGCTATGTCGACGGCGACGTGCTCGACGCGGGAGCGCTCCGGGAGGCCGCCTCCGGGTGCACCCACGTCGTCCACCTCGCCGCGATCGCCGGCGTGGACACGGTCCTCAAGATGCCGGTCCGCACGATGCACGTGAGCCTGATCGGCACCTATCACGCCCTCGAGGCCGCGATGGGGACGGCGGGTCTCGAGCGGTTCATCGACTTCTCGACCAGCGAGGTGTTCGGCACCTACGCCTACAAGGTGCGGGAGGGCGACCTCACCAGCCTGGGAGCGGTAGGTGAGGCCCGCTGGACCTACGCGGTGAGCAAGCTCGCGACCGAGCACCTCACCCACAACTACTTCCGCGAGTTCCAGCTCCCCACGGTCGCGATCCGACCCTTCAACATCTACGGCCCGGGCCAGGTCGGTGAGGGCGCGATCCACCGGTTCATCCTGCAGGCGCTCCGCGGCGAGGACGTGACCATCCACAACGACGGCGGCCAGATCCGGGCCTGGTGCTACGTCGACGACATGGTGGACGGCATCCTGGCCGCGCTCGAGCGCCCCCAGGCCGTGGGCCACTCGTTCAACATCGGGAACCCGCGCAGCATCGTCACCGTGTACCACCTGGCCCGGGAGATCGTCCGCCTGTCCGGGTCTCCCTCCCGGATCGTGTTCATCCCCTGGGGGAAGGTGGACGTCGAGCTGCGCATCCCGAACATCGACAAGGCGCGGGAGCTCCTCGAGTGGGAGCCGTGCGTGGATCTGGAGGAAGGTCTCCTGCGCACCATCGAGTGGTACCGGCGGAAGCTCGCGGCATGATCCGGCTCGCGCAGCCCGCGATCGGTGAAGCGGAGATCGCCGCCGCCGCCGCGGTGCTCCGAAGCGGCTGGCTGGTGCAGGCGGCGGAAGTCCGCGCCTTCGAGGCCGAAGTTGCGCGCCTCGCCGGCACCGAGCACGCGGTGGCCGTGAGCAACGGCACGGCCGCGCTGCATCTCTCGATGCTGGCCTTGGGAATCGGGCCCGGCGACCGTATCGCCGTGGCGGCGTACTCCTGGCCCGCGACCGCGAACGTCGTCGCGGTCGTCGGGGCGACCCCGGTGTTCATCGACATCGAGCCGCGGACGCTCGGCCTGGACCCCGGCATGCTCGAGCGGGCGCTGACCCGCGACCCCGGCATCCGGGCGATCCTCCCGGTCCACGCTTTCGGCGGCTGCTGCGACATCGCCGCGATCCTGGAGCTGGCCGACCGTCACCAGATCCCCGTCATCGAGGACGCGGCGTGCGCTCTCGGCGCGAC
>JBOHSH010000182.1:0-2798 GCA_050733195.1 Gemmatimonadales bacterium
GACCGACCGCCCGGCTGATATGCCCACGATTCGACGTGCCGGTCTCGAGGACCTCGACGCGGTGGCCCCGCTGTTCGACGCCTACCGGCAGTTCTACCGGCTGGCGCCCGATCTCGGCCGCGCCCGCCGGTTCCTCGCCGACCGCCTCGAGCGGGGCGACTCGGTGATCTTTCTCGGCGAGGAATCCGGCCGCCCGCTCGGCTTCTCCCAGCTCTACCCGAGCCTCTCCTCCCTCTCCACGGCGCGCGTCTGGGTGCTCAACGATCTTTATGTGGCTCCTGACGGCCGGAGGCTCGGGCTTGGGCGTGCGCTGCTCGAGCGGGCCCGCCGGCACGCCGAGGAGTCGGGGGCGGTCTACCTCGAGCTGGTGACCGAGCGGAGCAATACCGGCGCCCAGCGCCTGTACGAGGCGCTCGGCTGGACGCGCGACGAGGCCCACTATCACTACAGCCTGCCCGTGAGCGCGTCGTCCCGATGAGCCGCGCAGCACTGACCCTGGCGGCGGCCGCGCTGCTGGCGGCGCCCCTCGGCGCCCAGCAGCGGGCGCGCGCGCTCGGCATCGTGCCCGGGTCCCTCGAGCCGGGACCGCTGAACGCCATCACGGACGTGCCCGGCGTGCGCGTCGGGCACGCGACGGTCCGCGAGGGCGATTCGGTCCGCACCGGCGTCACCGCCATCCTGCCGCACGGCGGTAATCTCTTTCTCGACCGCGTGCCCGCGGCGATTCACGTGGGGAACGGATTCGGGAAGCTGCTCGGGTCGACCCAGGTGGCCGAGCTGGGTGAGCTCGAGTCGCCGATCCTCCTCACCTGCACCCTCTGCGTCTGGCGCGCGGCGGATGCCCTCATCGAATGGATGCTGGAGCAGCCGGGGATGGCCGGCGTCCGCTCGATCAACCCGCTCGTCGCCGAGACGAACGACGGCCTCCTCAACGCGATCCGGACGCGGCCGGTCCGCGCCGAGCACGTCCGAGCGGCGCTGGCCGCGGCCGACAGCGGACCCGTCGCCATGGGCGCGGTCGGGGCGGGCACGGGAACCA
Organism: Gemmatimonadales bacterium; assembly: GCA_050733195.1. Lineage (GTDB taxonomy): Bacteria > Gemmatimonadota > Gemmatimonadetes > Gemmatimonadales > GWC2-71-9 > JABFSM01. The sequence continues at coordinate 1,040 of JBOHSH010000182.1, forward strand.
TCACGTTCGGCTGGAAGGGCGGCATCGGCTCGTCCTCACGGCGGGCCGAGGCGACCGGCTACACCGTAGGGGTGCTGGTGCAGACCAATTTCGGCGGCCCGAACGACCTCCTCGTGCTCGGCGTGCCGGTGGGCCGGCTTCTCGGGCGGAGCGGCGTCCGGCGCGGCACGCCGCCGCCGGGCGGCGACGGCTCGGTCATCATCGTCGTGGCGACCGACGCGCCGCTGCTCGACCGGAACCTCGGGCGCCTCGCCGCCCGTGCGATGCTCGGCCTCGCCCGGACCGGGGCGATCGCCGGCAACGGCTCGGGCGATTACGTGATCGCCTTCTCGACGCACCCCGGTGTGCGCCGCGCCCGCGGCGCACGGGACCTCGCGGTCACCGAGCTCGGGAACGACCGGCTCGACCCGCTCTTCCGGGCCACGATCGAAGCCACCGAAGAAGCGGTCTACGACGCCCTCTTCCTCGCGACCACCGTCTCGGGAAACGGCGCGGTCGTCGAGGCGCTGCCCGCCGACGAGGTGCGCAAGATCCTGCAGAGCCAGGGACGCATCCCCCGCTGACCGGAGGGCTGGCGCACTTGCCTCCGCGCCCCCTTCCCTGCATTTAAGAGAAGACCCTCCGAATACACGAGGCGGCAATGCCCCGGTTCCTCTCTCGTGGTGCGCTCCTGCTCGGCCTGGGCGTGCTCGCGTGCGAAGGCGAGCCCCGCGACTTCCTCCCCGGGCCGTCCAATCCGGGGTCCGGCATCGCGCGACTCGCGCTCCGGCTCGGCTCGAGCGGGGCGGACGAGGTGGTGGCGCTCGCGGTCGACGCCTCCGGCGCCGTTTTCGTCACCGGCACCTTCTCGGGCTCCGTCGACTTCGACCCGTCCACCAGGCTCGCGGTCGTGAGCAGCCTGGGATCGACGGACATCTTCGTGGCGAAGTACGGCCCCACCCACGCCTTCGAGTGGGTCGCCCGGATCGGCAGCACGGGTCAGGAAGCCTCTCGCGCGATCGTGCTCGATCCCGGCGGTGACGTCGTGATCGCCGGCTGGTTCACCGGGATCCCCGATTTCGATCCGGGAGCGACCGTTTTCAATCTCACGAGCGCCGGGGGCCGCGACGGCTTCGTGGCTCGCCTCTCACCGGAAGGAACGTTCCGCTGGGCCCGGCGCTTCGGCGGGGCGAGCGACGACCACCTCTCGAGCGTCGCTCTCGACGGGTCCACCATTCTCATCGCCGGAGACTTCCAGGGCGCCGTGGACGGTCTTCCCACCGGCTGGGGGCCGGTCGCGGCCCCGGGACTCGGCGTCGACGCGGTGCTCCTGCTCATGGGCAGCGACGGAGCGGCCGGGCCCGCCCTGCCGTTCGGCGGGTCGGGAGAGGACCGGGCGACGTCGGTCGCGGCGGCTGCGGGGGTAGTCTTCGTCGGCGGCACCTTCAACACGAGCGTCGACTTCGATCCCGGGCCGCTCCCCAATTCGCTCACCTCGGTCGGCGCCGCCGACGCTTTTCTCGCCAGCTTCACCGTGGACGGACGGTTCCGATGGGTCGGCGCGTTCGGAGGAACGACCGAAGACCAGATCAGCCGGAACGGCCTCTCCACCACCGACGACGGCTCCCTGCTCGTCGCCGGATGGTTCACGGGCTCGGTCGATCTCGATCCGGGCCCCGGCCTCGCGACGGCCGAGACCAAGGGGCAGGAGGATCTCTTCGTCCTCCGCTTCGATGCGTTCGGTACCCTGGTCGAGGGATTCACGCTCGGCGGGACCGGC
>JBOHSH010000183.1:0-3656 GCA_050733195.1 Gemmatimonadales bacterium
CGCCCGTGCACGACAAGGGCAAGTATCTCGAGGTCTGGAAGAAGCAGGCCGACGGCTCCTGGAAGGTGGCGCACGACATGTTCAACTCCGACCTGCCGATGGCCCCGCCGCCCGACACCACCAAGAAGGGATGAGTTAGTCCCGGCGTTGCACGCCGGCATACAGCGCCCGCAGCGCGCTGATGTCGGCGTCGACGTCCCCGGTGGGCGTGAACGGCGGCAGGAACCGGATCGCCCGCCGGCCGTTGTCGAAGACTCCGGGCACGATCGGCACGCCGGCCTCCAGCGCGATCCGGTGAAATCCCGTCTTCCAGCGTGTTACCGGCTTGCGCGTCCCTTCCGGCGCGATCGCCAGGACCAGCCGGTCCTCGGTCCGGAACCGGGCCACCACGTCGTCCACCACCCCCTGCGGCCGGCTCCGATCCACGGGAATCCCGCCCAGCCAGCGCATCAGGACCCCGAGCGGACCTCTGAACAGCTCCGCCTTGCCGATGAAGCGGACGTCGAGCCTGAGCGCGAAGACGACCGCGATGCCGATCGGGAAATCCCAGGCTGAAGAGTGGGGAGCGGCGATGACCACGAAGCGGGGCAGGTCGGGCAGCCCGCCTTCCACCCCCCAGCCGAGCCCTCGGAGGATGAGCCGCCCGAGACGGCGGCGGACCGGCCCGCCACGCCGCGGGACGGCGGGCCCCGGCTCGACGATGCGCATGCGCGGAAAGATGGCGCCGCCCGGAGGGCCACGATAGCTTGCACGGCGTCTCCTTCGGACAGTCGTCGCATGTCGCTCAGCCGTCGGAGTTTCGTTCGGACGCTGGGAATCCAGGGCGCGGTCGCGCTGTCCTGGCCGGCCATCTCTTCCCGGGGTCTCGAAGCCTCCCGCGAAGGACCGCCGCTCCGGCTCGTGCGCGGCCGGGCGCCCCCGCCCATCCGCCTCGACAGCAACGAGAACCCCTACGGCCCGCCTGCCGAAGCGTTCCGGGCGATCGAAGCGGCGCTGAGTGAGGCCAACCGGTATCCGGACGACAACGAGCGCGCGCTGCTCGAGGCGCTGGCCAAGGAGCACGGCGTCAAGCCGGAGAACATCGTGCTGGGCGCCGGATCGACCGAATCGCTGCGTCTCTGCGTCACGGCCTTCACCTCCCGGGACCGTCCGCTGGTCACCGCGCTTCCCACCTTCGAGAACCCGGTCCGCTACGCGCGGGCGCTGGGCATTCCCGCCTTCGAGGTGCCGGTCGACGCCACTCTCGGCCTCGACCTGGACGGCATGGTGTACGCGGCGGCCGCCCAGTCGGCGGGCCTCGTCTTCTTCTGCAATCCGAACAACCCGACCGGCACCGTGCACGGCGCCGCCGCGACGCGGGACTTCATCGCCCGCGCGCACCGCCTGACGCCTTCGACCGTGGTGCTCGTGGACGAGGCGTACCACGAGTTCGTCCGGGATCCCTCCTACGCCTCGATGATTCCGCTGGCGCTCGAGAACCGTCGGGTCGTGGTGGCCCGGACCTTCAGCAAGGCGTACGGGATGGCGGGGCTCCGGCTCGGCTACGCCCTCGGGCACGCCGACACGATGGCGCTGCTCCGGCCGTTCCGGCTGTCGAACGGCGCCAACGTGCTCGCGTCGGCGGCCGGGATCGCGGCGCTCGGGGCGCGCGTCCGGCTCGAGGAGCAGCGCCGCCTCAACCGTCAGGCGATCGATCTGACCCGCGGGTTCTTCCGCCGCCTCGGCTACACGGTGGGTCCCTCGGACGCGAACTTCCTCTTCTTCGACGTCCGCCAGGACGTCAAGGCGTTCCGGGAGGCCTGCCTCGCGCGCGGCGTCGCGGTCGGCCGGCCGTTCCCGCCCTTCGCCACGTACTCGCGCATCTCGATGGGGACGATGGAGGAGATGCGGAAGGCGCTGCCGGTCTTCGAGGAGATTCTCTCGACCCGCGCGCAGTAGTCGATGGCCACCGGCTCCGCGCCCCGCCTCGGCGTCATCGGAGGCAGCGGACTCTACGACATGGACGGGCTCGCCAACGTGCGGCGTCAGCGCGTGGCGAGCCCGTTCGGCGAGCCGTCGGACGAGCTGGTGCTCGCCGAGCTGGACGGCCTGCCGGTGGCGTTTCTTCCCCGGCACGGCCGGGGGCACCGCATTCCGCCCGGCGAGGTGAACTACCGCGCGAACATCGACGCGCTCAAGCGCGTCGGCGTCACCGACGTCCTCGCGCTCTCGGCCGTCGGGTCGCTCCGGCAGGACCTCCCGCCCGGGACGTTCGTCATTCCCGATCAGCTCATCGACCGGACCTTCGCGCGGGCCAGGACCTTCTTCGGCACCGGGCTCGTCGCCCACGTCTCGATGGCGCATCCGGTCTGCGCACGCCTGGGCGACCTCGCCGAGGCGGTCTGCCGCGCGGAGACGATCCCCGTCGCCCGGGGCGGATCGCATCTCATCATGGAAGGGCCCCAGTTCTCGACCCGCGCGGAGTCCGAGCTCTACCGGAGCTGGGGCTGCGCCGTGATCGGCATGACGAACATGCCCGAAGCGAAGCTCGCCCGGGAGGCGGAGCTCTGCTATGCCGTCGTGGCGATGGTCACCGATTACGATTGCTGGCATCCCGAGCACGAGGCGGTGACGGTGGACGAGGTCCTGGCGACGATGAGCGGCAACGCGGCGGCGGCCCGGCGGCTGGTGCGCGGCATCGCGCAGCGGCTCGTGCCGCGGCCGATGCCCTGCCCGCGCCGGTGCGACCGCGCGCTCGACGCCGCGGTCGTGACGGCCCCCGAGCAGCGCGATCCGGCGCTCGTGGCCCGGCTCGATGCCGTGGCGGGACGGATCCTGTGACCGAGCTGCGCGACCTGGTGCGCACCATTCCCGGCTATCCGAAGCCGGGCATCCTCTTCCGGGACATCACCACGCTGCTGGCCGATCCGCGCGGCTTCCGCCGGTCCGTCGACACGCTGGCCGATCGGTACACGGGTGAGCGGATCGCCAAGGTCGCGGGCATCGAGGCGCGGGGGTTCATCCTGGGCGGAGCCATCGCGCATCGTCTCGGCGCGGGCTTCGTGCCGATCCGGAAACGGGGCAAGCTGCCCTGGCGGGTGGTCGGGCACGACTACGAGCTCGAGTACGGCGTGGACCGGGTCGAGATGCATCTCGACGCCGTCGCCGAAGGCGAGCGCGTGCTGGTCGTGGACGACCTCATCGCCACCGGCGGCACGGCGGCCGCGGCCATCCACCTCGTCGAGTCCATGGAGGGCGTCGTCGTCGAGGCCTGCTTCGCGATCGATCTCCCCGCGCTGGGCGGCCGGCGGCGCCTCGAGGCGGCCGGTCACCGCGTGTTCGCGCTCATGGAATTCGAGGGGGAGTAGCGCGCCATGCGGGTCGGCGGTGAGCACCTGCGCACCATTCTCGAGGTCGACGGCGGACGCGCGGTCTCGGTGATCGACCAGACGCGCCTCCCGGCGGAGCTGGCGTGGGTCAGGCTCGAGCGCGCCGACGAGGCGGCGCGGGCGATTGGCGACATGGTGGTGCGGGGCGCGCCGCTGGTGGGCGTCACCGCGGCCTATGGCCTCGCGCTCGCGCTGCGCGAGGACCCGAGCGACGCCGCCCTCGAGCGGGCCCGGCGCCTGCTCCTCGCGACGCGGCCGACGGCGGTGAACCTCCGCTGGGCGGTGGAC
>JBOHSH010000184.1:0-22455 GCA_050733195.1 Gemmatimonadales bacterium
CCGCTTCCAGCGTGGTGTGCGGGGTGCCATGCGCCGGCGCCGGTTCCTCCGCGCTCCCCGGATGGGGCAGCGCCGCCCGGTCCACCTTCCCGTTGGGCGTCACCGGAAGCGCCGTCAAGCCGACGACGGTTGCCGGCACCATGAAATCCGGGAGCCGGGCGGCACAGTGGGCCTTGAGCGCGGCGGCGTCGGGCAGGCCGGCTCGCCCGATCACATACGCCACCAGCCGCTTGTCGCCGCGCGCGTCGGGACGCACGACGACGACCGCCTCGCGCACGTCCGGGTGCGCCACGAGCGCCGCCTCGATCTCTCCCGGCTCGATGCGGAATCCGCGGATCTTCACTTGCTGATCGAGCCGGCCCAGGAACTCGATGGTCCCATCGGGCCGCCAGCGCACCTGGTCACCGGTGCGGTAGAGCCGTGCGCTGCCGCCTGCGAAGGGATCGGCCAGGAAGCGCTCCGCCGTGAGCTCCGGGCGGTGGAGGTAGCCCAGCGCCACGCCGTCGCCTCCGGTGTACAGCTCTCCCGCCACCCCGATCGGCACCGGCTGGCTTGTCCGGTCGAGGACATAGACCGTCGTGTTCGCGATCGGGCGCCCGATGGAGATTGATCCCCGTCCGAGGTCGGCGGTCGTGATCCGGTGGCAGCAGGTGAAGGTCGTGTTCTCCGTGGGGCCGTATCCGTTGATGAGCTGGACGCCGGGAAGCTCCTGCAGCACCCGTCGCACGTGCGGAACCGAGAGGACGTCGCCGCCGGCCAGCAGCGCGCGCAGTCCGCGGAGACGGGGAAGCTCCGCGTCGACCATCTGGTTGAAGAGCGCGGCCGTGAGCCAGGCCACGGTCACCTGCTCCCGCTCGATGAACCGGCCGAGCTCGGCGAGGCTCGGGCTCGTGGGCGGGAACACCACGGCCGTGGCGCCGTTGAGCAGCGGCGCCCATACCTCGAATGTCGAGGCATCAAAGGAGATCGGCGCGAAGCCGAGCACCCGGTCTCCAGGGCGGATCTGCAGGAAATCGGTCTGGTCGACCAGGCGGACCACGGCGCGATGCGGCACGGCGACGCCCTTGGGCTCGCCCGTGGAACCGGACGTGAAGATCACATAGGCGAGCGATTCGGCATTGACACCAGCGGCCGGGCCGGCCCGGTCCTCGCAGTCCGGACCCGCCAGGACGTCGGGAAGGGACACGAGGCGTGGTCCCTCCGGCACGTCCCGGCGGCCGTCGGTGACCACGATGTCGATTCGCGCCTCGGCCATCATGTACGACAGGCGGGCATCCGGGTACGCGCGATCGAGCGGCACGTAGGCGCCGCCCGCCTTCAGGATGCCGAGCAATCCGACCACAAGGCCGGGAGCCCGCTCGTGGCAGAGACCGACGCAGTCGCCCGGCGCGACGCCCAGCCCCCGCAGATGGGCGGCCAGCCGGCTCGACTTCGCATCCAGCTCGCGATAGCTCAGCCGGTTTCCGCCCCAGCTCACCGCGATCTCGTTCGGTGTTCGCCGCGCCTGCTCCGCGAACAGCTCGTGAATCGTCGCGTTCCGCCGATATCCGGTGTGCCTGCCGCTCCAGGTCTCGACGATGAGCCGCCGCTCGGCGTCGGGCAGGATGGCCAGACGCTCGATCGGGGTATCGGGGTGCGCGACGGCGCCGCGAATCAGCACCACCAAGCGCTCGCCCAGTCGCCGGACCGTGTCGCGATCGAACAGGTCGGTGTTGTACTCGAAGCCCAGCGCGAGACGCTCGTCGTGCTGAATGAGAAAGACCGTCAAGTCGAACTTAGCCGTCTCGTGGTCGCCGGTGCGGAGCCCCGTCACCCGGATCCCGGGCAGCGAGAACCCACCCTCGCCGGCGTGGTTGACCACGAGCACCGTCTGAAAGAACGGGTTCCGGCTGCGGTCCCGCTCCGGCGCGAGCTCCTCGACCAGTTTCTCGAACGGAACGTCCTGGTGCTCGAAGGCATCGACGGCGACGCGGGCAGAGCGGCGCAGATGCTCGCGGAACCCTTCGACGGGACGAACCTCGGTGCGCAACGCGAGGCTGTTCACGAAGAACCCGATCAGCGCCTCGACTTCCGGCCCCGGACGTCCCGCGATCGGTGTCCCGACCACGATGTCGGACTGGCCGGTGTGCCGGTGCAGGAGGGCCGAATAGGCCGCGTAGGCGGCGGCGAACAGCGTCACCCGCTCCGATCGGCAGAGGGCGAGGAACCCCGCGGCCACCTCGTCCGGCACCGGGACGGCGAGCCACGCGCCCGCGAAAGTCTGGATCGGCGGCCGGGGCCGGTCGGTGGGAAGCTCGAAGGGCGCGACCGGCGGTGCGAGCTGCCGGCGCCAGTAATCGACCAGCTCATCGGCGCGGCCGTTGGACAGCCGGTCCCGCTGCCAGATGGCATAATCGGCGTACTGTACCTCCAGCGCCGGCAGGTCGGCCGGGGTTCCCTCCATCTGTGCGGCGTAGTGAGCCGCCAGCTCGCGATAGAGGACGCCCCGCGACCACGCATCGGTCACGATGTGGTGCATCGTGACGAAGAGGAGGTGCCGCTCGGCCGCGACGCGAATCAGGCGACCCCTGATGAGCGGCCCGTTCGCGAGGTCGAACGGCCGAGCGGCTTCCTGCGCTCCGAGATCGCGCGCCAGCGCCAACGCCTCGTCGGGACTTCGGTCCGTCAGATCCATCAGCTGGAGCCGCGACTGCGGATGGGGTGACTCCGAGACGATCTGTACCGGCTCCCCCTGCTCCAGCCGGAAGACCGTTCGGAGGATCTCGTGCCGCTCGAGCATCGCGTCGTAGGCGCGGACGAAGGCGGTCGCGTCCAGCGGTCCGTCGAGCTGGAGGGCGGTCGGAACGTTGTAGACCGCGGAGCCAGGCTGCAGGCTGTCGAGGAACCAGAGCCTTCGCTGCGCGAAGGAGGTCGGGAAGACGTACTCGGTGACCTGGCTCACGGCGGATCCTTGTCCGTGAGCCGGGGATCCGCCGCCGCCCTGCGGTGAGCTTCGCGCGAAGCCCGGCTGAGCTGCGGTGCGGCATCGCTCTTCGCCGCGGCCGTCGAGGAACCGGCTCCACTGGCCGTCTGCTCCAGCACCACCGCGAGCGCCGCGACGGTGGGGTGATCGAACAGAGTGCGCAGCGCCAACCGAACGTTCCACTGCCTGGCGATCCGGCCGAGGAGGCGGATGGCCATCAGCGAATGGCCGCCGAGCGCGAGGAAGTTGTCGTCGCGGCCGACGGCATCCTTCTTCAGGACCTCGGCCCAGAGCGCGGCGAGCGCCCGCTCCGTGTCAGTCTGGGGCTGTCCCCCCGCGTCGGCGGGCGCGGCCGCGGCCGGGGCGGGCAGCGCAGTGCGGTCCACCTTGCCGTTCGGACCGAGGGGGATTCGCTCGAGGCGCATCCACGTGCCCGGGACCATGTGATCCGGCAGGGCGGCGCCCACGTATCCGGCGAGCGCAGCGTCCGTCACGGGCACTCCTTCGACGATATAGCCGACGAGCGCATCGTCGCGAAGCGCGACCACCGCTTGGCGCACCGCGGGATGTCCCGCCAGGACCGCCTCGATCTCCCCGAGCTCGACCCGGTGCCCGCGAACCTTGACCTGGGTGTCGAGCCGGCCCAGGAACTCGATGTCACCGGTGGGCAGCCGGCGCACCCGGTCGCCGGTGCGGTAGCGTCGCTTCCCGTCGAAGGTGACGAACCGCTCCCGGGTCAGGTCGTCCCGGCCGAAGTAGCCCGAGGTCACGCCCGCTCCGCCGATCCACAGCTCGCCGGGGACGCCCACCGGCACCGGCTGTTGACGGGCATCGAGCACGTCGGCGGTGACGTTGGGCAGCGGCCGGCCGATCGGCACGGTGGCGGGAGCCCACGGGCTCACATCGACCGCGCCGACTTCGAACGTGGTGGCCCCCACCGTCGTCTCGGTCGGGCCGTAGTGGTTGAGCACGCGGAGGCCGTTCTTCCCTCGCACGGCGTCGACGAGGCTCCACGGACAGGGTTCTCCGCCGAGGACGAGCCAGCGGCGGGGCAGGTGCTCCGCCGCGAACTCCGGACCGGCCAGCGCCTGGAAGTGGCTGGGGGTGATCTTGAGCAGATCGAGCGGGTGCGCGGCGAGATAGGAGCGGAAGCGGCCCGCGTCGAGTCCCACGTCGGACGACAGGACGTGGAGCGTCCCGCCGCTCAGCAGGGCCGGGAATACGCTGGTGTTCCCGAGGTCGGCGGCGAGAGTGGTGACCGTGCCGAAGTGCCAGGGCGCGCCGGTGCCGTCGAGCGGCAGCCCCAGCACGCTCGCGACCGCGCGAGTGTAGTGGACCAGGTTGGCGTGCGTGACCGCGACGCCTTTCGGCGTGCCGGTCGAGCCGCTGGTGAACAGCACGTAGGCGATCGTCTCGGGCGTCGCGACCGCCGGCGGGTTCGAGCCGGGCTCCGCTCCGAATCCCGCTTGGGCATCGAGCAGCACCGCCGAGACGCCCGCCGGGAGCCGGTCGGCGCTCGCCGCAGCCGTGACGACGATCGTGGCGCCGCATTCGGCGATCTGCTGCGCCAGCCGCGCGGGCGGCGCGTCCAGCGACAGGGGGACGTAGGCGCCACCCGCCTTGAGAATCCCCAGAAGTCCCACGATGGCGTCGGCGCTCTTGTCGAGGAGCAGCCCGACGGGCGCACCCGGCGCCAGCCCGGCGCCGCGAAGGTGGTGGGCGAGCCGATTGGCCCGCGTGTTGAGCTCATCGTAGGTGAGGATGACGCCGCCCGCACCGACCACCGCGGGTTGGGACGCGACGCGGTGCGCCCGGCGCTCGAACCGCTCGACGAGGGTCGCCGGGGCGCCCAGATTCACCGTCGTGGCGTTCCAGGCGGTCCGCTCGGCCCGCTCGGCTTCGGTCAGGAGCGGGATGGCCGAGGCCGGGAGCTCGGGGTGGGCGCCGGCCGACTCGAGCACCTGCACGAGGTGGCCGAGGAGGCGGCGCATGGTCGCCGGGGCAAAGATGTCACTCCGGTACTGCGCCGTGAGCACCAGGTCGTCGGCCCGCTCGATGGGCAGCAGCGTGATGTCGAACTTCGTCGCGCCCATCGTGAAGCCGAACATCTCCACGTCGAGGCCCTCGAGCGGCAGCGCCCCGCCGCTCGTGTCCTGCATGGTGAGCACGACCTCGAACAGGGGCGCGTGCGAGAGGCGCTCCTGACCCTGACGCAGCTCGAGCACGAGCTTCTCGAGCGGGATCTCCTGGTGGTCGTACGCGTTCACCGCGCTGGTCTTCACCCGGGCGAGCAGCTCGGCGAACGTGGGGTCGCCGGAGAAATCGGCCCGCTGGACCAGTGTCGTGTTCAGATAGCCGACCACGCCTTCGGTCTCCGGCAGCGACCGGCCCGCGCTGCCCGAGCCGATCAGCACGTCGGTGCGGCCGGTGTACCGGTGCAGCACCGTGGCGTAGGCGGCGATCAGGGTCATGTACAACGTCGCCTGCTGCGACTGCCCGAGTCGCCGGATCGCGGCCAGCCGCTCGCCCGGGAGCACCACGGTCTCCCGCGCGCCCGCGAAAGTCGGCGTGGACGGGCGGGGGAAGTCGGTGGGCAGCCCGAGGGGCTCGTGAGCGGCGGTGCCCAGCTGTGCGCGCCAGAAGGTCAGCAGCTCCTCGAGCCGTTCGCCGGCCAGACGCTTCCGCTCCCACGCCGCGACATCGCCGAACTGGATGGGCACGGGGGGAAGCTCCGGGTCGCGGCCGGCCCGCGCCGCGGCGTAGGCCCGGGCGAGCTCGCGATAGACGATGCCGGTCGACCAGCCGTCCACGACGATGTGGTGCGTCTCGACCAGCAGCACGTGGTCGTTGTCGGCGAGCCGCAGGAGGGTGGCGCGGAACGCCGGCTCGTGAGCGAGGTCGAAGGGGACGCGGGCCCGCTCGCCGAGCACCCGGCGGGCCTCCTGTTCGCGTTCGCCGGCCGGCCGGTCGCCGAGGTCGATACGGTGGAGGGTGATCGGCTCGGGCGGCGCAACCACCTGCACGGGGTGTTTGTCGCCCTCCGCGAAGCGGGTCCGCAGGGCCTCGTGCCGCGCGACGACCACCGAGAGCGCGCGCTCCAGGGCTCCCACGTCGAGCGCCCCACGGAGGCGATGGGCCATCGGAAGGTTGTACGCGGTGAGCCCCGGGGTGGCCCGGTCCAGCATCCAGATCAATTCCTGCGAGAAGGACGCGGGCGTGGGCACCCCGCGATCCCTCGGGAGGATCGTCTGGCCGGTCTCACCGCCGACGCCTTCGGCGGCCAGCAGCCGGTCGAGCTCTGCCTGCGCCTCCGCCGAGAGGCCCGTAATGTCGGAAGCCGCCCTGTTACGCATACATCCCGGTCTGGGTGTTCGTGGTCTCGCCGGACATGGGTGCCGACTGCGCCTGAACCTTGAGCACGAGCCGGGCCACCCGCTCAGTCTGCCCCGGCGCCGGCTCCCGAGCCCGGAGCGCCGCGGCGACCCCGGCCACGGTGGGCGCCTCGAACATCGCGCGGATGGGGAGCTGAATCCGGAACAGCTTCGCGAGCGCCGCCACGACGCGCGTTACCAGGAGGGAATGCCCCCCGAGGTCGAAGAAGCTGGTCGTTCTCCCGATCCGCTCGACCTGCAGCGCCTCGCGCCACACCGCCGCGATGACCTCCTCGATCGGCCCCTCCGGCGGCGCGTCCTCGACCGGCGCCGCGTGGTCGGGCGCGGGGAGGGCGCTGCGCTCCAGCTTGCCGCTGCTGGTGACGGGCATTGTCTCGAGCAGGACGATGGCGGACGGCACCATGTAATCGGGCAGGTGGCGGGCCAGGTGGGTGCGGAGGTCGTCGCGGTAGGCGGCGGCGCCTGCCCGCGGGCGCTCGTCGTCGAGCCGGGCCACGACGTAGGCCACGATCTCGCCCCCGCGCTCGGGCCGCAGCACCACCGCCGCCTGCGCGACCGAGGGGTGCGCGGCCAGCGTCGCCTCGATCTCCCGGAGCTCGACGCGGTAGCCGCGGACCTTGACCTGAAAATCGATACGGCCGAGGAAGTCGATCTCGCCGTGGGCGAGCCAGCGACCCCGCTCGCCGGTGCGGTACATCCGCGCCCCCGGCTCGGGATTGAACGGATCGGGCAGGAACTGCGCGTCGTTGAGCTCGGGCCGATTGAGATACCCCTGCGAAACGCCGCGGCCGCCGATGTAGATCTCCCCGGGCACCCCGATGGGCAGCGGCTCGCCGGACCCGTCGAGGATGTACATCCGGTAGTTCGGCATCGGGTTGCCGATGGTCACGCGCGGAATCGGCGTCCCCGGCTCGATGCCCTGCACGCTGCACCAGACGGTGGTCTCAGTGGGCCCGTACTCGGTGTAGAAGCCCGCCCGGGGCGCGAGCGCGCGATGCCGCTCGATCAGCTCGACCGGGCACCAGTCTCCGCCGGTCATCGCCACGCGGAGCGCGGCCAGGTCTTCGGGGCCGGCCGCGCCGAGCACCTCGTAGTAGAACGACGGCACGGCGAGCAGGTGGGTGATGCGTTCCTCGCGGAGCAGCGTGCACAGCGCCGTCGCGTCGAGGTGCTCGCCCTCGCGCGGGACGACCAGCGCGCCGCCCTGCACGAGCGTCCAGAACAGGCCGGCGACCGAGCTGTCGAAGGCGAAGCACGACAGCAGGAGATACCGCCCGACGGGGTCGGGGTAGCGGAGCACCCGGGCCCAGGTGGACACCATGAGGTTGTCGTGGGTGACGAGCACGCCCTTCGGCCGGCCGGTGGATCCCGAGGTGTAGATCACGTAGGCGATCGCGTCGCCCGGCACGCGGACGGGGGGAGCCGCGGAATCGATCGGCGCCGTGGCGTCGGGCGGGACGCACGTCACTTCCACGGCATCGCCCAGGACGTCCTGCACGGGCCGGCGGCCGATCAGCAGACGGAATCCCGAGTCGCGCGCGATGAACCCGAGGCGTTCCGCCGGATGCGCGGGATCGAGGGGCACGTACGCGGCGCCCGCCTTGAGGATCGCGAGGATGCCCACCACGGTCTCCGCCGTCCGCTCCGCCAGGATGCCCACCATGGCGCCGGGCGTGACGCCGAGCTGCCGGAGACGGGCGGCCAGGCCTTCCGCACGCGCCTCGAGCTCGGCGTAGCTCACCCGGTCGGCGCCGCTGATCACCGCGATGGCGTCGGGCGTGCGCGCGGCCTGCTCGCGGATCAGGTCGTGGATAGTGCGGCCCTGCGGGTAGGGTGCGGCCGTGTCGTTCCACGTCGTGACCACCAGCGTGCGCTCCGCGTCGTTCATGAGCGGCAGTCGCGACACGGGGGTTTCCGGTGCCCGGGCGGCGCTCCGCAACAGCCGCTCGAGATGGCTGACCAGCCGGGCCACGGTCTCGGCGCGGAAGAGGTCGCTCCGGTATTGCACCACCACCTCGAGGCCGGCGCCGGTGTCCGCCGCCGACATCCGGAGGTCGAAGCGGGTCGCATCGAGATCGATGCTCAAAGGCTCGAGCGTCGCGGCGCCGAGTCGCGGCGGCGCCGCCGAGCCGTCCTGGACGGTCAGGACGATGTTGAAGAGCGACTGCTCGCCGGTCGACAGTCCGGCGCGCAGCTCACGCACCAGCTCCTCGTACGGCACGTTCTGGTGCTCCAACGCGCGCAGCGTGCGCTGCCGCACCTGGCGCAGCAGCGCGCCGAAGCCCGGATCGTTCTCGAATCGCGCCCGCAGTGCGAGGGCGTTGGCGAGGTAGCCGATCAAGCCGGCCGTCTCGGGCCGCTCCCGCCCGACCATCGGCGTGCCCACCACGATGTCCGCCTGGCCCGAGTAGCGGTGGAGGAGGGCCTGGAAGCCCGCCATCATGGTCATGAAGAGCGTCGCCTCGTGGGCGGCGCCGAGCGCCCGCACCGCGTCGCGCGTCGCGGCCGGCAGCAGCGCAGCGTAGCGGGCTCCGGGGCCGACTGCGCCCGGCGGCCGCGGGAAGTCGGTAAGCAGGTCCACACCGGCGGGCGCGCCGTCCAGCTCCCCCCGCCAGAACGCGAGGTCCGGCGCGAAGCGCTCGGCGCCACGGCCGTCGCGCTCCCACGCGGCGACGTCGGCGACCTGAATGGGGAGCGGAGCCAGTTCCGCCGGCCGGCCGCGGAGCGCGGCGTCGTACAGCGCGCCCAGCTCGCGCCAGAGCACGACACCGGACACGCCGTCGAACACGACGTGGTGGACGACGAGGAGCAGGAGCGACTCCTCGGCACCCAGCGTCACCAGAAGGACGCGAGGCCCGGTCCCCGCCGAAAGGTCGAACGGGCGGGCCGCCGCATCCCGGAGGAGAGCCTCCGCCTCTCCCTGGCGGAGCCCGTCAGGGCGGTCCCGCAGATCGTGGAGCTCGACCGGCACCCTTGCGGGCGGGTCCACCATCTGCCGCGGCGCGCCCTCGAGCTCGACGAACCGGGTACGGAGCGACTCGTGCCGGGCGACCAGCTCGTCGCACGCGCGGCGGAGCGCGTCCACCTGGAGCGGTCCGCGAACGCGTCGCGCGAGGGGGATATTGTACGTCGCGGTCCCCGGCGTCATCTGCTCGAAGAGCCAGAGGAGCTCCTGGGCGTGGGACAGCGGAGCCGGGCCATCGGCTGTCCGCCGCGGGATCCGTCCGTCACCGGCGTCGCCCCGCTGAGCCGAGCGCTCGGCGAGCTTGCGGGCGAGGAGAGCCTGCTTCTCCGGCGACAGCGCGCCGAGGCGTGCCGCGAGACCGCTCGAGTCGCTCGGCGTCACGATTCCCCCGACGGCTCGGCGGTGAGCAGGCGGGCCGCGTCGGGCTCCGACAGGCCTTCCACTTCCGCGAGGAGGGCGGCGAGCTCGTCGTCGGAGCTCGCGGCCGCCTCCTGCGCCGCCAGCTGCTGGAGGACCAGCCCCGCGAGCGCGGCCACGGTGCGAGCCTCGAACAGCGCGCCGATCGTGAGCTTGACCGGCAGGATGTCGGCCAGGCGCGCGGCCACCCGGATCGCGAGGAGCGAATGGCCCCCGAGGGCGAAGAAGTCGTCCTCCACTCCCACGCGGTCGCGGCCGAGCACCTCCGCCCAGACCGTGGCGATCTGGGTCTCGAGCGGAGTCCGGGGCGCGAGACCCTCGTCGGCCGGGGCGTGCGACGCATCCGGCGCCGGCAGTGCCCGCCGGTCGAGCTTGCCGTTGGCGGTGAGCGGAAACGCGGCGAGGTCGACGAACGCCGACGGCACCATGTAGTCGGGCAGCGTGCGGGCCGCGTGATCGCGGAGCGCTGCTGCGGAGGCCGTCGAGCCGACGGCCCGGACGACATAGGCCACGAGCCGGCGGTCGCCGGGCGCGTCCTCCCGGAGGAGGACCGCGGCGGCCGCGACGTCGGGATGCGACGCGAGGGCGGCCTCGATCTCGCCCAGCTCGATCCTGAACCCGCGGATCTTCACCTGGAAGTCGAGCCGGCCGAGGTACTCGAGATCGCGATCCGGCAGCCAGCGCGCGCGGTCTCCGGTTCGGTAGAGCCGCTCGCCCGGCCGGAACGGATGCGGCACGAAGCGCTCGCGCGTGAGCTCCGGGCGGTTGAGGTAGCCGCGCGCCACCCCGGCGCCGCCGACATAGAGCTCGCCCGGAACGCCCACCGGCACGAGGCGCCCATGGGGATCCAGGACGCACACCTCGAGGTCGGGGATCGGGACGCCGATCACACTCCCGCGGGTCAGATCGTGGGTCGAGAGCGGCCGGTAGGTGACGTGCACCGTCGTCTCGGTGATCCCGTACATGTTGACGAGCCGCGGAGACCGATCGCCGCGCCGCGCGAACCAGGGCGCGAGCGAAGCGGGCTCGAGCGCCTCGCCACCGAAGATCACCCAGCGCAGCGCGAGGGGCGGCGTTCCCGCCGACTCGTCGGCCCGCATCAGCTGGTGAAACGCCGACGGCGTCTGATTGAGCACGGTCACTCCCCGCGTGGCGAGGAGCTCGAGGAACGACTCCGGGGAGCGGCTCGTGAGGTAGGGCACCACGACCACGCGGCCGCCGTAGAGGAGCGCGCCCCACAGCTCCCAGACCGAAAAGTCGAATGCGTAGGAATGGAAGAGCGTCCAGACGTCGTCTTCGCCGAAACCGAACCAGTGGTCGGTCGCGGTGAAGAGCCGGGCGACGTTCGCGTGCGTGACGAGGACGCCCTTCGGCTTCCCCGTGGAGCCGGACGTGTAGATGACGTAGGCGAGCGAATCGGGCGTCGCGACGGGAGGCGGGTTCCGGGTATCGCCCTCCGCCATCAGATCCTCGATGGCGAACGTGGTCCTCGCGCCGGCCGGAAGACGGTCGAGCAGGTGCCGCTGGGCCAGGACCACCGGAGCGCCGGAGTCGCCCAGGATGAACTCGACCCGGTCCGCCGGGACGGCGAGATCGATCGGCAGATAAGCCCCGCCCGCCTTGAGGATGCCCAGCAGGCCGATCACCAGCTCGAGTGATCTGTCGGCGCAGAGCGCCACGAGCGTGTCCTTCGTCACGCCGGCGTCCCGGAGTCGGTGCGCCACCCGGTTGGCGGCCGCGTTCAGCTCGGCGTAGGTGAGCCGGCTTCCCTCGTATTCGACCGCGATCCGATCGGGGCTCGCGGCGGCCCGCTCCTCGAAGCGCTCGACCAGGATGCGCGCATCGGACGGTGCTCGCCCGACCGGCACCCACTCCTCGAGCAGCAGCCGCTGCTCGCCGCCGGTCAGGATCGGAAGAAGCGAGAGCGACTGGTCGGGGTCGGCCACAACGCTCTCGAGCAGCGTCGCGAGATGCCCGTGCATCCGCTCGACCGTCGCCCGGTCGAACAGATCGGAGCGGTATTCGAGCGCGAGCGTCAGCCCCGCCGCGGATTCCTGGGCGATGAGTCCGAGCACGAAGTTGGCGGAGCCCAGGTGCACGCCGGCCGGTTCGACGGCGAGCCCGGCAAAGGACGGAGCCGGTTCGGCGGATGGTTGAAGCGTGAAGGTGACCTGGAACCAGGGCGCCGCCGAACCCCTCGCCCGCAGCGCATTCGCGAGGAAGCCCAGCGGCATCTCGCCGTGGGCGAACGCGCCGACGGCTGTACGGCGCACCTCCTCGAGCAGCCGCCGGAACGAGGCGTCCGGATCGGGTCGGACCCGGAGCATCAGGGTATTGACGAGGAATCCGACCAGGCGCTCGGTCTCGGGACGCTCGCGCCCCGCCACCGGGGTGCCGATCAGGATGTCGTCCTGTGCGCTGTAGCGATGCAGCAGGGTGGCCCACGCCGCGAGCAGCGTCATGTACAGCGTGGCGCCGGATTCGTCCCCGACAGCGCGAAGCCTCTCGAGCAGCGCCCGGGGCAGCGTCAGGGAGGAGCGGGCGCCCGGGCCGGCGCCCGTGCCCGTCGCGGTCCGGTCGGTGGGGAGCTCGAGCGCCGACGGGGCGCCGGCCAGGTACTCGGCCCAGAACTCGAGCAGCCGAGTCATGCGCTCGCCCTGGAGCCGGTCGCGCTCCCACGCAGCGAGATCCCCGAACTGGACTCCGGGCTCGGGAAGGCTCGCGGGCCGTCCCGACTGTTCGGCTTCGTACAGGGCGGCCAGATCGTCCACCAGGACGCTCATCGACCAGCCGTCGGTGGCGATGTGATGGGTCACGAGCAGGAGCTGGTGATCGTCCGGTCCCAGGCGAAACAGCACCGCGCGCAGGAGCATTCCGCCGCCGAGATCGAAGGGCCGGGCCGCGATCTCCCGCGCGCGCGCCAGCGCGTCGGCGCCCGGGTTCCCGGTGCCCGCGAGATCGCTCCGCTCGAGGATCACCCGCCCCGGCTCCCGGATGCGCTGCACCGGCTCACCCCCCTCCAGGGCGAACGCGGTGCGGAGCGGCTCGTGCCTCGCCACGAGGGCACCGACGGCGCTCTCGAGCGCATCCGGATCGAGGCGGCCTCGAAGCCGGAGGATGAGCGGCACGTTGTACGACGGGAGTCCGGGTTCCATCACGGCCTGAACCCAGAGCATCTCCTGCCCGAACGAGAGCGGCGCCCGGGTGCGATCGGTCCGCCGCGGGATCTCGTCGTTCTGGTGTGGTGACGTGCCGTTCGCGCCGATCACCGCCGCGAGCCCCGCCACCGTGGGATGCTCGAAGATCGCCTGGAGCCCGAGCTCCGGGGCGACGGCGGCCCGGAGGCGCCCCAGGAGCCGCATCGCCAGGAGCGAGTGTCCGCCCAGCCGGAAGAAGTCGTCCTCCCGTCCGATCGGACTCCGGCGGAGCACGGACTCCATGGTGGCCGCGATCTCCCGTTCGAGCGGGGTCCGGGGCGGCGCCGATGCCGCGGCCTCGGTCTCGCGGGCAACCGGCGCCGACAGGGCCTTGCGGTCCACCTTGCCGTTCGGCGTGAGCGGCAGGCTCGCGAGCACGACCACGTGTGACGGCACCATGTACTCCGGGAGGCGGCTTCGAGCCTGCTCCCGCAGCGACGACGGCGTCACGCCGAGCCCCGCGACGTACGCAACCAGCCGCCGGTCGCCGGGCTCGTCTTCGCGCACCATCGCCACGGCGCCCTGCACGCCGGGCAGAGCAGCGAGCACGGCCTCGATCTCGCCCAGCTCGATGCGGTATCCGCGCAGCTTCACCTGATCGTCCAGCCGGCCGAGGAACTCGAGCAGGCCGTCCGACCGCCAGCGGACCAGGTCGCCCGACCGGTACATCCGGTGGCCGGAATGGAACGGATCGGGAAGGAACTTCTCGCGGTCCAGCTCCGGCCGGTTGAGATAGCCGCGCGCGACGCCCGCACCCGCGAGGTATGCCTCGCCGGGCACGCCGGCGGGAACCGGGCGGCCCCCGGGATCGAGCACGTACACGCGACAATTCCGGATGGGCCGGCCGATCGGGGCGGGACCGTCGAAGGGCCGCCGGTCCCAGCTCCACTGGCTCACGTAGATCGTCGATTCGGTCGGACCGTAGAGGTTGGTGACGCCCGCGCCGGGAAGCGCCTCCGCCGTGCGGCGGAGCAGCTCGCCGGCCAGCACCTCGCCGCCGCAGATGATGCGGCGGAGGGTGACGCACTCGCCCAGTCCGGGCCCGTCCAGGAGGAGCTGCAGGAGGGACGGTACTGTGGGCAGGATCGTCACGTTGTGGTGACGCACCGCTAGGAGCAGCAGGGCCGGCTGCTGCTCGGCCCCCGGAGACGGAATCACCGCCCGCCCTCCGGCGTGAAGCGGGACGAAGCAGGTCCACACACTCGGATCGAAGACGAGAGGGTGGCTCTGCAGGACCGCATCCGCGGCCGTCACGCCGTAGTCGTCACGAAAGGCCGCGATCGTATTGGCCGCGGCACGGTGAGTCACCATGACGCCCTTGGGCAGACCGGTGGATCCCGACGTGTAGATCACGTACGCGAGGTCCTCGGGGGCCGCCCGCCTCTCCGGCCGATGGTCGGGGCCCGGTTGCTCGAGACCGGCGAGCTCGAGCGTCACGGGCCCGGGCTCGGGCTGCGCTGGGCCCGGCTCCAGGAGCAGCACGCGCACGTTGCTGTCCGCGACCAGGAATGCCAGCCGATCCCGCGGAGCGTCGGGATCGAGCGGCACATAGTGCGCGCCGGTCTTGAGCGTGGCGAGGATGGCGGTGATCGCGTCGATGGAAGGACGGGCGCAGATCCCGACGCCGGTTCCCGGCCCCGCGCCGAGCGCGGTGAGACGATGCGCCAGCCGATTGGCCCGCCGCTCGAGCTCGCCGTACGTGAGCGGTCCGCCGTCGGCGGCGAGCGCCGTCGCGTCGGGCCGGCTGTCGGCCTGGCGCTCGAATCCTTCGTGGAGCAGCGTCGGCTCGGCGGCCTGGGCGCTCGTGGCGTTCCAGGTCGTGAGCACGAGGTCGCGCTCCGCGGCCGACAGCAGCTCGAGACTCCCGATCGGCTGCGACGGATCCCGGATCGCCGACTCGAGCAGCGTGCGGTAGCGCGCGAGGAGCCGGTCGGCGGTGTCGGCGTCGAAGAGATCGGTGCTGTAATCGAGCGTCGCCCGGAGCGCGCCCGAGGGGTCGTCGCCGAAGAGGAACAGGGTGAGATCGAAGGGAGTGGAGTACTTGACCGCCCGGAGCGGCTCCACCGACAGCCCGGCCAGCCTCAGGTCCCTTCCCATACCCTCGAGGAGCTGGAACCCCGCCTGGAAGATGGGGCTGCGCGAACGGTCCTGGGCGGTCGCCACGGCCTCGGCCACGAGATCGAACGGCACGTCCTGATTGTCGACCGCGCCGAGCGCGGCGTCGCGGACTCGGGTGACCACTTCACGGAAGCTCGGCTGCCCGGAGAGATCGGCGCGGATCGCGAGCGTGTTGAGGAAGAGCCCGATCAGCGACTCCACCTCGCGGCGCTGCCGTCCGGACGTGATCACGCCGACGATGAGGTCGTCCTGCCCCGAGTGCCGCTGCAGGAGCGCCTGGAAGGCCGCGAGGAAGGTCATGAACGGCGTCGCGCCCTGGACCCGGCCCAGCTCCCGGACCGCTTCGGCGAGGGCGGCGGGGATCGCGGCCGTGCGCCGCCCGCCGCGGAACGTCGGCAGCGTGGGGCGGGGCCGGTCGGTTGGCAGCTCGAGCACGGGAAGGGAGCCGGCCAGCCGATCCTTCCACCAGGCGAGCTGTCGCTCGATGCGGCGGCCCTCCGCCTGCTTTTTCTGCCAGACCGCGAAGTCGGCGTACTGGAGCGGTAGCGCGGGGAGATCGGGTGCCTCGCCTTTCCGGAACGCGGCGTAACACCGCTCCAGCTCGGCGGTGAGGAGTCCCATCGAGACGCCGTCGGCCGCAATGTGGTGCACCACGACGGCGAACACCCACTCCGCCTCGTCCAGCCGGAAGAGCCGGGCGCGGAACAGGGGCCCGCGGGCGAGATCGAAAGGTCGATTGGCCAGCTCCTCGTAGGCCTCGGTGACCGCCGTCTCCCGATCCGCGAGGCTCCGATCGCGGAGATCGTGCACCGGCAGGAGGACGCGCTCATGCGGCCGGACCACCTGGAGCGGCGCCTCCCCCTCCAGGAGAAACACCGTGCGCAGGGCTTCATGCCGTTCCACCACCCGGTCGAGCGCGGCCTCGAGCGCCGCGGGATCGAGCGAGCCGCGGAGCCGGTAGGCCGCGGGCATGGTGTACACCGCGGCGTCCGGGTTGATCTGGTCGAGCACCCAGAATCGCTGCTGCTGGAAGGAGCAGGGAAAGACGTGCACGCCGGTCGCTGACGCGGTCATCACCGGCTTCCCCCTGTCCGGAGAAAAGGATCGCGCGGCACGGCGACCATCGCCTCGTCCTCCTCGCCGGCCGGCTCTGCCAGCCGCTCTTCGATGGCCGCGGCCAGCTCGGCGATCGTCGCACCGCGCAGGAGCATCGCCATCGGCAGCGTGACGTCGTACTCGTGCCGTACGCGCCCGAGGATGCGCATCGCCTGCAGCGAGTGCCCCGCCAGCTCGAGGAATCCGTCCTCCACGCCGACCCGATCGAGTCGCAGCACCTCGGCCCAGATGGCCGCCAGCGTCTCCTCGCGCGGTGTGCGCGGCGCGGTGTAGCGCCCGGTTCCGCGCGTCGCCGCGGGCGGGCGGAGCCGCTTCCGGTCGACCTTGCCGTTCGGCGTCAGCGGCAGCGCCGGGAGCCGCACGAACGCCGCCGGGATCATGTAGGCGGGAAGCTTCTCGCTGAGATGGCGCTTGAGCTCCGCGATTTGCGCATCGCTCAAGGCATCCGGGTGAGGCTGATGGACAAAGTCGCTCCAGGGCCGGGTCGGCGCCGCGTCGACCGGCGGCAGGGCGACCCGCTCCGGGTGCTTCACGCGATGACGGAGGATGGCGTCGAAGGTCCCCGATCCCGCGCCGTTGCCCCAGTAGATGTCGGCATCGTATCGCGGATCGAGGTCCCGGAGATCATCCGGCTCGATGCCCTGGCCCTCCGCCTGGTCGGCGACGCGCGCCAGGTCGGCCGCGGTGCGAGGGCCGTGCTCTTCGCGAAGCGCCGCGAGAATCTGGAGGTCGCGCGCCACGCGGCGGTCCGGTACCCCGCTCAGGGCCACCACGGCCGGCTCACCGGCGAGCAGCCCTCGCGCGGCGTCGAGATCGCCCACCGGTACGGCGTCCGGGACCGCCGCCGAGCCGGCCACGCCGGCCTCGATCCGGAGCACCACGTCATAGCGGAACTTGGACAGCTCGTTCCGGGCGCGGCTCTGCTTCGGGCGAACCTCCACCGCGGTGACCAGCGGACAGTGCAGCCGGAGGGCGTGGAAGAATGCCGGGTCGACGACCAGCTCGGGCTCCTGCCGGAGCCGTTCGGCCGCCCGGTCGCGCAGCTCGGCGAGCGTCGTCTCCGGCGCGGCCTGGAACACCGCGACCGAAGCGTGCATCGCCTCGAGGAGCGGAAGGCTCCGGACGTCGCCGATGAAGACCGCGCCGCCGGGCCGAACCCGCGACACGGCGTGCTCCAGCACCCGGACCAGGTATCCGGCCTCGGGGAAGTACTGGGCCACCGAGTTGATCACGACCGCGTCGAAGGGCTCTTCGTCCAGCTCCGCGATAGCGTCGGCCGCGGCCTGATAGAGCCTCACCTGCGGGAGCTTCCCGAAGCCCGACGAGCTTCGCACCGCGTCGAGAGCCGCGGCGGAGAAGTCCACGCCGACGTAGCGCTCGCACTCCGGCGCCAGGCGGAAGAGCAGGAGCCCGGTGCCGCAGCCGATCTCGAGCACCCGCCGGGGGCGGAGGGCCCGGATGCGCTCGCAGGTCCGCTCGACCCACTCGCGCATCTCCTCCGCGGGAATGAGGTCGAGCGTGTAGCTGCTGGTCCATCCGGAGATGTTGAACGCGGGATCGACGGCTTCGGCCGGCGCGTAGGTCTCGTCGAACACCGCCGACCACTTCTCCACCGTCTCCTTCGCGAAGCCGGCGCCCTCGAGCTGGTCCGGCTCGGGCACCACGTACGCCGCCAGCCGCCGGTCTCCCGCGTCGTCGGTGTGCGCGATGACGGCCGCTTCCCGCACTGCGGGATGCTGGGTCAGCACCGCCTCGATTTCGCCGGGCTCGATCCGGTAGCCACGGATTTTGACCTGCTCGTCGAGCCGGCCGAGAAACTCGATCCGTCCCTCCGCGCGCCAGCGGGCGCGGTCTCCGGTCCGGTACATCCGCGCCGAGGGATCGGACGCGAACGGATCGGGCAGGAACGCTTCGGCGGTACGCTCCGGCTGGTTGAGATAGCCGAGGCCCACGCCGTCGCCCCCGATGTAGAGCTCGCCGGGAATGCCGATGGGTGACGGCTCGCCGTGACGGTCGAGGATATAGAGCCGCGTGTTCGCGATGGGGCGGCCGATCGGGACGGCGCCGCCGTAGCGCGTCGTGGCCGTCACCTCCTCGACACAGCAGCCCACCACCGTTTCGGTCGGACCGTACTCGTTCACATGCACGGTGTCCGGCGCGTGATCCTGCCAGAAGGCGAGCGCTTCACCCAGGAGGTTCTCGCCCCCGATCACGAATCGCCGCGTGCGTCCGGCGGCCTCCGCCGCGGGGATCTGCAGGCGGAGAAGGTCGAGATGCGCGGGCGTGATCTTGACGAGACTCAGGTTCCGCCGGGTCCGGAGCAGGGTGGCGAGCGCCTCGACCCCCTCGTCGTCGGGAAGCAGGATGGCCGTGCGTCCCGCCAGCAGCGGCACGAAGAGGCCCGTGATGGTCAGATCGAAGGCGATCGACGAATGGACCGGTGCTCCCTCGCCCGCCGGCACGTCGTAGGCCCTGACGGCCCACCAGAGGTAGTTCACCAGGCCGCGGTGGCGGATCATCGCCCCCTTGGGCCGGCCGGTCGAGCCGGAAGTGTAGATGACGTACGCGATGCCGTCGGGAGCGGCGCGTTCGACCGGCAGCGCCGGCGGTGGGCCGTTGGTCAGTCCCACCGGCCAGGCGCTCTCGTCGAGCACGACGGGAGTGGACGCGGTAACCGGCAGCGACGCCGTAAGCGCGGCCTCGGTAAGCACCATCGCGGCGCCGGAGTCGGTGAGCATCCAGGCGGCGCGGTCCGCCGGATAGATCGGGTCGATCGGCACGTACGCGGCGCCGCTCCGCAGGATCGCGAGAAGCGCGGGAACCAGCTGAGGCCCTCGCTGCAGGTACACGCCGACCCGTGCGCCGGGTCCGACACCCTGCGTTGCGAGCCAGGCCGCGAGGCGGTCCGCCCTCCGGTCGACCTCCGCGAAGGTGATCCGTGCCGCGCCCGCTTCGACCGCGACGCGCGTACCGTTCTCCGCGGCCACGCGCCGGAACAGCTCCGGGAACGTCGACTCGCGCGGATAGTCCGCGGCCGTGGCGTTCCACTCGCTCACGACCCGCAGCCGCTCAGCGTCCGGCAGCAGCGGCAGCCGGGAGACGGGAAGCGATTGGTCGGCGGCGATGGCCGGGAGGAGCACCTCGAGGTGGGTGACGAACCGGTCGACCGTGGCGGCGTCGAAGAGGTCGCTCCGGTACTCCAGCGTGCCGAGCAGCCCCTTCGGGCCATCCACCAGGCCGAGCGTGAGATCGAACTTGCTCGCGCCGATATCGGTGCCTTCGGTGGCCGTCTCCGCCCCGTCGAGCGAGAGCGGAATCGTGGCCTCGCCCTGAAGCAGGAACGCCACCTGGAACAGGGGAGACTGTCCCATGTTCTTCGACTCGCGGAGCTCGCGCACCAGCATCTCGAGCGGCACGTCCTGGTGGGCGAAGCCGCCGATGCAGGTTTCGCGAACCCGGACGAGCAGGTCGCGGAAGCTCGGGTCACCGGCGAGGGAGGTGCGCAGCACCATCTGGTTCGGGAAGAACCCGATCAGCCCCTCCAGATCCACGCGGCTCCGGGCGGTGATCGGCGAGCCGACGACGATGTCGTCCTGCCCGGTGTACCGGTGCAGCAGCGCCTTGAACGCCGCGAGGAGCGTCATGAAGAGCGTGGCGTCGTTGGCGCGCGCGACCTGGGCCAGCCGGTCGCGCAGCTCGGGCGGTAGAGCGAACCGCCGGCGTCCCCCCGCGAACGCGGGCGCAGCCTGGCGCGGCCGGTCGGTCGGGAGATCGAGCGTCGGAAGCTGGGCGAGCTTGCGCCGCCAGTAGGCGAGCTGCGGTCCCAGCGCTCCGGCGCCGGTCTCGCTGCGCTGCCAGGAGGCGTAATCCCGGTAACGGATCGGCAGCGGGGGAAGCTCGGGTGCGGCGCCCCGCAGAAGGCCGTTGTACAGCGCGCTCAGCTCGCGCGCCATCACGCCGTGGGACCACTCGTCGAAGATGATGTGATGGGTGACGACGACGACCAGGCGTTCGGTCTCTCCGAGGCGGAGCACCAGGCTCCGGATCAGGAGGCCCGCGCCGAGGTCGAAGGGCCGGGCGGCGAAATCACGCACCCGCCGCACGGCTTCGGACGCACGGGCGGCATCGCCCAGAGAACGGAGATCCGCCTGCTCCACAGGCGGGTCCGCCGGGACAGGTACCACCAGCTGCCTCGGCTCGCCCGCCGGACCGGCGACGAACGCGGTCCGCAGCGCCTCGTGGCGCTCGAGCAGGAGCCTCAGCGCGGTCGCGAACATGGACGCGTCGAAGTCGCCCTGCACGCGCAGCGCCAGGGGAACGTTGTAGGCCACGAGCCCCGGTGTGGTTCGATCGAGGAGCCAGAGGAGCTCCTGCCCGTGGGTCAGCGGCGCGGGCGCATCGAGGGGCCGGAGCTCGATCGGCGCGTACGCGGCGGAGCTCTCCGCCAGCGCCGCGGTGGCGAGCGCGGCCAGATCCCGGGCGCGCGGCGTCTCGAAGAGTCGCGCCCACGAGAGCCGGACCCCGAGCGCGCCGTTGAGCCGCGCCATGAGCCGCATGCCCAGGAGCGAGCTCCCGCCCATCGCGAAGAAGTCCGCGGTCACGCTCACCCGCGGGACGCCCAGCACGTCCGCCATGATCTCGGCGACCGCCTCTTCGACCTGTCCGCTCGGCGGGACGTAGGCAACCCTCGCCATCGCGGCATCGACGGCCGGTGCGGGCAGCTTCTTCCGGTCGACCTTGCCGTTGGGCGTGAGCGGGAGGGCCGACAGCCAGACCAGCGCGCCCGGCACCATGTAGTCGGGAAGCCGCTCCCCGAGAAACCGCCCCATGTCGGCGGCGGACGGCTCGGGCCCGCGGGCGACCGCATACGCCACCAGACGGGGCGCTCCCGGCGTGTCCTCCCGCAGCATCGCGCAGGCTTCGGTCACGTCCGGATTCAGCCGGAGCGCGGCTTCGATGTCCCCCAGCTCGATCCGGTAGCCGCGGAGCTTGATCTGGTCGTCGATGCGGCCGAGGAATTCGAGGTCCCCCGACGAGACCCGCCGCACCCGGTCGCCGGTGCGGTAGAGCCGCGCGCCTGTCTCCGAAGCGAAAGGGTCGGGAACAAACCGCTCAGCGGTCAGTGCAGGACGGCCCCGGTAGCCCGCGGCGACGCCCGGCCCGCCGATGAAGAGCTCTCCCGGGATGCCGACGGGCACCGGCGCCTGCGCCGCGTCCAGGACCACCAGTCGCGCTCCGGGAATCGCCCGGCCGATCGGCACCGGCGCCTCGGGCGGGGGCAGCGGATCACCGGGACCGAGCTTCCAGGCCGTGGACCAGACGGTCGCCTCGGTGATGCCGTACTCGTTGTAGAAGGCGGCTCGAGGGACGCGCGCGCGATGCCGGGCGGGCAGTTGCCCCGGACACGGCTCGCCGGCCACGATCACGGCGCGGAGCGACTCGAGCGCCGCATCGGGGGCCGTATCGAGGAGGATCCGGTAGAGCGAAGGCAGCGCCAGCATGTGCGTCACCCGCTCCGCCGTCATGATGCGGGCAAGCGCGTCCGCGTCGAGCTGGCTCCCTTCCGGCGGGACGACGAGCGTGCCGCCGGTGGCGAGCGTCCAGAAGATTCCCGCGACCGAGCTGTCGAAGGCGAAGGGCGAGAGGAGGAGGTAGCTCCCGACGGGAGCATCCTCGTAGAACTCGAGCCGGGCCAGCGTCGAGGCGAGGAGATTCGCGTGGGTCACCTCGACGCCCTTGGGCTCGCCCGTCGATCCCGACGTGTAGATCACGTACGCCAGGTCGGTGCCCGCCGGCAGCGCGGCGGCCTGCTCGTCTCCGCGCGAGGCGGAATGGTCCAGGGCGACCGTCTTCCGGCCGTCCGTCACTACTTCGGGGAGCGCCGTCAGGGCGGCTGTCCGGCCCACGATCACCGCGAGGCCGGCATCCTTTGCGATGCGGGCGATGCGTTCGGCGGGGTGAGCAGGATCGAGCGGCACGTAGGCGGCGCCCGCTTCCAGAATGCCCACGAGGCCGACGACGGTGTCGGCCGCGCGTTCGGCAACCAGCCCCACCGGCATACCCGGTCCCACCCCGAGGGCGCGGAGCCGAGCCGCGATGCCGCGTGCACTGCTCGCGAGCTGCTCGTAGGTGAGGTGATCGGCGCCGCACGCCACCGCCATCGCCGTGGGCGTCCGCAGCGCCTGCGCGCGGAGCATGCCCGGCAGGAATCCCTCCGCGCCTTCCGGAACCGCCCTCGCCCGCCAGGGCTCGGCGGCCGCGAGCGCCTCGCGCTCCACCGCCGTGACG
>JBOHSH010000185.1:0-3584 GCA_050733195.1 Gemmatimonadales bacterium
CCGCCGGGGGGCGGACCGACCTGCGCGGCTCGTTTCTCTGGCTCGCGGCCTTGCTCGCCCTCGCCGACGCGACCCTCGCGGGGACGCGCCGGCGCCCCTCGCGGTGATCCCGGTCCTCCTCGAGGCGTTCGAGCGGACGCCGTTCGCCGTCGACCTTCCCGACCGCCTCCCCGCGCCGGGCGGAGCGCTCCGGCTCGACGGCCTTCCCGGCTCGAGCCCCGCGCTCACGATCGCCTGGCTCGCCGCCCGCCTGCCGCAGCGTCTGTTCACCGTGATCGCGACGACGCCGGCGGACGCGGAGCGGTGGCTCGCCGACCTCCTGAGCCTCACCGAGCTTCCCGTCGCGCTCTACCCCCAGCGCGAGGCGCTGGGCGAGGAGGAGCCGCACTACGAGATCGCCGGGGAGCGCGCGGAGACGCTCGAAGCCCTGCTGCGCGGGCGCCTGCGGATTCTCGTCACCACCGCGCGCGCGTCGTCCGAGAAGACCCTGGTGCCCGATGCGCTCCAGCGCCTGCGGCTCGATCTGGCGGTCGGCGAGGAGCGGCCCCTCGGCGACGTCGTCCTGGCCCTCGAGCGCATGGGCTACAAGCGCGTGCCCGTGGTGACGGAGGTCGCCGAGCTGAGCGTGCGCGGCGGCATCGTCGACGTGTACGGGTTCGGCATGGCGAGCCCGGCGCGGCTCGAGTGGTGGGGGGACGAGATCTCGAGCATCCGCGCCTTCGATCTCACCACCCAGCGGTCGGGGGAGGAGCAACGCGGCATCACCGTGTTACCCATCGGGGCGGGCGGGGAGCCAACCGGCCGTCCGGCCGTCGGGCCGTCTGGCCGTCTGCATCGGAACACCCTCCTCGACCTCCTGCCCCCTGAGACCCTTCTCCTCGAGGACAGCAGTCACCCGAATCAGGAAGAGGTGTCGAGAGCCTGGCGGGAGTCGGAGCACCACCTCGAGGTCGCCCGGCGACTCGGCGAGCTGCCGCCCGCCCGCGAGGACCTGTTCGCCACTCCCGAGGTGTGGATCGCGAAGCGCGAGGCGTTCCCGCGGCTCCTGGTCCGCGAGGACACCGAGTCGTCCGCGCGCCCTCCCGCCCGACTGGCCGCCGACTTCCTTCCGCCCGAGCGCATCGACCGCGATCTCGGCCGCCTCCGCGCGGTCATCGAGGCCGGGGCGCCGCCCACCCTGGTGCTGTGCGACAACCAGGGACAGCTCGAGCGGCTCGACGAGCTGCTCCACGAGGGGAACGGGCGCGGCGCGCAGGCGACGCTGGTCGTCGGCGCCCTCGACGGCGGCTTCGTCATGCCGTCGCTGCGCGTGCTCACCGACCACGAGATCTTCCGCCGGGCCCGCCGGCTCCGGCGCGCGCGGCGCTATCGCCAGGCCGCGCCCTCCTTCGCGACCGGCGCCCTGGCCGCCGGCGACTACGTCGTGCATCTCGACCACGGAATCGGGATCTACCGCGGGATCCAGACGATCATGGTCGGCGAGTCCACGCTCGAGGCGGCGGTGGTCGAGTACGAGGGCGGCGACCGCCTCAACGTCCCGCTCTATCGTCTCGATCAGCTCGAGCGCTACCGCGGCGCCGGAGAGGACGGCGACCAGGCGCCGCCCAGGGTGCACCGGCTGGGAGGCACCTCGTGGAAGCGGCAGCGCGAGAAGACCCGTGAGGCCATCCGTCAGATGGCGGCCGAGCTGCTCGAGCTCTATGCCCGGCGCACGGTCAGCGCAGGCTTCGCGTTCCCGCAGGACGCCCGCTGGCAGCGGGAGCTCGAGTCGAGCTTTCTCTACGAGGACACCCCCGACCAGCGGAAGGCCACCGAGGACGTGAAGCGCGACATGGAGCGGCCGCGCCCGATGGACCGGTTGCTCGTCGGCGACGTGGGCTACGGCAAGACGGAGGTCGCCGTGCGGGCCGCCTTCAAGGCGGTGCAGGGGGGGAAGCAGGTCGCGGTGCTCGTGCCCACCACGATCCTCGCGGATCAGCACGGCCGCACGTTTCTCGAGCGCCTGGCGGACTACCCCGTCCGGGTCGAGATCCTCTCGCGCTTCCGCACCGCGAAGGAGCAGAAGCAGGCGCTGGCCGACCTCGCCCTGGGAAGGATCGACGTCATCATCGGGACGCACCGGCTGCTCTCGCCCGACGTGACGTTCAAGGACCTGGGACTGCTCGTCGTGGACGAGGAGCACCGGTTCGGCGTGAAGCACAAGGAGCGGCTCAAGGCCCTCCGGCTCTCGATCGACGTCCTCACCCTCACCGCGACGCCGATTCCCCGGACGCTGCACATGTCGCTCGCCGGGCTTCGCGATCTCACCATGATCGAGACCGCCCCGCGCGACCGCTCGCCGATCCTCACGTTCGTCGAGCCATGGGACGACGCGCTGCTCGAGGAGGCCATCGCCCGGGAGCTCGATCGCGGGGGGCAGGTCTTCTTCGTGCACAACCGCATCGAGACGATCGAGACCATCGCCGCGCGGGTGCGGCATCTCGCCCCGCGGGCGCGCGTCGGGGTGGCGCACGGTCAGATGCCGGCCGAGAAGCTCGAGCTCGTCATGCGCGACTTCGTGAACGGCCGGGTCGACATCCTCGTGTCCACGATGATCGTGGAGAGCGGGCTCGACGTCCCCAACGCGAACACCATGGTCGTCCACGACGCGCACACCCTCGGCCTGGCGCAGCTGTACCAGCTCCGCGGCCGCGTCGGCCGGAGCCACCGGCGCGCGTACTGCTATCTGCTCACGCCCGACGTCATGAGTCCGGAGCAGGAAGAACGGCTCAAGGTCCTCGAGCATCACACCGATCTCGGGGCCGGTTACCGGATCGCCTTGAAGGACCTGGAGCTCCGCGGGGCGGGGAGCCTGCTCGGGAGCGCCCAGTCGGGCCACGCCCAGGCGGTCGGCTTCGATCTCTACCTGCGGTGGCTCGAGGAGACCGTCGCCGCCCTGCGGGCGGGCGGCGGCATCGAGCGTCCGATGGAGCAGCCGCCGGAAGTCGTGTTCGACCGGCCGGCCACGCTGCCCGACGCCTACGTGAGCGACGACGACACCAAGCTCGCGTTCTACCGCCGACTGGCGCGGGCGGTGTCCTCTGGTGAAATTGATGAGTTGCGCCAGGAGCTTCGGGAGCGATTCGGGCCATTGCCGGCGGCGGCCGAGAATCTGCTCGATCTCTCGCGTCTCCGGGTGCTGGGTGCCGAGCTGGGCATTCAGCACATCCTCGTCCGCGGCGACGAGGCCCGGCTCACGTTCCGCACCGGCACGTCCCCGCGGATGGCTCGGTTGACCACCGCCCTCGATAACGTGCAGCTCGCGGCGGACGTCCGGCGGACGGTGCCGCTCTCGATCCGTCTGGTGCGCCTGGGCGGCGAGGAGATGATCCCGGCTCTGGTGCGCGCGCTGCGGATCGTGTCGGACGGCCAGTAAGAGAACCCAGAACTCAGAACTCAGAACTCAGAACTCAGAACCCAGAACCCAGAACCCAGAACCCGGACCCCCATGCGGCCCCTGCGTCTGTCCCTGGCAACACTCCTCGCCGTGTCCACGACGTCGGCGTGCGGCAACTTCCGCGACCTCTTCACCTCCCACGCGGAAA
>JBOHSH010000186.1:0-19731 GCA_050733195.1 Gemmatimonadales bacterium
GGCGAAAGAACGCATTCGGAAGTACCCCGGTTCCCGAGGAGTAACCATGGCGACGAAGACGAAGCCGGAACGGAAGCCGGCGCCGCCGGAGCTGGAGCGGACGCCGGCCAGGTGTCACGCCCGCGAGATCATGATGCGCATCGCCGACAAGTGGTCGATGTACGTCATCCACGTGCTGGCGCAGGAGAGCCCGCTCCGGTTCAACGAGCTCAAGCGGCGGGTGAACGGGGTGAGCCAGCGCATGCTCACGGTGACGCTGCGAGGCCTCGAGCGCGACGGGCTGGTCCGCCGCGCGATGTACCCCGAGGTGCCCCCGCGGGTGGAGTACGAGCTCACCCCGCTCGGGGAGACGCTTCGGAGCACCGTCTGCAAGCTGGTGACCTGGTCGGAGAGCCACCTGGCCGAGGTGGACGCCGCGCGTGCGGCCTACGACCGGCGGGAGCGCGCCTGGGCGACGGTGCTCACGGGTCGGCAGCGCTAGCCGCCGGCTCCGTGCTCGCGGAGCAGCGCGTCCATCTCGTCCCACCCGCAGGGGAACGGCACGCCGCGCACCGAGGCGCCGGCCGCGAGCAGCGCCGCCGCCGATTCGGTCGAGCGATATTCCGTCCAATAGGAGTCGACGCACGCCTTGACGGCAAGCGCGAGCGGAGTGTTTCCGTGGGCGTCGGGCGGGTCCACGGGGGAGCCACGCTCCAGCAGCAGCCTGACCACGGGCGGACAGGCCCTCCACGCCGCGACGTGGATCGCGAGGCTTCCCGGCGGCTCGCTCCAGTAGCCGTCGCCCTTGGGAAACGGGGCGTCCACCGGCACGCCGACATCGAGCAGCGCCCGCACGCCGGGCGGATTGCAGGTCCCGGCGTACCTGGCGAGCAGCTCGCCCCCCATCGCGAGCATCTCGTCCCGGAGCGACGGCTCGGCTTCCGCGATGGCGCGCGCGCCGGCGGAGTCGCCCATCGCGCAGGCCGCGATGAGACGGTCCACCCCCGTGAGCTCCACCGGGATCCCCCGCTTCCGGAACAGCTCGAGCACGTCGCTCCGGCCCTCGCGCGCCGCGCGGGCGACCGCGGTGAGCTCGTCGCAGACGATGAGGGGATCAGTGCCATGATCGAGCAGCAGCTCGAACATGCGGAGCGCGTTGTCCCGTGCGAGCGCGTGGTGCATGGGATACCACCCTCGGCTTCGCACCGCGTTCGGATCGGCACCGTGCTCGAGCAGGTACCTGGCACCCTCGTAGTCGTGCCAGTCGTGCTTCCGGATCAGCATCATCGACAGGTTGTCCGGCGTGACCCGGCCGGTCTCCACCAGCGCTTTCATCGCTCCGAGGTCGTGGGATTCAGGCGAGTGGTAGACCGGCTCCTCGTCGTTGGGGTCGGCGCCCCGCTCGAGGAGGAGGCGGGTCATCGCCTCGTGGTGCGCGACGCCGGCCGCGCCATAGAGCGCGGTCTCGCGCTCGGGGTGCCGGCCCGTGGTCCAGAATCCCGTGTTCGGGTCGGCGCCTGCGTCGAGGAGCGCTCGCGCCGCCCGCAGAAACGCCGCGCTCCGCTCCGGCTCGAGCCTCAAGTACTTCGACAGGCAGAGGTAGTTGAGCGCGTCGCCGCCGTACGGCGGGATCTTGGCGTGGACGGACGCGGGATCGCGCGCCAGGAACTCGCGGACCAGCGCGTCGTCGCCCACGATGGCGGCGGTGTGGATGTCGCTCCGCGCGAGCTCGGGATGCTCGGCCAGGATGGCGTTGGCGCGCTCGAGGGTCCCGTGCCAGAGCGCGGCTTCGATGAATTCGGTCCGGAGCATGGGCTCCCTTCCGCTCATGGAGATCAGGCCGCCACGATGAGGACGATGGCCGTCGCGGCGCACACGACTCCGCCGAGCTGCAGCGGCCGCAGCCGTTCGCCCAGCACGAGCCGGGCCAGGAGCACCGTGCTGGCGGGATAGAGCGACGCCAGCGTGGCCACGATACCGAGCGGTCCCTCCCTGACGGCGAGGAGATAGAGGATGTTGGCGAGCATGTCCAGCGCCCCGCCCCCGACGACGAGCGGGAGGCCCGCGCGCTTCGGGAGCAGCACGCGCCCCGTCGCGAGCCCGGCCAGGACGAAGAACCCGACCGAGGCGATGCGAGCCGCGACCAGGGGCCAGAGGCCGGCCGACGACTCCGTGCGCTCGAGCAGGACGAGGAAGAACCCGATGCAGATCCCGGACGCGACGGCGATCGGCACGCCGGCCGAGAGGCGTTTCCCCTCCTCGCTCACGCCGGTCTGGCTCACCAGCGCGATCGCGACGATCGCGAGCACCACGCCGAAGAGCGCCAGCGCCGCGGGACGCTCCCCCATGCCGACGCCGGCGGCCAGCGGGATGATCACGGCGCACACGGCCGTCACCGGGGCGACGACGCTCATCACCCCGACGGCGAGACCGCGGTAGAGGAGTGCGACACCGATGCCGCCGGCCAGACCGCTCGCCGCGCCCCACGCGAAGTCGCTGGTGACGGGACGGGAGGGCGGCAGGAACGGGAGGGCGACGAGCACCAGGACGAGCCCGGTGAGCTGCGAGAGCACCACGACCGCGAACGCGGGATAGCGCTTCGTGGCGAGGCCGCCCAGGAAATCCGCTGCGCCGTAGCAGCCCGCCGACAGCACCGCCAGTACGTAGCTGAGACCGATCATCCGCCCGAATCCTGACGTTTGAAGCGACGGAAGGTTAGAATCCCCTTCTCGATTGTGCACCTGGCCCGAGACCGGGAGCAGCATCGTGGGCGACACCACCGACATCGTCCTGCCGAAGGACCAGATCGAGGGCACCAACAACACCGTCGGCAAGTGGCTCAAGTCGGTGGGCGACCAGGTGCGGAAGGACGACCCCCTCCTCGAGATCGTCACCGACAAGGTGACCGTCGAGCTCGCGGCGGATCGCGACGGCGTGCTGACCGAGATCCTCAGGGCCGAGGGCGACGCGGTCGAGCTGGGCGAGGTGCTGGGCCGGCTCGGCCCCGCGGGCGCCGGCGCGCCCACCCTCGCCGCGGGGCGAACCGCCGAGTTCGTCCCGCCGAAGACCGACCAGTCGCGGCGGGTGGACGTCGCCCTGGCCGACGCGGCGACCGAGCTCTCTCCCGCGGTGCGCCGGCTCCTCGAGCAGCACGGGCTCGACGCGTCGGTCATCCAGGGAACCGGCCGGGGCGGCCGGATCACGGTGCAGGACGTGGAGCGGTACGTCGCGGCGGGGTCGAAGACTCCCGGCCGTCCGGCCGCCGGGCCGTCCGGCCGTTTGATTCCGCACTCCACGATGCGAAAGACCATCGCCGAGCACATGGTGCGGAGCATGGCGACCGCTCCGCACGTGACGGCGCTGTTCGAGGCCGACTGCACCGCGATCATGCATCACCGCGACGCCGCGCGGGCCGGCGCGCAGCCGGAGGGAGTTCATCTCACCTACACCGCCTACTTCGTCCAGGCGAGCGTCGCCGCGCTGCGCGCGGTGCCCGAGGCGAACAGCCGCTGGCACGACGACGCGCTCGAGCTCTTCGACGACTGCAACGTGGGCGTGGCGGTGGCCCTGCCGGCCGGCGGGCTGATCGTCCCCGTCGTTCACAAGGCCCAGGAGCTCGACCTGCTCGCGAGCGCCCGGCGGCTCGAGGATCTGACCGCGCGGGCGCGCGACGGAAAGCTCGAGCCGAAGGAGGTCCACGGCGGGACGTTCACGATCTCGAATCACGGCGTGAGCGGCTCGCTGCTCGCGGCGCCGATCGTGATCAACCAGCCGCAGGTCGCCATCCTCGGCATCGGGAAGCTGGAGCAGCGGGTCAAGCCCGCGATCCGCGGTGGATTCGAGTCGCGACCCTGCGTCTACGTCACCCTCACCATCGACCACCGGGTGCTGGACGGGTTCCAGGCGAACGCGTTCCTGGCCCGGTGGGTGGAGACCATCGAGCGATGGAGCTGATCGCGCACCGGGCCAGCGGCCTCACCCCGCCGTTCCTGGCCGACGCCGCGGCGATCGCGAGCCCGGCGCTCGTGATCGACGCTGAGATTCTCGACGGCAACATCTCGGCGACCCTCGCACTCCTCGGCGACCCCGAGCGCTGGCGCCCGCACTTGAAGACCGCGAAGCTCGGCTGGACGATGCGTCGGCTGGTGGAGCGCGGAGTCCACCAGGCGAAGTGCGCCACGCCGCTCGAGCTGGACACCGCCTGCGCCGCCGGGTTCGAGGATGTGCTGCTCGCCTACCCCGCCGTCGGCCCCGCCGTTGAGATGGCGCGCGAGGTGGCGGCGCGGCACCCCGGGGTCCGGATCTCCGGACTCGTGGAGCATCCCGCGATGGTGGAGGCATGGCGAGGCAGCGGCCTGGGGCTCTTCGTCGACGTGAACCCGGGTATGGACCGCACCGGTGTGCCGGTCTACCGCGGCGACGAGATCGAGCTGCTGGCGCGCGCAATCTTGAGCGCGGGGCTCCGGTTCGCCGGGTTCCACTTCTACGACGGCCACGTCTCGGGCTTCGACCCCGACGAAGCCGAGCGCCGCGTGCACCAGGGCTACGACCGGCTGTTCGCGCTGGCGCAGCAGCTCTCGGCGGCCGGGCTCACCGTGGAGGAGATCGTGACGGCGGGGACCCCGGCGTTCCCGCACGCCGTGGCCTATGGCCGATTCACCGAGGCGGGCATGCTCCACCGTCTCTCGCCGGGCACCGTGGTCTACAACGACGCGCGGAGTCTGCTGCAGCTTCCCGAGAGCGCCGGGTATCGCACCGCGGTCGCGGTGCTGAGCCGGGTCGTGAGCCATCCGACGCCCACCCGCTTCACCTGCGACGCCGGCCACAAGACGGTCTCGGCGGACTCCGGCGATCCCACCTGCGTGATCGTCGGACATCCGGAGTACCTGCCGCGGCATCCGAGCGAGGAGCACCTCCCGGTCGACGTGTCCGCCGGCACGCCGCTGCCGGAGCGCGGGCACACCCTCTGGCTCGTGCCCCAGCACGTCTGTCCCACCGTCAACAACTTCGACCACGCCGTCATCGTGGAAGGCGGACGCGTCGTCGCGGTGGAGCGGGTGACCGCGCGCGGGCGGACGTCCCCGGTCCTCCCGGAGGCCGCGCCGTCGGCGTCGAAGGGCCGGACGGCCTAGAGCGGCAGCAGACCCTCGCGCAGGCCCCTCGTCACCGCTTCGGTCCGGGAGTGCACGTCGAGCTTCGCCAGGACCGAGGCCACGTGGTACTTGGCGGTATGGGCCGAGATGCCGAGCACCGCGGCGATGCCCTTGTTGCCCAGACCCTCGGCCATGAGGCGGAGAACGTCGAGCTCCCTGGGCGTGAGAGCGGTGCCGGCCTCCGACGGTGCCGTCGCGACGACCGGGCGGGTTGCGGCGGCATCCCCCACCACGACGTCCGCGTCGTCGGCGGCGCTCACCAGGCGAATCCCGGGGTCTCTCCCGAGCAGCTCGCGCAGCCGGCGCCGGGCGAGCGGATCGGCCAGGGCGAGGTAGACGCGGAGCGTCATGCCGCCCGGCGGCGGAGCACGACGTCCACCTCGGTCACCGGGATCGCGAGCGCGAGCCCTCCCGCGATCATCGTGTTCATGCCGACAACCCGTCCGTCCGCGTCGGCCAGCGGTCCGCCGGAGTTCCCCGGAGCGAGCCGCAGGTCCGCCTGAACCCAGGTGCGGCGCCTAACCCGCTCCGGCACCGGATACCCGGGCGGCAACCGCCCGACGGCATGCACGATTCCGGAGCAGAACGCGAACCGGACTCCGAAGGGACAGCCGATGGCGAAGACCGACTCGCCGGGGCGCAGGAGGAGCGGGTCCCGTCGCACGACGGCCGGAAGCCCTAGGCCGGGAACGTCGAGGACGGCGAGGTCGCGGTCGGAGTCGGCCAGGCGGAGCCGCGCCGAGCGCATTTGACCGTCGGGCAGCCGGACCCGGAGCCGGGACGCCCGCGCGACGTGCGCGTTGGTCACCACGACGTCGAAGCCCCAGGTGAATCCCGAGCCGGTGGACTCGTCGAGCCGGATCTCGACCACGGACTGGTGAAGCCAGTCCGCAGCCACCGCGTGGAACGGCGAGCTCATCCCCGCGACCGCGGCCGCTCGCCGATGAGCAGGTCCGCCCGCTCGATCCGGCCGCCGCGCACCAGCTCGGCCGTGAGGGTCCGGCCGACGACGTCACCCGAGAGCTGCTCGAGCACCTGATCGGGATGGCTCACCGGGCGTCCGTCGAGTGCGATGATCACGTCACCGACCAGGAGGCCCGCGAGCGCGGCCGGGGCATCCGGCTCGACCGACAGGATCACGAGGCCGCCCTGGTGCGGAATGCCGGCGCGCCGCCGCGCAGCCTCCGAGAAACGCACCGGATGCATGGCGGCGCCCACCCAGCCGCGGGCCACGTAGCCTCTCTCGAGGATCTGGTCGAGGACACGTTCCACCGTGCTCACGGGGATCGTCGTCGCCAGCGGACGACCCAGGGCACCGGAGTTGACGCCGAGCACTTTGGCATCGGCGGAGATCAGGGGGCCGCCGCCGAGACCGGGATAGACCGTGAGATCGGACTGGAGGAGGTGGTCCAGCTCACCGCCCTTCCAGCAGCGCCACTTCCCGCCGGTGACGCTCACGGCGCCGAAGGCTGCCCGCGGCCCCGCGTCCCCCAGACGTCCGAGCGCCAGCACCAGATGCCCGGGCCGGAGAGCGGCGGGATCGCCGAGCGGCGCCACCGGGACGCGGCCCGCGGGAATTCGGAGGACGGCGAGATCGGTACCCGGATCGCGGCCGGCCAGCGTTGCGGAGACCTGCTGTCCATCGGGGAGGGTGACCGCGAGGTCGTGCTCGCGGCGCACGGTGCCGTCCGTGGTCACCACGATGCCGTCCCGCCAGTGAACGCCGCTCGAGGGAAGCCGGGGGCGGGCGTGAACGGATACGACGCTGGCGGCGGCCGTGGCCACGGCGTCGGCGAGTTGATCCGAGAATGCGGCGAGTGTGGAAGTCACGAGGCTCGGTTCCTTCGACGGGTCGGTCGAAGGATACGGGAACCCCGCGCGACGGCGGTATCCGCCGAATGGCCAGGTGGCCGCGAGGGCCGCGACTTCAGCCTTTGGCCGTGACCGCTGCCTCTAGAACGGCTTGAAGTGCTCGAACGGCTGCTCGCAGGCGTGACAGTAGTGGAGCGACTTGCAGGCCGTGGGCCCGAACTCGCTCTCGAGGACCGTGTTAGGAGATCCGCAGAAGGGACAGGTCGCCGTCCGCACCGTGGGCCCGAGCGGGATCGGCTCCTGCGGCTCGACCGGACCGGGCGGCGTGATGCCGTAGGCGCGGAGCTTTTCGCGCGCGGCCTCCGGGATCCAGTCGGTGGTCCAGGGCGGCGAGTACACCGTGCGGATTACCACGTCGCCGAATCCGGCCTCCGCGAGACGGGTTCGCACCTCGTCCTCGATGAGCTGCATCGCGGGACAGCCCGAATAGGTCGGCGTGAGCGTCACGGTGGCGCGATGCTCGTCCGCCTCGACCGCCCGGACGACGCCGAGCTCGACCACCGACAGCACCGGCACCTCGGGATCCATGACGGCATCGAGCGCGCGGTACGCCTCCGCCCCCCGCTCTCCGGAGACGAGCGGCTCCCGCCCGTCCGGCCGTCGGGCCGTCTGCCCGTCTACCACTTCGCCCCCGGGTGCGACCGGGCCACGATCTGCATCTCCGCCAGCATGTGCCCGAGGTGCTCGCTGTGGCGACCGATACGGCCGCCGGTCATCCGCATCGGCGCGGAAGGGATCGCAAGCGTCGCGCGCGTGAGCTGAGCCGTCACCATCGCGGTCCAGGGTTCGCGCAGCGACTCGGGATCGGGCACCACACCCTCCGCGGCGAGCGCGCGTTCGACCTCGTCCTGATGGAAGAGCTCGCCGGTCCACGGCCAGAGCGCGTCGAGCGCCTGCTGCGCGCGCCGGTGGCTCTCGTCGGTCCCGTCACCCAGGCGGAGCACCCACTCGGCGGTATGGCGCAGATGGTAGAGCGCTTCCTTGTGGGCCTTGGCGGCGATGCCGGCGAGCTCCACGTGGGACGAGCGGGAGAGCGCCTGGAGATGGTGATGGGCGAACGCGCTCCAGAGGAACTGCCGGACGATGGTGAAGCCGAAGTCGCCCCGGGGCAGCTCCGCGAGCTGGAGGTTCCGGAAGTCGCGCTCGTCGCGCCAGTAGGCGAGCGCATCCTCGTCGCGGCCCGCACCCTCGATCGCTCCCGCGAGCATCAAGAACATCGTCGCCTGGCCGAGCAGGTCAAGCGCGATGTTCGCGGTGGCGATGTCTTCCTCGAGGATCGGCCCGTGCCCGCACCACTCCGAGAGACGATGGCCCAGCACGAGCCGGTCGTCGCCGTGGCGAAGCAGGTATTCGAAGAGGGGTGCCGTCAAAACACCCGGACTCCGCGGGGAACCTTGTAGAACTGCGGATGCCGGTACGGCTTGTCGTTGCCGGGATCGAACAGAGGGCCCGCCTCGCCCGGGCTCGACGCGGTGATCGCGGCGCTCTGCACAACCCAGATGCTCACGGCCTCGCCGCGCCGGGTGTAGGTGTCCCGCGCGTTCTGCAGGGCGATCTCGGCGTCCGGCGCATGGACGCTGCCGGCGTGCTCGTGCGGGGCGCCGCCGGGAGGCTGGGTAAAGACCTCCCAGAGGGGCCACTGATCAGGGGTGGGTCCGTCGCTCATCCGTTGACCGTTGACGGTTGACCGTTGACCGGATCAGGCGGCCGACTTCGCCGCCTGCTTCGCCGCATACACCGCCGCCGCTTCCCGGACCCAGGCTCCCTCCTCGTGCGCCTTCCGCCGGGCCGCGAGGCGCTCCGCGTTACAGGGGCCGTTGCCCTGGATCACCTGGTAGAACTCCTCCCAGTCGATCGGACCGAAGCTCCAGTTCTTCGACCCGGCGTCGTAGGCGAGCGCGGGATCGGGGATCGTGAGCCCGATGGCTTCCGCCTGCGGCACGGTCAGATTCACGAACCGCCGCCGCAGCTCGTCGTTGCCGAAGCGCTTGACCCGCCACCGGAGCAGCTCCGCGCTGTTGGGGGAGTCCTTGTCGCTGGGTCCGAACATCATGAGAGACGGCCACCACCACCGGTCCAGCGCGTCCTGGGCCATCCGCTTCTGGCCCGGCGTGCCGGCCGCGAGCGTCGCCATGATCTCGTAGCCCTGGCGCTTGTGGAAGTTCTCTTCCTTGCAGATCCGGATCATCGCCCGGGCATAGGGCCCGTACGACGTCTTCGCGAGCACCGTCTGGTTGACGATGGCCGCGCCGTCCACGAGCCACCCGATGACGCCCATGTCCGCCCAGGTGAGCGTCGGATAGTTGAAGATGCTCGAGTACTTGGCCTTGCCCGCGAGGAGCTGATCGATGAGCTCGGAGCGATCGACGCCGAGCGTCTCGGTGCCGCAGTAGATGTAGAGGCCGTGCCCCGCCTCGTCCTGCACCTTGGCG
This sequence comes from Gemmatimonadales bacterium, assembly GCA_050733195.1. Classification (GTDB taxonomy): domain Bacteria; phylum Gemmatimonadota; class Gemmatimonadetes; order Gemmatimonadales; family GWC2-71-9; genus JABFSM01. The sequence goes on from JBOHSH010000186.1 coordinate 9,437, forward strand.
AGGAGGGTGAGCTTGCGCCGGAGCGACGGCGCCCGGGTGATCCAGTTGCCTTCCGGCAGCATGCCGACGACTTCGGAATGGGCGTGCTGCGACATCATCCGGATGAGCTGCTTCCGGTACCGCTCCGGCATCCAGTCCTTCGGCTCGATCGTCTCGCCGCGATCGAATCGCGCCTCGAATTCGGCGAGCCGCTGCGGGTCCTCCGCGGGTGACTGCGAAGCCGTCCGGCCGCTCTGATCCATTGCTTCCTCTCTCCCGCTCCGGTGGCGCCGGACCGATCCGCTTTACGGGCAAGCACTTACGCAATATAATCGGCCGGGCGGAGAGGCGGGTGCACGCCCGCTCCACCGCACACCGCCATCCTGGAGCCCTTTGAGCGATCCTTCGTCCATCCTCGCCGCGGGCAGTGTGCGGACCGAGATCCGCGACGGCATCGCCACCGTCACGTTCGGTCATCCGAAGAGCAACTCCCTACCCGGCCGGCTGCTCGAGCGCCTGGCGGACGGCATCACGGAAGCGGGCCGGGACCCCGCGGCGCGGGTGATCGTGCTCCGGAGCGAGGGCACAGGCCCGTTCTGCGCCGGCGCCAGCTTCGACGAGTTCAAGGCCATCGAGACGGCCGAGCAGGGGCGGAAGTTCTTCTCGGGCTTCGCCCGCGTGGTGCTCGCGATGATCCGCGCGCCCACGTTCGTGGTGACGCGCGTCCACGGGCGGACGGCCGGCGGCGGCATCGGCATCGTGGCCGCCTCCGATTATGCCCTCGCCGCCCCGGCCGCCGCGCTCAAGCTGAGCGAGCTGGCCGTGGGCATCGGACCCTTCGTCGTCGGGCCCGTCATCGAGCGGAAGGTGGGCCTGGCCGCCTTCAGCGCGCTCGCGGTGCACGCCGATTGGCACGAGGCGACGTGGGCCCTGGCCAACGGGCTCTACGCCGAGGTGCTCGACGACCTTCCCGCGCTGGACGGCCGGGTCGAGGCTTTCGCCGCCCGGCTCGCGGAATACAATCCGGAGGCGGTCCGGCGCATGAAGGAGATCTTCTGGCAGGGCACCGAGCAGTGGGACGAGCTGCTCGCCGCGCGCGCCGAGATCTCCGGCACGCTCGTCCTCTCCGAGTTCACCCGGAAGGCGATCGAACGATGATCCCGCTTCTCCTGCTCGCGCTGGTTCAGCGGCCGGCGACTCCCGCCTGGCCGCAGCATTCGATGGAGCGGCCTCGGCCGCCGGTCGTGGATCCCGGTCCCGCGGGACCGCCGTCCTCCGTTCCCGCCGACGCGATCGTGCTGTTCGACGGCCGCGACCTTGCGCTGTGGCGCGCCCAGAGCGGCGGCGGTGCCGCGCGGTGGATCGTTCGGGACGGCTACATGGAGGTGGCGCCCGGCACCGGCGGGATCGAGACCACCCAGGGGTTCGGCGACGCGCAGCTCCACGTCGAATGGGCCTCGCCCAGTCCCGCGGCCGGCAGCGGCCAGGACCGCGGCAACAGCGGCGTGTTCCTGATGGGCCGCTACGAGGTGCAGGTGCTCGACAGCTGGAAGAACGACACCTATCCCGACGGGCAGGCGGCCTCGATCTACGGGCAGTTTCCCCCGATGGTGAACGTCTCGCGTCCGCCGGGCGAATGGCAGACCTACGACATCGTGTTCCGGCGGCCGCGGTTCGACACCGCGGGGGCGCTCAGGGAACCGGCGCGCCTCACCGTTTTTCACAACGGCGTTCTGGTGCACGACGCCGTCGCGCTGCTCGGCCCCACGTCCAACCAGCGCCGGGCGCCGTACGAGGCCCATCCGGACCGGCTGCCGATCTCCCTGCAGGACCACGCGCACCGTGTCCGGTACCGCAACATCTGGATCCGAGACCTGGAACGTTGACCGTTGACCGTTGACCGGGAGGCAGTCGTGCGACGCTACGTCACGGAATTCATCGGGACCGCGCTGTTCGTCCTCACCATCGGGCTGGTTGTCATCTCCGCCCACCCGCTCGCCCCGCTGGCCATCGGCTGCGCGCTGATGGTGCTGGTCTACATGGGCTGGCACGTCTCCGGCGCGCACTACAACCCCGCCGTCTCCCTGGCGGCGATGATGCGGGGCGCGCTCCCGCGCGGGGACCTCCTCCCCTACTGGGGGGCGCAGATCCTTGGCGCGGTCACCGGGGCGGTGCTGGCCCGGATCCTCACCGGCGAGACGTTCTCCCCGTCACCGGGCGTCGGGGTGAGCATGTTCGTGGCGTTCCTCGCGGAGGCGCTCTACACCTTCGCGCTCGCGCTGGTGGTGCTCAACGTCGCCGTGTCCCGGAAGACGGCGGGGAATTCCTACTTCGGGCTCGCGATCGGCTTCACCATCGTCATCGCGGCCTTCGCGGCAGGCGGCATCTCCGGCGGCGCGTTCAACCCGGCGGTCGGGACCGGCCCGATCGTGGTGCACGCGCTGCTCGGGAGCGGCGGCTTCGATTCCCTTCTGCTCTACTGGGTTGGTCCGCTCGCCGGCGGCGCGCTGGCGGCCGTCGTGTTCGGCTACCAGGAGCGGCAGCCGGCGGTCAGCGATGTGCCGCCGATCGAGGGGAAGCCGGGAGCGCCGCCACCCATTCCTCGATGAGGTCGGCCGTCGCTTCGGGCGCCGCCTGAGGAAAGAGGTGGCCCTGGCCGGGGAGGAGGCGTAGTGCGGCGGAGGGACGCTTCTCGTGAAGGACCGCTTCGGCTTCGGCGCTGAACGTGTCGGAGCGCTCCCCCCGGACGACGAGCATCGGCCGCGAGGGATCGAGCCGGTCGAGCGCCTCCCAGACATCGGTGGAAATGGAGAGGTAGTACCACGCCTCCCACTCCGCGGGCCACGCCAGCTCGAAGCCCTCGCCGCCCGGCGAGGGGCGCAGCATGTTCCGCGCGTAGCGCCGCACCGCGGCGTCGTCCCAGTCGGCGAACAGCGGCTTCTCCCGCCAGTAGGCGAACGCTTCCTCCTCGGACGCGAATTCGGCGCGGCGCTTGAGCGCGCCCTGTACCAGCGGGCGGGACCGGTCCTCGCCCCGCCGCCGCATCTCACGGAGCTGCTCCAGTCTCGCGGGCGACAACATCGTCGGGTCGAGGAGGACGAGCGCCCGGAATCGCTCCGGCTCGCGCACCGCGGCGAGCAGCGTGGCGGTGCCGCCGAAGGAATGGCCGAGGCCGATCCCGGGAGGGAGCCCGTGCTGCCGCATTCCGAGGAGGAGATCGTCGGCGAGGACGTCCCACGTGCCCGGTTCCGCCGGCGGCGGACCGGCGTCGGGCCAGAGTGCGCGCGGCGGCAGCGACACCACCCGGTACTTCTCGGCGAGCCGGTCGAGGAGCGGCCGGTAGGTTTCCGGCGGGAAGCCATTCGCGGGTGCCAGGTGCACCAGCGAGCCACTGCCGCCGAGCTCGAGCAACGGGTAGGGCATGGCGGGAGAACGTAATAGATTGCGCGCCAGTGCCCGAGCTCCCTGATCTCACGGTCTATCGGGAAGCGCTGGAACGGCGAATCGTGGGGCGCGAGCTGCTCGCGGTCACGATCGCGAGCCCGTTCCTGCTCCGCACCGTGGACCCGCCGCTCGCCGAGGCCGGCGGGCGCCGCGTCGCGGGCATCGAGCGGCTCGGCAAGCGGCTCATCCTCGCCCTCGAAGGCGACCTCTTCCTCGTCGTCCATCTGATGATCGCCGGGCGCCTCCGCTGGCTCGCGCGGGAGGCCAGGGGCCCCGGCCGCATCACCCTTGCGCGGCTGGATTTTCCCGACGGACGGCTGGTGCTCACCGAGGCGGGAAGCAAGCGCCGGGCTTCCCTGCACCTCTTCCGGGGCCGCGCGGCCGTGGCCCAGATCGATCGGGGCGGCCTCGAGCCGCTCGAGATCTCGCTCGAGGAGTTCGCCGCGCGGGTCAGGCTCGAGAGCCACACGATCAAGCGCGCGCTCACCGACCCCCGCCTGTTCAGCGGAATCGGCAACGCCTACTCCGACGAGATCCTCCACGCGGCCCGCCTCTCGCCGATGACCCTGACCCGCCGTCTCGACGACGAAGAGATGGCGCGCCTCTACCACGCGGTGCGGAACACGCTCGAGGCATGGATCGTGCGGCTGAGGGCGGAGACCGGCGACGGCTTTCCGGAAGGCGTGACCGCGTTCCGCGAGGGAATGGCGGTCCACGGGAGGTACGGGCAGCCGTGCCCCGATTGCGGCAGCCCGGTGCAGCGGATCCGCTACGCGGACAACGAGACCACCTATTGCGCGCGGTGCCAGACCGGAGGCAGGCTGCTGGCCGACCGCGCGCTCTCGCGGCTCCTCAGGAGCGACTGGCCGCGGACCCTCGAAGAGCTGGAGTAGAGCGATGCACGGTCATCTGATCGTCGCCCATCTGCTGGATGGGAAAGTCCTCAAGGGCACGAGCCTCGACGTGGACCCGAAGAAGCCGTCGTGCCATCTCCGGCCCCGCGACGGCGAGTCGGTCGAGATCGCGCTTGCCGACACCAAGGCGCTCTTCTTCGTGAAGACGGAGACCGGCCGGCCGGCGTACAACGAGACCAGGACTCCCGCCTCGGGCGACGCTCGGCTGGTCGGCACGAAGCGGGTGAAGGTCCGCTTCGCGGACAGCGAAGAGATCGTCGGGCTCATGAACCGCTTCCCGCCGATCACCCCGTACTTCTACATGCTCCCTATCGACCCCACCAGCAACAACATCCGGATCCTGGTGAATCGGGCGGCGGTGAAGGAGATGGCGGAATTGGACGGTTGACGGTGACGGTTGACCGTTGACGACCTCAGCGCAAGCTCTCCTCGCGAATCGCTCTGAACTCGTTGCCGGGTCGCCATTCCGGATAGCGATCCGCCTGGGCGATGCGCCAGCCCATGCTCAGCACCAGCCTCAGGTCCTCGACCGCGCCTTCGAGATTCCAGTCGGGCTTCACTTCGTCCGACGGCTTGTGGTAGTCCTGGCTGGTGTAGCGCTCACGCCGGCGCATCGAGAAGTCGGCGGGCTTGCCCTTCACCTCGGTGCCCGCATCGGGGTAGAACGCCGGCACACCCTGCTTCGCGAAGTTGAAGTGATCCGACCGGTAATAGAAGCCCTTTTCCGGCTCGGGGTCCGGCTTGAGCACACGCCCCTGCTCCGCCGCCGCGTCCCGCGCGTAGTCCTCGAGCTCCGACGCGCCCCTTCCGACCACCACGAGATCGCGCGTCGGCCCGTCGACGTTGAGCCCGTCGAGATTGATGTTGGCGAGCGTCCTGGCGAGCGGATAGAGCGGCGCCACCGAGTAGTACTGGGAGCCCAGGAGCCCCTGCTCTTCCGCCGTGACGGCGAGGAAGAGGACCGAGCGCCTGGGCGGCGCGGGCGACGCCTTGAAGCCGCGCGCCAGCGCGAGCAGCCCGGCGGTGCCGGTCGCGTTGTCGAGCGCGCCGTTGTAGATGGAGTCGCCCTCGACGGGCTCACCGATGCCGAAGTGATCCCAGTGGGCGGTGTAGACGACGTACTCGTTCCGGAGCGCGGAATCGCTACCCGGCAGCAGGGCGACGACGTTGCGTGACGCGACCGAGCGGATCGAGTTCCGGATCCGGAGCGAGGCGGTGATCCCGAGAGCCACCGGCCGGAACTCCCGCGTGGCCGCGCGGGCCTTGAGCGAGTCGAAGTCCTGGCCCGCCGCCGCGAGCAGCGCCCGGGCCCGGTCCAGGTGGATCCAGCCTTCGACGGGCGCGCGGGAGCGATTGCTGTCGGCGGCGGCGAGGTCGAACTTCTCGCCTCCCATCCCCTGCACCACCGGCCAGGGATAGCCCGCCGGGCCGGTCTCGTGCACCAGCAGCACGCCGGCCGCCCGGTGCTTCATGCCCTGCTCGAACTTGTAGGTCCAGCGGCCGTAGTAGGTCATCGCCTTCCCGCCGAACTGCGTCGAGTCGGCCAGCGGCGGATCGTTCACCAGCATCACGAGCATCTTGCCGGCGACGTCCTCGCCCTTGAAGTCGTCCCAGCCGAACTCCGGCGCCTCAACGCCGTAGCCCACGAACACGAGCGGCGCCTGCTTCACCTCCACCGCCGGCCTCACATGGCGCGTCCAGGCGACGAAGTCGTCCCGATACCGGAGCGGGGCCGGCGCGCCCTTTCCTTCGAGCACCAGCCGGACGGAGGGATCGGCCGTCATCGCCACGAGCGGCACCGGCTGGATGAAGGTGCCGTCGGGATTCCCGGGCTCGAGGCCGATCGCCCGGAACTCGCGCTCGAGGTAGGCGATGGTGCGCTCCTCGCCGGGGCCGCCGGGCGCGCGCCCGAGCATCGAGTCGTCGGCGAGATCGTGGATGTGCCGCAGGAGCCCCGCGGTATCGATGGCGGCGAGCGCCCCTTCGGGGACGGCAGGCCGCCCGGACTGATCCCGTCCGGTGCAGGCAGCGACGAGCAGGAGAAGCGGACCAAGACAGCGACGCATGCGGACGGTCATGGAGAAAGGGAAGCGTAGTATACTCTCCCGCTTCTTCCTTCCGCGCGGAGATTGGTGATGCCCGGGTTCCGACTCCTGCTCCTGTCGCTCGGCCTCCTGCCGCTCAAGGCCCTGCCGGCGCAGGACGCCACGCTCATCCTCACCGGAGCACGCGTCTGGACCGGCGACAGCGCCCCGCCGCGAGCCCTCGCCATCGCGATCCGCGACGACCGCATCGCCGCGGTCGGATCCGCGGCGGAGATCGCGCGGCACCGCGGGCCCCGGACGCGCACCGTCCCCCTCAACGGCGCCTTCATCGCGCCCGGATTCATCGACAACCACACCCATTTCGGCCAGGCGGGCGCGCTCCTCCTCGGCGTGAACCTCCTCGACGTCGCCGACCGTGCGGCGCTGGCCCGCCGGGTCCGGGAAGCCCGGGACCGGCTGCCCGCCGGCGCCTGGATGGTGGGAGGAGACTGGGGGGCCTATGAGGCGTGGGGACAGGGCACCGTGGCGGCAGGGGGGCGTCGTGCTCCCGGCGACAGCGCCGCCTTCCGTCCGACGCGCGACCTCATCGATTCGATCACCCCGAATACGCCCGCGCTGCTCTCCAAGTGGGATCGCTCGGCCTTCCTCGCCAACGGCCGCGCGCTGGCGATCGCCGGCGCCGGCTGCGCCTGGGAGGGCGTCGAGTGCGTGAACGGCTCGCCCACCGGCCGCGTGTCGGCCGCGGCGGCGGACCGGATCCGGCGCGCGATACCCCCCAAGCCGCTCGCCCAGCGCCTCGCGGAGGCGCGGGTCGCGCTGGCCCAGCTCGCCGGCTACGGTGTCACCACCATTCACGACAACACCTCGCCCGAGCAGCTCGAGGTCTATCAGGAGCTCCGCCGCCGCGGGGAGCTGACCGTGCGCATCTATGCCCGGCCGACGCTTGAACGCGTGGAAGCGCTGCGCGCGCAGGGCATCGGCCCGGGGTTCGGCGACGACTGGATCCGGCTCGGAGGACTCAAGGGCTTCGTCGACGGAATCATGGGCAACTCGAGCGCCCGCTTCTATGAGCCGTACCGCACCAGCGGTCTCCTCGGCATCTGGCGCCCGATGATGGAGCCGGCCGGCAACATGGAGCGGCTCCTCCTGATCGCGGACTCCGCGGGATGGTGGCCCCAGGTCCATGCGATCGGGGACCACGCCGTCGACACCCTGCTCACGCTCTTCGAGCGCGTCGTCCGGACCAACGGGCCCAAGCCGCGCCGCTTTCGCGTCATTCACGCCCAGGTGCTGCGAGGCGCGGAGGTCGCGACCCGCATGGCCCGGCTCGGGATCATCGCCGAGGTCCAGCCGTACCACGCGATCGACGACATGCGGTGGATGGAAGAGCGCATCGGCGAGCGCTCCCGGTGGGCCTATGCCTTCCGGACCATGGAGCGCGCCGGCGTGCGCCTCTCCTTCGGCAGCGACTGGCCGGGCACCAACGCGTCGTGGTACACCGCCGATCCGCTGGCCGGGATGTACGCCGCGACCACACGGCAAACGCTCGAAGGACGTCCCGCCGCCGGCTGGTTCCCCGAGGAGCGGGTCTCGCTCCAGACCGCGCTCCGGGCCTACACCGTGAACAACGCCTGGGCCGAGGGAGCCGAAGACCGGAAGGGAAGGATCGCGCCGGGCTACCTTGCCGACCTCGTGGTGCTCGATCGCGATCCGTTCGCGGGGCCGCCCGCCGGGTTACGGCAGCGGAGGGCGGTGATGACGATCGTCGGCGGCAGGATCGCGCACGCGCGATGATCAGCGCGACTTATCAGCGTATCTATCGCGTTGTGTCGAAGGTCCCTCGCGGACGGGTCGTCACCTACGGCCAGGTCGCGAAGCTGGCCGGCATTCCCGGGCGCGCGCGTCAGGTGGGATACGCGATGCACGCCCTGCCGCCGGGAAGCCGGGTTCCCTGGCAGCGCGTAGTGAACGCGAAGGGGATGGTCAGTCGCCGCAGGAGACCGGGCGCCGAGGTCACCCAACGCATCCTTCTCGAGGCCGAAGGCGTCCGGTTCGACGGCCGGGGGCGCATAGTCCTGGCACGGTTTCAGTGGACCCCGGTCGTTCGAGGGGCCAGGGCTCGGTCTACGTTTTCGACCGGAAAAACGTCCAATAATTACCGTCCCCGAGGTGTGGCCGGCCGTGAAAGTGGCCGGAAGCGGACCAAGGCGTAAGATTAACGTGAGAGATTCTTCACGTTGGAGGGCAGGCGCCATCGACGACATCAGCGCGCGAAAGGCCGCGGAGGAGAACCGCCGGAAGCTCGAAGAGCAGCTCCGGCAGGCTCAGAAGAGTCGCGGGCAGACCGCCACGCGACAGCCGATCGACCTCGGAAACACCGTCGCCGAGGCCTCGGGCCTTCTTCGTTCGAGTCTTCCCGCGAGCATCGAGATCCGCACCCGCCTGGCCCCCGCGAATCCGCGGGTCGCGGCGGATCCGACGGCGGTGCATCAGGTGGTGATGAACCTCGCGACCAACGCGGCGCATGCGATGCCGGGCGGCGGACGGCTCGATATCCAGGTCGAGCCCATCTACGTGCGCGACAGCACGGCCCGCTTCCACCCCGATCTCCACGAGGGCACTTACGTGCAGCTCGTCGTCTCGGACACCGGGCAAGGCATCGACCCCGAGGTCCTGAACCGCGTGTTCGAGCCGTTCTTCACGACCAAGCCGCCCGGCCAGGGCAGCGGCCTCGGCCTGTCGATGGTGCACGGAATCATGCGGGATCACGAGGGAGCGGTGATCCTCACGAGCGAACGGGGCACCGGAACCCAGGTCCGCTGCTACTTCCCCGCTCTCGAGACGGAGCCTGCCGCCGCGCCGGCGGAAGAGATCGAGACGCCTCCGGGATCGGGCCAGCGGATCCTGCTGGTGGACGACGAGCCGTCGCTCGCCTCCGTCGGCCGGCGCCGGCTCGCCGGACTCGGCTACGAGGTCACCGTGTCGACCGATCCCATCAAGGCGCTGGAGGAGGTGCGCGCCCGGCCGGACGCGTTCGATCTGGTCCTTACCGACTATTCCATGCCGAAGCTCAACGGTCTCGACCTCGCGCGAGGGATAAACCGGATCCGCGCGGACCTTCCGATCGTGCTGTCCACCGGGTTCGCCGAAGAGTTCCCGGAAGAGACGCTCGCGGCGGCCGGCATCCGCCGGGTGCTCAGCAAGCCGGTCGGGATCTCCGACCTGGCCCGTGCGCTCCAGGCCCTGCTGTCACCGAAGTAGACCTACTTCCTGCGCGACGGCCGCTTCGGCTTCGCGCCCTTCCGATCCTTCGCCCTTCGGGCGACCTCGACCGCCTTCCCGGCCCACTCGCGCAGCCGGTCCATCTCCTCCAGCACTTCGGCGGGCGCTTCGTAGTACTGCATTACTTCCTTTCCGGGACCGAACGGCATGAAGGGACCCAGCCCGCGCGCGACGTAGTCGTGCCGATTGCCGTCGTCGACCTTGAAGTAGAGGGTGTCGTCGTCGATCAGGGCGAAGAAGAGGTCGCCGGTGTAGAGGCCCACGCCGCCGAACATCCCGCGAGCCCGCACGTCAGGAAGCACCCGCGCGAGCTGCTCGACCACGAACTCCCGGTATGAGGGCGAAACAGCCATGCACGAGAACGTAGGGCCAGCGCCCCGGCGGCGGGAGCCGTGGCGAGGCTTGTTCTTCGGCCTTTCTTCGGTATATTCACGGTGAGCAGCCGAAAAGAGGTCGCCCTTGTCCGCGGAATCCATCACCGAAAAGCGGGTCCCCCGAGAGCTGCGCAACCCTCGACTCGATCAGCCGATTCGAGTCTGCCCGGACTGCGCGGGACCTCTGGCTCGAGCGGGCGGCTGCGATATGTGCGTCCAGTGCGGCTGGGGTCGCTGCGGGTGACCAGCCGCAAGGA
>JBOHSH010000187.1:0-3630 GCA_050733195.1 Gemmatimonadales bacterium
GGTTCGCTCCACGAGCGGCACCGGCGGCCGGGCCGGCTCGGGGTCGAGCTGCTCCCTCTGGCGGCCCGCCGGCAGCACGCTCGCCACGTCGACGACCGCGACCGCCGCCGTGAGCGTATCGGAGCGCCCGTCCCGGCTGATCACCACGGGACCCGGTACCGTGAGCGTGTGGCGGCCGGGATACCAGAACACCACCGGGTAGCGGAGCCGGAGACCGATCCCCGACCGCACGAGCCGCCCCGGACCGAGCTGCCGCCCGACGGCGCCCATGTCCCACTGCTGCGGGCGTACCAGCACGTTCGACGGCGCCGATAACACGCGCTCGATCCAGACGGTGTCCCCGACCGTCGGCAGACCCTGGAGCGCGGCCAGCAGCATCACGATCATCGCCGGCGCACTCCCGCGCGTCCCCGGCGGGCGAATGCCCGGCGCAGCACCAGCCCGTAGTCGGTCGCGACGTCGAGGGGGATCAGCTCGGCTCCCGCCGCGACGATCTTCTCGGCCCGCGCGCGACGACGCGCCTGGGCCGCTTCGCGCCAGCGCCGCCGGGCCCGCTCGCTGGTGGTGTTCACGAGGGCGCGTCCGCCCGATTCCGCGTCCTCGACTTCCACCCACCCGGTCGCCGGCGGATCGGCGTCGTTCGGGTCGTCCATCGTGATGGCGATCACCTGGTGACGGGCCGCGAGCTGGCGGAGCGGCCGTTCCCATCCTTCCGCCTGAAAGTCGGAGAGGAGGATGACGACGCTCCGGTGCGCGAGCACCTTCGACGCGTAGTGGATGGCGAGCACCAGGTCGGTGCCGCGCCCTTCCGCCGAGAAGGCGAGCAGATCACGGATGAGCCGGAGGGCGTGCCGCCGGCCCTTCGCCGGCCGGACGACGTGCTCGATTCGGTCGCTGAAGAGGAGCGCTCCCACGCGGTCCTGCTCCCGCACTCCCGCGAGCGCGAGCACGGCGGCCACTTCCACCGACCGGGAGGCCTTGGTCACCGGCGCGCCCACGTGCGTGGACCGCGACTGGTCGACCACGAGCAGGACCGTGAGCTCCCGCTCTTCCGTGAAGGTCTTCACATAGGGAGACCCGAGCCGCGCCGACACGTTCCAGTCGATCGCCCGGAAGTCGTCGCCCTGCTCGTAGGCCCGGACCTCGGCGAACTCCATGCCCTGCCCGCGGAACACGGAGCGGAATTCGCCGGTGAAGAGGGAGTCGACCACTCCGCGGGTGCGGAGCGCGATGCCCTTGACCTGCTTCAGCAGCTCGGGAGGAACCGGGGACATTACGGCGCGCGCACCACCTTGAGCACCTGCTCGACGATCTGGTCGGAGCTCATGTCCTCGGCTTCGGCCTCGAACGTCAGCACGATCCGGTGCCGCAGCACGTCCGGCGCCAGCGCGCGCACGTCCTCCGGCACGACGAAGGTCCGCCCCTGGAGGAAGGCGTGGGCCCGGGCGGACTGCGCGAGCGCGATGGACGCGCGAGGGCTGGCGCCGTAGGCGACGAGCGGTGCGAGCGCCGCCAGACCGACGCTGCCCGGCTCGCGCGTCGCGCGGACCAGATCCACGATGTAATCCACGATGCGCTGATCCAGATGCACGCCCGCGATCACGCGACGCGCCGCCAGGATCGCCTTGGGCTCGAGCACGCGCTCGACCGGGATCGGATCGGTTCCGCTCATGCGCAGGAGCACCTCGCGCTCCTCGATCCGGGTCGGGTAATCCACGCGCACCTTGAGGAGAAAGCGGTCGAGCTGGGCTTCGGGCAGCGGGTAGGTGCCTTCCTGCTCGATCGGATTCTGCGTGGCGAGCACCAGAAACGGCTCCGGCAGCGGATACGTGGACCCGCCGATCGTCACCTGGTGCTCCTGCATCGCCTCCAGCAGCGCCGACTGGACCTTGGCCGGCGCACGGTTGATCTCGTCGGCCAGGACGATGTGGGCGAAGAGGGGTCCCTTCTTCGGGTGGAACTCCTGCGTCTTCGGATCGAAGACCATGGTGCCGATCACGTCCGCCGGGAGCAGGTCGGGCGTGAACTGGATCCGGGAGAAGGTCGCGTGGAGGATCTCCGCGAGCGTGCGCACGGCGAGCGTCTTGGCGAGCCCCGGGACGCCTTCGAGCAGGATGTGACCGCCCGTGAGCAACCCGATGAGAAGCCGCTCCACCATCGTCGCCTGCCCCACCAGGCGGCGACTGATTTCCTCGGTCACGCGGCGGATGGCGAGGGATTCCACCGTGGACTGGCTGGATCGGGATTCGGCTGGCTGGGCCATCGGCAAGGGCTCGAGGGAAAGGTCAGGCGGCACGCGGCCGCGACGGCGTCACTCGCTGGACGGGTCCATCCTGATGGCGCGGTAGACGGCGCGCTCCTCCTCCGGCGTGAGCGGGCGCCAATCTCCGACCGGCAGATCGCCGAGCCGGATCGGTCCGTAGGAAAGGCGAGCCAGACGGTCCAGCTTGAGCCCGAGCGCCTGGACCCAGCGCCGCACGACGTGACGCCGCCCCTCCGCCAGGGCCAGATCCACGATGCTCCGGCCCTCGCGACCCGGCCGCACCCGGACCGAGAGGGGGACGACTGGCCGGCCTTCGAGCACCACGCTGCGACGGACCAGGGAAGAAACCTCGGCGGTCGGGGCGCCGTGCACCAGCGCCGAGTACTGGCGAGGGATCCGGTAGCGGGGATGGGTGAGCCGCTGCACCGCCTCGCCGTCGGTGGTGAGGAGAAGCAGACCGGTGGTCATCACGTCGAGACGCCCGACGTACGTCAGCCCTTCGGCGCGGGGGACCAGGTCAAAGACCGTCCGGCGGCCTTCCTCGTCGCGGGCCGTGGTGACGATACCGAGGGGTTTGTGGAGGGCGATCCAGCGGCGGGGCTTGGGGCGCACGCGACGGCCCCGGACGGTGATGACCTGCCGGTCCGGGTCGACCGACATGCCGAGGGTCGCGACCTGCCCGTCGACCCGAACGACTCCGTCCTCGATCAGCGTCTCCGCGGCGCGGCGGGATGCCACTCCGGCGCGCGCGAGCGCGCGCTGGAGCCGCATCTCGGTCATGCGTCCGCGGCGACGTATGCCGCGGCGTCGTCGGGACCGACCACGGCGGGCTCGGGGGCACGCAGGGCGATGGTCAGCTCATCCGCCCGGGGAAGGTTGGCCAGATCCGGCAACCCGAGCAGCTCGAGGAAGAGCGGCGTGGTGCCGTAAAGCAGCGGGCGGCCCAGGCCCTCGCTCCGGCCCACCACCTCGATGAGGCCGCGCTCCTGGAGCGAGCGCAGCACGCCGCTCGCCGACACGCCGCGGATCTCCTCGATCTCGGCGCGGCCGACCGGCTGCCGGTAGGCGATCACCGCGAGGGTCTCGAGGGCGGCGCGGGTCAGCCGGCTCTGCTGGCCGGCCTTGAGGAACGCCTCGACGGCGGTTCGCGCCCCAGGGTGGGTGTAGAGCCGCCAGCCGCCGGCGATCGCCCGGAGCACGAACCCACGGCCGTCACGGGCGTACTCCCCGGCCAGGTCGACGAGGAGCTCCTCAACCTCCGACAGCCGCGACCCGACGATCTCCGCCAGGACGCCCGCCGGCACCGGCTCGTCGGCGACCAGCAGGATCGCCTCCAAGTCGCGCCGGGTCCACCCGCGGTCATCCAG
>JBOHSH010000188.1:0-3641 GCA_050733195.1 Gemmatimonadales bacterium
GTGCCGCCGAGGAATAGAAAAGCCCGAACCCTGCAGGCGCTTGCAGCGCAGACATCCCCGAGCGAACAGCGGACTGCGAGACTCGAGACCGAGTGCACCACGGCCGCGTGAACTAATCGGGCGCGACTGCGCGGGTTACCGGCGCGAACGCGGCTGGTACGGCAAATGCCCATCCTGCACCTGATTCCGAATCACCCCGAATCCTTCACAGACGTCGCCTATGGCCCGGAGACCGCCCAGCACCAGGTCCGATCCGGACGAGCTGGAGGTCGACCGGCTGCTCGCCGATCTGCGGCGCGGGTCGGAGCCGGTCTCCGATTCCGGGACGTATCCGGCGGCGCGACCGTCCGCGCGCTCGGCCGCCGGCCGGCCCGCGCGGACCGCCAGGGCGCCCTCCGAGCGTGCCCTCGCCGCGGCCTTCTGGGCGCGGGTCGTCCTCGTGCTGGCGCTCGGTGCCGCGATGACGCAGTGGCCGTACGCCCATCGCTGCGGTACGGCTCTGTTCGGATATCTCGGCGCGGTCGCGACCGTCATGCTGAGCGGCGGCTGGATCGCGTGCGCGTCGTGGAAGCGCCGGAGTCCGGTCGCGCACCTGGTTTCCCTGATCCTGGTCTTCTGGGGTTTCGTGCTGGCTGCGGAGCAGGTGCTTCCCCGCGTCGGGTATGCGGCGGAGCAGGTGGGATGGAGCTGCGATGCCGGCGGCCGGCGGCGCTGAATCCGCGCGCAGATAGGCCTCGTGGACCAGCGCATTGGTATCGAGGGTGTGACCGGTCTTTTCGCGGCCGAGCTGGTTGTGGGCGATCCGGCGGAGGTCGTCGTAGACGAGGTCAACCCGGGAGGAGGTACGGTTGGTCTCGCGCCACCGAGAGGTCATGACGTGGGCTGGCCTCCCGCTTTCGCGTGGGTTAGCCGGGCCATCCCCACCACCACTGGTAGGGAAGGCGGCCCGGCCCGGGTCGCTGTAGATTCGGGCGTCCCCAGCACATCACCGGCGTTCCATGTCCCTGCCCCGGGCCCTCGCCTGCCTCGCCTCCGTGCTCGCGCTTTTCGGCGCCGAGGCCGGCCAGGCACGCCAGGCACCGCGTCTGGGAAAGAATCCGAGCGGTTCGACCTCCTCATCACTGGCGGGCGGGTCCTGGACGGCACCGGCAACCCCTGGTTTTCGGCCGACATCGGGATCCGGGGCGAGCGGATCCCCGCAATCGGGAATCTCAAGAGCGCCACGTTCCGCCAGGGTGATCGACGCCCGGGGGAAGTACCTGACCCCGGGGTTCATCGCTTGAAACGATCTATTCAATGACCTCATTGGACCTGGACTGGGGCCTCAGGCTGGCAGCCCTGGAAGCGGTTCGTCGGGGAGCGTCCGCATCGGGCGGCGTTATGACCCGGGCGCAGATGTCAGCCGGGTTCGAATTCGAGGGCGCCCAAGTCCCACTCGCACTTCAGGCCCGCGGAATCTGGAAGCCAGGGCGCCTGGGCCCGACTGGGGCCGCGCTTTCAATTACGACCGCCTCGGTCAAGCCAGGCATCCTGCCCCGCTACAACGACACGAATGTCTCTGAAGACGGGTGGTTCGAGTACAAGTATCAGGGCACGGATCCCAGCGCGGCGGATAACCGCGCGGTGCGGAAGGCATTCGAGCTGGGCCGACCGCTCATCTACTTCTACGGGATCGCGCCGGGACTCTACGAGGCGATAGCACCGGTCTATGTGGTGGGCGACGAGCTAACTGCGCTGACGTTCAGGGTTGGAGCGGATGCCACGGGCGTCGCGAATCCCCGACTCATGGCGGGAGGGGCCGAAGCCCCGCTCAAGGCCTATGCGACCGCGACGGTGAAGATTCGGCTCCACCAACACCGGTTCCGGCAGATGGTGGTTGCGGCGTACGGCGAAAGGTGTGCGGTGTGTCGGTTGCGGCACCCGGAGCTGCTCGACGCGGCTCACATTCTGGAGGACCGGGACGAGCGCGGGAAGCCCGAGGTGCCGAACGGGCTGGCCCTCTGTGGAGTGCACCATGGAGCCTATGACGCAAACATCATGGGCATCGCCCCTGATCAGCGGATCCACATTCGGAAGGATATCCTCGCCGAGATTGACGGGCCGATGCTCCGGCATGGCCTGCAGGAGATGCATGGGTCGCTGATTCGAGTACCGAGGCGAGCCGACTTGAAGCCGAGGGCGGAATACTTGGAGGAACGGTTCGCGAGGTTCAGGGCGGCGTGAAGGCCTTCGTGGCTGTAACCGACAATGACTGGTTCAGGTTTCTCCGCGCGAGGCCGGAGCTCACCGAGGTCAACTTCTGGCAGCCCGGCGGAGGAAGGAACTTTCGGGCCCTGGACCCTGGGCAGCCTCTGCTCTTCAAGCTGCACTACCCGCAGAATTTCATCGTGGGTGGCGGATTCTTCGCAACCTTTTCTATTCTCCCTGTAAGCATGGCCTGGGAGACGTTTGGGCCGCAGAACGGTGTGGCGACCTTCGAGGAGATGAGGCGCCGAATCGCCAAGTATCGGCGGGAGGATGCAGACCCGAGGCGTGACTACGAGATTGGCTGCATTGTCCTCGAGGACGCCTTCTTTCTGGAAGATTCTGCGTGGATACCCGCCCCGCAGGATTTCTCGAAGAACGTGGTCGTGGGCAAGGGTTACGATCTCACGGGCGCGGCGGGTGCTGATCTTTGGAGTGCTGTTCTTGCGGCGCGAGCGGGCGGTTCGCGACAGGTTGCTGAACCAACCCCCACAACGATGTACGGGGAGCCCGCCCTGTTCCGTCCTCGGCTGGGGCAAGGCGCCTTTCGCGTCATGGTGACAGATGCCTATCAGCGGCATTGTGCGGTGACGGGCGAGAAGACCTTGCCGGTTCTGGAAGCAGCTCACATCCGCCCTGTTGCCGCGAGTGGACAGCACCGCGTCGACAACGGGCTCCTTCTGAGATCCGACATCCATACCCTGTTCGATCGAGGGTATGTCACCGTCACCCCTGACCATCGCTTCAGAGTCAGCCGCCGGCTTCGCGAGGATTGGCAGAACGGGCGACCATACTACCAGCTCGATGGCCAGGGGATATGGGTGCCGCCGGAGACGCGGAGTCGACCAAGTCGCGAAGAACTCGAGTGGCACGCCGACACAGTCTTCCTTGGGTAACCCGTGACTTCGCCTACCGACAAGCTCGAGCGCCTGGCTGCTGACGTCCGCGACTTCGTTCGCGAACGGGATTGGGAGCAATTCCACGATCCGAAGAACCTCTCCATGGCTATCGCGTCGGAGGCGGGAGAGCTCTTGGCCGAGTTTCGCTGGGTCCGAAGCCAGGACGCGGACCGAGTTGCGGAAGACCCCGTAGCTCGCGAAAGGGTCGAGGATGAGATCGCTGACATCGCGATTTCCCTGGTAGCCCTTTCCAACAGGCTCCAGCTTGACTTATTCGACGTCGTGCAAAGAAAGCTCAGCAGAAACCGCGAGAACTATCCTGTCGAGGCGAGCCGCGGGAAAGCGGAACGACGGAGGACCGGAGAACCGATCTAGGTCCGCATCTCTGAGCCATCAAGTTCGATCCGTGCATCATCGGCACGGGATACGAACCGCCACTGCGTTACCAGGCCTGCGAGGGTGGCGGCGGCGGTAACCTCATCGTGTGGGATGAGCAAA
>JBOHSH010000189.1:0-13290 GCA_050733195.1 Gemmatimonadales bacterium
CGCCCTGGGGCGCTCGAAGGAAGCGCTCGCCTACCTCGCGGACGCCATCGCCCGCCCGCAGGGGCGCTCGCATTTCCACCACGCCCAGTTCACCATCGCCTGCGCCTATGCCCGGCTGGGCCGCAAGACCGACGCCGTGGAGTGGCTCCGGCGGACCGCGGGGAACGGCATGCCGAATTATCCGCTCTTCCGGAGCGATCCCAATCTGCGCGGGTTGCAGGGAGACCCCGACTACGAACGCTTCATGACGGCGCTTGAGCGCCAGTTCGAGGCGAACCGCCGCCTCGTCCACGCGGCCCCGTGAGCGGCCGCAACGTCAGGGATAATGCGGGGGAAGGACGGGCGTGTTCTCCATGCCTTGCAGAACCGCCGCGACGTGCATCACCACATGGGAGAGCACCGCCGCGATCGGGCTTCCGGTGGCGAGATAGCTCGCGGTGACGAGCCCGTTGCCCGCCAGCGGAGCGATGAGCGCCCGGCCCCGGAACTCGTCGAACCCCAGATGGTACGCGGCCGTGATGGCGAGACTCACCAGGAGCGCTGCGAGCCCCCAGCGCCAGCGCCCGCCGGGGCCCGCGAGCTCCTCGGCCGGACGTGAGCCGTAGACGGCCAGCACCGGAAACACACTCAGCAGGAACGCATCGACGACGCCGTAGGTCACTCCCGGCCAGTAGAGCGCCCACAGCAGCGCCAGGCCTTCCGAGCGCGGCGAGGCCGGCTGATTGAGCACCATGCGGGTGAGCACGGCGCCCACCAGCAAGCCGACGACCAGTCCGCCGACCCATCGCCGGCGGACCTGGACGCCGAGGTCGATGCCCATGGCGCGAAGCCAGGCGGCGAGGAACACCGCCACGGCGATGGAGTGAACGAGAACGAAGAGATCCCGCGGGAGGTGGAGCAGCGACGTGAAGAGCGCGGAGGACGCGAAGCCCAGCAGGGCGGCCCCAACGACGAAGCCCTTCCCGCCAGGGGCCTGGGCGGAAAGGGCCGTCGCGAGGGTCAGGAGGAACAGCCCGAGGGGCGTTCGCATCATCAGCTCTTGATAAAGGTCCCGTCGTTGAGCTCGCGGATCGCCTGCGCCAGCTCGGCTTTCGTGTTCATCACGATCGGCCCGTACCAGGCGACCGGCTCTTCGATCGGCTTGCCCGAGACGAGCAGGAACCGAATCCCCTCGGGCCCCGCTTCGACCGTCACCTCGTCGCCCCGGTCGAACACCACGATCGATCGGTCGCCGGTCGTCTCCCGCGCGTAGGACTCGACCTCCGGGCTTCCCCGTTCCGTGAGCACGCCGGCCGGCTCGGAGGCGCCCCGGAACGCCCCGCTCCCCGCGAAGACATAGGCGAAGCCCTGGCGGCCGGTCTCGAACGGCAGCGTCTTCCGCTTCCCCGGCGGAACGAAGACGTCGAGGTATCGCGGATCGGCCGCGATGCCCTCGACGGGTCCGCGCTTCCCCCAGAAGTGGCCGATGATGACGCGCACGATCGTACCGTCGTCGTCCACGACCTCCGGGACGTCCTTCCCCTGGACGTCCTGGTAGCGCGGGCTCGTCATCTTGAGCGACGAGGGCAGATTCGCCCAGAGCTGGAAGCCGTGCATCCGGCCGGCGGGGTCGCCGCGCGGCATCTCCTGGTGGAGAATGCCTCGGCCCGCCGTCATCCATTGGACGTCGCCCGCTCCGAGCGAGCCCTGGTTGCCGAGGCTGTCACCGTGGTCCACGGTGCCGGCCAGAACGTAGGTGATCGTCTCGATGCCGCGATGCGGATGCCAGGGAAACCCTTTGATGTAGTCCTCGGGACGCTCGTTCCGGAAATCGTCGAAGAGCAGGAAGGGATCGAATTCGGTCGTATCACCGAAGCCGAAGGCCCGGCGGAGCCGCACTCCTGCGCCTTCCATGGTCGGCCGGGATTCGGCGATGCGCCTGATGGGTCTGAGTGACATCGTGCATACCTCCGGGCGGAAAGCTAGCATTAGTGGTTCCGGGAGTCTCACCCTTCGACCCGAGTGTCCATGATCCGCCGATTTCTGCTCGCGGCGAGCCTCGTCTCGCCCATCCAGGCCCTGGCCCAGGACGCCCAGCCGGTCGTCCTCCGGGCCGCCCGCATGCTCGACGTCACCACCGGCCGCATGGTCGCGAACGCCAACGTCGTGATCCAGGGCGACCGCATCGCCGCCGTCAACCCCGCGTCCCTTCCCTCCGGGGCGCGCACCGTGGACCTGGGAGACGTGACGCTCCTTCCCGGCTTCATCGATGCCCACACCCATCTCGCGATCGAGATCTCGGCGACGTCCTTCACCGAGCCGGTGCGGCTCACCGACGCGGACTTTGCCTTCAACGCCGCGGCCAACGCGCTCAAGACCGTGCGCGCCGGCTTCACCACGGTGCGCGACTACGGCGGCGACGTGACCGTGGCGCTCGGCAAGGCGGTCGCGGCCGGCAAGGTCATCGGGCCCCGCGTGGTGCCCTCGCGCGAAGCGCTCGGCATCACCGGCGGCCACTGCGACGCTACGGGCTTCAAGCCCGGCGTGCTCGAGGGCGGACCGGAGGACGGGGTCGCCGACGGGCCATGGGAGGTCGTCCAGGCGGTGCGCTACCAGATCAAGCACGGCGCCCAGGTCATCAAGACCTGCGCGACCGCGGGTGTCCTCTCCATGGAAGGCCCGGTCGGCGCGCAGCAGTACACCGAGGACGAGCTCGAGGCGATGGTGAAGGAAGCGGCGCGGCACGGCGTGAAGGTGGCGGCACACGCCCACGGCACCGAGGGCATCAAAGCGGCCGTGCGGGCCGGCGTCGCCTCGATCGAGCACGGCTCCCAGCTCGACGACGAGGCGATCGCGCTCATGAAGGAAAAGGGCACCTACCTCGTCCCGACGACGTACCTCGTCGACCGGATCAACCTCGCGGTGCTTCCGCCGCCGGTCCGGAAGAAGGCCGAGACGATCCTTCCGATCGCGCGGCAGAGCCTGGCCAAGGCGATCGCGGCAGGGGTCAAGATCGCGTTCGGCACCGACGCCGGCGTCTACCCTCACGGCGAGAACGCGAAGGAGTTCGCGGTCTACGTGAAGCTCGGGCTCCCGCCGCTCGAGGCGCTCCGCGCCGCCACCATCCGGGCCGCCGATCTCCTCGGCACGGCCGATCGCGGGGTGATCGAGGCCGGCAAGCTCGCCGACCTCGTCGCCGTCCCGGGGAATCCGCTCCAGGACATCACCGCGACCGAGCGCGTGAGCTGGGTGATGATGGGCGGAAAGGTCGTCCGGGACCGCTAGTGCCCCTATCTTCCCGCATGCGCCCGAGCCGGCTCTTCATTCTCTCTCCCGCCTCCACCGCCGGCCGGCGCGCGAGACTCCTCTTCTCTCCTCGCGCGACGTTCGACCTCGCCCTTCGGCTCCGGAATCCGGACGGCGAGTCGATCGGTGACGTCTTTGCGTTCCTGAGCGCCCTCTATTTCCGCGGCAAGCTCGCCTACGCCCGGGCCTTCGCCCGGCCGGAGTCCGCCATCCGGGTCATCACGTCCGACCGGGGACTGGTCTCACCCGACCTTCGCGTGACGGTCGAGGACCTGAAGAAGATGTCGCGCGGGTCGATCGAGCCCGGCCGCCGCGCCTACCGCACCCCGCTCGCCCGGGACGCGGAGCGGCTCGCCGCCGAGCATCCGGACGGGGAAGTCGTGCTGCTGGGAAGCATCGCCACGGGGAAGTACACCGAGATCCTGCAGGGCGGCTTCGGACCACGACTCGTGTTCCCCGAGACGTTCGTGGGACGGGGCGACATGAGCCGGGGCGGGCTGATGCTCCGCGCCGCGCGGGCGAACGAGGAGCTGACCTACATTCCGGTCGAGGGCGCGGTCCGGCGCGGCAAGCGTCCGGAGCGACTCGCTCCGCTGCGCCTCGCCCGCTCCGCCTGACCGGTCATAGCCCTTTCAGCACGCGTTCGAGGACCTGAGCGAGCCGGGCCGCGCACGAGCGGTCGGGATCGAGCTTCGGATCGTAGATCGTGAGCTCGAGCCCCAGGGCTTTCGGGTGATCCACCATCGGCGCCAGCAGCCCGGCCAGGTCGTCGAGGAGGAGCCCGTCCGGCTCCGGTGAATCCACGGCCGGCATCACGCTCGGATCGATGACGTCCGCATCGACGTGGATCCAGAATCCGTCGACCTGCGAGGCGGCGAGCCGTTCGAGCGCCGCCGCCGCCGCCGCGGGGACGCCACTGGCCCGCACCGCGTCGTTGGGGAGGTCGAGCATCGGGCCGGCGCGCAGCACATCCTGCCCGTAGTAGAAGTCTCCTCCGTCGTCCCGCCGGCCGATCACGACCAGATCCTCCGGTCGCACCAGCGGCCCGCCGGGCGCGAGCCGGGCGAGCGGCGAATCTCCCCGCCCCACGGCCAGTGCGAGACACATGCTCGCGACCGATCCGGTGCGCGAAGTCTCGGGGGTCGCGAAGTCGCCGTGGGCGTCGATGTAGACCAACCCGACACGCCCCGCCGGAGGGCGCGCGCCGAGCAGCGCGCCGAGGACGATGCTGCAATCGCCGCCGAGCACGAGCACGAACCCGTCGTCCTCGCGCGCGGCACGAACCCGATCCGCGAGGCTTCGCGAGTAGTGGGCGACGCCCGTTTCGTTGCGGGGCTTGCCCGGTGGCCGGACGAAGTCCACATAGGGCGGCGGGAGAACGTCGCCCAGGTCGCGCGCGCCGAGGCGGTCCACGAGCCCCTGCTCCCGCAGCACCGCCGGCCCGAGATCGAGGCGGCGCTGGGTGCCGTCGTCGTACGGCTTGATGCCGATGCTCGTCGGTGCGCCGACCAGGGCGATCGTGCGGTTCAGGGGTTCGCCTCCGGGAGCCGGGACAGGTGGGTCACGACGCACTGCCACCTCCCGTCCCGCCTGACGAAGACGGACGTCGCGCGCTCCACCTCGCGGAAGCGCTGCCCCCGGTATTCTCCGGAAGAGACGCCCCGCGCTACCACGAAGGCCGTCTCTCCGTAGACCCTGATGACCGGGTCTTCCGTGGTCATCTCGTCGTGGGTCAGCGCTCCGGAGCGCACCAGATCCAGAAACCGCTCGCGATCGCCGATCGATCCGTCATGGCCGACGATGATCCACTCGTCGGCCATGAAGCGGCCGATCTCCTCGGCGTCATTGGTGACCATCGCCCGATCCCAGGCGTGGGCGGTCTCCATCAGCTCCCCCTGCTCCCGCGTCACTCTTCGGTCTCGGGCAGGCCGGCACCGATCCGAAACGTGTGCCCGTCAGGGTGCCGGACGTGGAACTCGCGCACGCTCCAGGGCATGTCGTTGGGCGGAAAGGTCACCTCGATCTCGTTCTTCACGGCGAGCGCGTGGACCTCGTCCACCTCCTTCGGCGAGGAGACCCAGAGGCTCAGCCAGGTTCCTCCGGTCTCCCCGTCGAAGGGATGGCGCGGCTTCGTCGTCGAGCGGGTCCCCTGGCAGTTGAGGCAGAGGAAGATCTCGACCTTGTCGCTGATCACCGCGGCGAACTCCACCGGGTCACCCCACGACCAGCTCTTCTGCCAACCCAGCTTCTCGAACCAGGCGAAGCTCTCCTCCATGCTGGAGACGTTGAGGATCGGATTCACGGCCTGGGCCTTCATGGGCGTTTCCTGGCTGAAGGTGGGAAGAATGATCTCGCGAGATCAAAGGCGCCGGACTTCTTCGGCGGCGTCGAGCACGGCCCCGAGCTCGCGCGAGAGCGCTCGCGCCTGCTGCGTCGCGGTCGAGACGTCGGCGAGCGCGGACTCCAATCCGGACGACCGCAGCTTGATCAGGTCGAACCGGAGATTGCCCAGGGCGAGGTTGGCGTTCTCGAGCTGGCGGATCAGCGCGTCGCGGCGCCGCGCCAGCTCCTCGAGGGTCCCCTGCTGCCGCTTGAGCAGCGCGAGCCGCCGCTCGCCTTCGGGGGACTCGCCCTCGCTTTCCTCCGCGATCTGCGCCTCGAGCTCGTCCATCATCGCGGGATCCATGTCCTCCTCGAGCCGGCAGACCGACATCGCGAGGTGCGCCACCCGCTCGACCAGCGCGTGCACCGTGGGCTCGAGGTCGGGAAGCAGCTCGCGGTCGGCCTTCGACAGACTGGCCACCAGGTCGAGGATCTCCGAGCGCTCCTTCGCCGCTCGGCGTATCGCGTCGCCGTGCGAGCTGTCCAGCACCTCGCGCGGGGCGAGCTTCTCGAGTTTCTGCTCCGTCGTCTCCGGGATCGGCGGGAGCGCCCACTTCGGCCGCAGCATGAAGAGGACCCGCCGGAGCTTGAGCCCGCTCTCTCGAAGCGACCGTCCCCGCCGCCCGAGCTTTGCCGACATCCAGATCGGCACGATGGGCGAGAAGATGAGGGGCGGGAGCTCCTCCTCGGCGCCCACCGCGACGCCGATCATGGCGGCCACCCACATGCCGGCGGTGAGCAGCGTGTAGCGCCGCATCGTCTTGATGCGGTCGAGCAGGTGCACCCGGCCGTGCCAGAGCCGAAGGTCTTTCCGCTGCTCGGAGGTGAGCTGGGTCAGGTGATCCGGGACATGCGCGACAACGCCTGGCCTGGGCGGCGCGGCGGGCGTGCTCTCGCGGACCGGCGCCGCGGGCGAACCTCTGCGCGGAGAGACGTAGCGCACCGGCTCCCGCTGCGGCGTTCGCCACGAGGTGCCCGGGCCTTCGCCGGAGAGGAGCGCGTCGCGAAACGCGCCCGCGGACGGCCACCGGTCTTCCGGGGCCTTGGCGAGCGCGCGCTCGACCGTCTCCCGGAGGGCACGCGGGGCGTCGGGACGGAAGTCGGCGACCGGCCGCACCCGCTCGCTCACGTGCTTGAGCAGGAGCGCCATCGTGTTCCCGGCGGTGAAGGGCACCCGGCCGGTCAGCATCTGGTAACCGATCACGCCGAGGGAGTAGAGGTCGCTCCGCCCGTCGACGTCGCGATCCCCCTTGGCCTGCTCGGGAGACATATAGGTCGGCGTCCCCACGGCGTTTCCGGTGACGGTGAGCCGGGTCCCGGCCTCGATCGCGCGCGCGATGCCGAAGTCGGTGATCATCGCCCGCCCGATGTTCTCGTCGAGCAGGATGTTGTCGGGCTTGACGTCGCGGTGGATCACCCCGCGCACGTGCGCGTACTCGAGCGCGTCGGCGATCTCGGCGAGGACCCGGCGCACCTCCTCGATCGGCTGCCTCGGCTCGCGGGCGAGCAGCGCGCCGAGATTCCCGCCGTTCACCAGCGCCATCACGAAATAGGCGATCCCCTCGCGCTCTCCGACGTCGTGGATCGGCACGATCCCGCCGTGCGCGAGCTGGGCCGAGGTCTGCGCTTCGCGGGTGAAGCGCATCCGGATCGACGGATCGTACGCCATCTCGGGCGGCAGCACCTTGATGGCGACCGGCCGGTCGAGCCGGAGGTCGCGGGCGCGGTAGACGACCGACATCCCCCCGCGGCCGATCTCCCCGTCGAGCTGATACTGGTGGCCGATCGCGGCGATGACGCGATCGAGCAGCGGCGTGATCATACGGAGAAGCTACGCCCGGCCGAATCCGGGACGCAATCCGCCGCGTGGCGGCCGCCGCGCGATAGATTCGGAGCCGATGCCCATGAGAGACGATCTCCAGGACTGGCTCCGGTTCCTTCGCGTCGAAGCCCATACCCTGGTTCGCGATCCCGCCCGCCTCTTCCCGCAGGCCGCGAACCAGCCCGACGCGACTGCCCCGGCCCGCGCCGCTCTGCGGCGCTGGGAGAGCGGCGCCGAACGGCGCCCCTGGCTCCGCTGGGTCAACAAGCCCCAGGCGCTGTCGTCGTGCCTCGCGGTCCTGGCCATCGACGGGGCGTCCCTTCGAAGCTGCGACTTCTCCGCCGACGGACGGCGCATCGCGGGCATGGACGGCAGGGGTACGCTCCGTATCTGGAACGTCGAGACGGGCGTCGAGCTCGCGGCGATCGAGGGTCACGCGTGGGCCTTCTCGCCGGACGGAGCCCGGATCGCTTCCGCGCTCGGCCTGCAGGTGGTGTTCTGGGACGCGGTGACCGGCGCGCCGCTGCACGAGGCGGGCGGCCTCCGGGTGAACGCCAGCGAGGTGGTGTTCTCACCCGACGGCAAACGTCTGCTGGTGGCCGAGGAGCGAACGCTGCACCTCCGGAACGCGCGCACCGGCGCCGCCATCGCCAGGCTCGAGGGCCACGAACGAACCGTCACCGCCTGCGCCTTCTCTCCCGACGGTACCCGGATCGCTTCGGGCGCGCTCGGCGGCGGGCTCAAGCTGTGGGACGGCCGGCGCGGACGGCTCATCGCCGAGCTCTCGGGTCACACCAAGGCGATGTACCAGTGTGTCTTCTCTCCCGACGGCCGCGTGCTCGCCTCGGCCTCGAGAGACGGGACGGTCAGGCTCTGGGATGCCGGCGGGACGGGCTTGCTCGGCTTCTGGCGAGTGAGCCGGCGGGAGCCGCTCGCGACCTGTGCGCACGGCGGCTGGGTACGCGCCGTGGCATTCTCTCCGGACGGCACCCGCCTGGTCTCGGCATCGGACAATGAGCTGGCAAAGGTCTGGGACGTCGCGACAGGCGCCGAAATCGCCTGCCTGCGCGGGCATTCGGGCATCGTCAGCGACTGCCTGTTCCTGGACGGCGGCGCCCGGGTGCTCACCGGCGGGTACGACGGGACGCTCCGCACCTGGGATGCGGCGAGCGGCGCCTGCCTCGGCACTTTTCATGGGCATCGCGACGAGGTGCTCGCGCTCGACCTCTCACCCGACGAGTCGCGCATCGCCTCCGCCTCCGGCGACGGCACGATCCGGATCTGGGATCCCCGCGGGCACGCCGACACCCACGTGCACCTGGGAGACATCGAGTCGTGCGCCATAACGCCGGACGGCTCGCGCTTCGTCGCCGGGTCGCGGGACGGCACCGCGACGCTCTGGAGCGCCGAGAGCGGCCGCGTGATCGCGACGCTCCGACACCGCGATCGCGAGTACGTGACGGGATGCGCGTTTTCCCCCGACGGATCGCTGCTCGCGACCGCCTCGACCGACGAGACCATCAGGCTCTGGGATGGAGTGACCGGTGCCGAGCTGATGACCATCACGGGCCGGAGCCAGAGAATCCGGGTGCTCGTATTCACCCCGGATGGCTCCCGGCTCGTGGGGGGGTACCAGGACGGAGTAATCCGGCTTCTCGGGCCGAGGGACGGCGCCGAGATGGCCCTCCTGCGCGGCCACCGCTCGATGATCCAGGATCTCGCCTTCTCGCCCGACGGACGGCTGCTCGTGTCGGTCGCTCATGCCTCCGTCCCCAAGGTATGGGACCTGGCGTCGGCGTCGGAGGTCTGTACCCTGGCCGGCAACCCGGAGTTCGCCGAAACGTGTCGCTTCTCTCCTGACGGAACCCGGCTCGCGTCGGCGGGGCACGACGGGAAGGCGCGCATCTGGAACATGCCGGGCGGAGTCGAGCGGGCGGTCATGGAGATGGTGGGGAACGTGGAGGACTGCGACTTCTCGCCCGACGGCCGTCTGATCGCCACCGGATCGGCCGTCCAGGGCGTCATGCTCTGGGATGGGGACTCGGGAAACGAGATCGCGATGCTCTCCGACCGGGAACAGTGGGTCGGGGTCACCCGGTTCTCGCCCGACGGAGCCCACCTGTTCTCCGTCTCGAACCACGGCGTCATGACGCTCTGGGACGTCGCGTCGCGGTCCCCGCGAGTGGAATTCGGCGGAGTCAACCTTACGATGCTGTCGGGCCGTGACTCTACGGTCAGGTGGAGCGCGAGCGGCCGGCGGATTCTCGTCGGCACGAGGATCGGCGACGTGCACCTGCTCGAGCTGATGAACCTGCCGTCCGGCCCGCCGTTCGTGTCACCCGCGGTGCTCTTCCGGATCGACTCGGCGAGCTGGGACGACGAGCCCAGCGTGGTCTGCGGATGGTGCGGCCGGCGCGTCGTGGTGCCGCAGGCGATCCTGGAACGGCTCACCGGAGACCGGCCCGTCGACGCGTCCTGCCCCGAATGCGGCGCGACGCTCCGGTTCAATCCCTTCGTGGTGGACGGCCGTCCGGCTGCCTGACCCGCACTCCGCGGGAGAAGAGCAGGTTCTCCGCCACTCCGAGGAATTCGAGCCCCGTGGCCCGGCCGCCCTCGAGCGTGAAGGCGAAGATCATGTCGGTCTCCACGTCGAAGAACTTTCCGCCCCGGTACCAGCCGGGATG
Organism: Gemmatimonadales bacterium; assembly: GCA_050733195.1. Lineage (GTDB taxonomy): Bacteria > Gemmatimonadota > Gemmatimonadetes > Gemmatimonadales > GWC2-71-9 > JABFSM01. The sequence goes on from JBOHSH010000189.1 coordinate 10,174, forward strand.
GAATCGCCCGCGACCCGCCGGCACCAGGTCCAGCTCCGCGTCCTTGCCGAAGAACGCGGGATTGGCGCGCGCGCGGAGCTTCCCGTCCGCCTCGAACACCTCGAAGGTGTGCTCCCGGTCGAGCCCCTCGGGCGGCGCCGGAGGAAACCGGTAGGTCCCGACATGCCGCCATCAGCAGCAGGAGCGTCCAGCGGACGGGGTTCGCCATGGTCGGACCGTACGCCTTCCGGCCGACGGATGCAAATGAGAAGGCGGCGGCCAGATCTGCTGCGGGTGACGATCCCACGACTGCCGCGGACAGGTGCTAGCTTTGGAAGCCCCCATCGGACACCGCTCCATGTCGATCCCGTCTCTTCGGATCTCTCGCGGCCCGCTGCTCGTTGCCGCGATGCTGCTCGGTACGATCGCACCCCCGGCGTTGGCTCAGCGCGCACAGAAGGGCGCGATCGACCAGGTCACGCTCGACCTGGTGCGAGCCCGGATCCGCTTCCTGGTCGACTCCGCCAAGGTCCCCTCGCTCGCGCTCGCGGTCGCGAAGGACGGCCGCATCGTGTGGGAAGAGGGCTTCGGCTACGCCGACCTCGCCGCCAGGACGCCCGCGACCGCGACAACCCTCTACTCGATGGCATCCATCTCCAAGCCCATCTCGGCGACCGGCGTGATGAAGCTGGTCGAGCAGGGGAAGATCGATCTCGACAAGCCCGCCAACGACTATCTGGGCAAGGCCAAGATCACGGGGCTCGCCGGCGACGCCTCCGGAGCGACCGTCCGCCGCGTCCTCTCGCACACGGCCGGCCTCCCGCTCCACTACCGCTTCTTCTACGACGGCGGATCCACACCCCGGCCGGCGATGGACGAAGCGATCACCCGCTACGCGATCGCCGTGTACCCGCCGGGGGCGGTCTACAACTACTCGAACCTCGGCTACGGCGTGCTCGAGGAGATCGTCGCCCAGGTCTCCGGGCGCCCCTTCGAGGACTTCATGCGGGACGAGGTGTTCCGGCCGCTCGGTATGACCACGACGACGATCGGCACGGGCAAGGGGCTCGCGAATTCGGCGGTGCGCTACAACGCCGTCCCGAAGCCGGTCGCCTTCTACGACTTCGATCACCGCGCCGCGTCGGCTGTGTACACGAGCGCGCACGAGCTGGTCCGGTTCGGGATGTTTCACCTGAAGAATCATCTCAAGGACCAGCAGCCGATCCTCACGGACTCGACGATCGACGCGATGCAGAAAGTCGCGACCCCGGGCGACACCAGCTCGGGCTACGGGCTGGGCTGGGGGATCTCCTGGGAGCAGGCGTTCCGCGTCGTGTCCCACACCGGCGGCATGCCGGGCGTGTCGACCACGCTCAAGCTCTACCCCGCGCACAACGTGGCGATCGCGGTGCTCGCCAACGCGGGCACGGCCATCCCCCACCGCGCGGCGTACTACGTCGCGGGAGCGGTGCTCCCGGGGTACGACCCCCTCGTGGCTGACCGGCCGCCGGCGACCACCGTCACCTCGCTTGGCTTCGCGCCGCCCAGCGAGCTCTGGGGCGAGTGGACCGGCACGGTGCGGATGTACGACGGCGCCTCTGCACCGATCACGCTCATGATCAAGCCCGACGACGTGCACGTCCGGTTTGGATCGACGAACGCGCTCTGGACCGTGCTCAACTTCGCGACCTATCGCGGGAACGTACTGGGCGGGCGGTTCGCGGGGACGATCCCGAGCGAGGAGGCGAAGAAGTACCCGCACGCCGTCGGGCTCTCGCTCTGGCTCGACAGCGGGAAGCTCCGCGGGTGGGCGGCCGCGATCACGACCGACGATCCGGTGACCGGGGCGATGTCGTCCTACGCCGAGCTGTCGAGGAGGGTGCCGGCCCCTCGATAACGATTTCGGGCGACGACGCGTATTCGACTAGATACAGACTCTTACCGGAGACGATCCATGCCGCGCGACCGCGATACCGTCAACCGCCGCCAGGCCCTGAACGCGCTCGGCGCGGCGGCCGGCGCCGCCGCCCTGGCCAATGTGCCCACCCTCGCCGCCGCTCCCGCCGTGCGTACGGGATACTGGCCCGCCTGCATCGTCACCCCGGAACAGACCGAAGGACCCTACTTTGTGGACGAGAAGCTCGAGCGGGCCGACATCCGGAAGGACCCGGCCGACGGCACGACCAGGGAAGGGCTCCCGCTCCGGCTCCGGATGAGCGTGCACCGCGTCGACGGCAACGCCTGCACGCCGATCACCGGCGCCCACGTGGACCTCTGGCAGTGCGACGTCTCCGGCGTCTACGCGGGCGTCCGCGATCAGCAGGGCCTGTTCGACACCCGGGAGAAGAAGTTCCTGCGCGGCTATCAGGTGAGCGACGCGAAGGGAGCGGTCGAGTTCCTCACCATCTACCCCGGCTGGTACCCCGGGCGCACCCCGCACATCCACTTCAAGGTGCGGCTCTATGCCGGCCAGCGGCGGAGCTACGAGTTCACCTCACAGCTCTACTTCGACGACGCCTTCACCGACAGGATCTACGCGCGGCCGCCGTACAGCAGGCCGGGGGAGCGGGTGACCAACGGCCGAGACGGGATCTACCGGCGGGAAGGCGGCGACAAGCTGATGCTCGCGCTCACGGAAGTGCGCGAGGAAGTGCTCGGCGGGTTCGAGATCGGGCTCCGGATGAGCTAGCGCTCTCCGAGCCCGATTGCGTGGAGAACCAGACGTCCGAGATCCGCCTTGAGCGTCGCCTTCACTCCTCGCAGCGCGGGATCGCCGGCCAGATTCCGGACTTCGAGGGAATCCCGCTCGAGGTCGTACAGCTCGTCCGAGTCGGGATGCTGGACCCAGTGGATGTACTTGTAGCGCGCGGTGCGGATCGCGCGATAGTCCATGTCGAGCAGGTGCGGAAACGGATTCTCGTAGGTGTAGAACTCCACCAGGACCGATTGCCGCCAGCCCGAAGGCGTGCCGCCGAAGAGCGGCACCAGTGATCGCCCCTGAATCCCCGGCCCTGGCGGCACACCGGCCAGCTCGAGGAGCGTCGGAGCCAGGTCCACCGTGAGGGCCAGACCGCCTGGCCGCGACCCCGCCGGCACCCGCGGGGGATAGCGCACCAGCAGCGGATTGCGGATGGACTC
>JBOHSH010000190.1:0-1761 GCA_050733195.1 Gemmatimonadales bacterium
ACGAGCTCCTCGACCGGATGCGCCGCTATCACGTCCCCGGCCTGAGCCTGGCCGTGATCGAGGGCTGGAAGATCGTGCACGCGAAGGGCTACGGCGTGACTGAGTTCGGCGGGAAGACCGCGGTCGATACCACGACCCTCTTCCAGGCCGGTTCCATCAGCAAGCCCGTCTTCGCGAGCGGAGTGATGCGGCTGGTCGAGCAGGGAAAGCTTTCGCTCGACGTGGACGTGAACAACCTCCTCAAGTCCTGGCAGCTTCCCGCGAGCCGGTTTACCGACACGGAGAAGGTCACGCTGCGACGGCTGCTGAGCCACACCGCCGGGCTCACCGTCTGGGGCTTCCCGGGTTATGCGGTCACCGGCCCGATCCCGACGATCCAGCAGGTGCTTGACGGCGTGCCCCCGGCCAACACGAGCGCGGTGCGGAACGACACCACGCCCGGCGCGCGGTGGCTCTACTCGGGCGGCGGGTTCACGATCGCGCAGCTCGTGGCCTCCGACGTGACCGGCGAGCCCTTCCCCGCCCTGATGCACCGACTGGTGCTCGCGCCGGCCGGCATGATTCACAGCGGCTACGAGAACCCGCCGCCTCCCGAGCGCGCCCGCGTCGCGGCCAGCGGACATGAGCGCACCGACACGCCCGTAACCGGAAGGTTCCACGTCTATCCCGAGATGGCGGCCGCCGGGCTCTGGACCACCGCGTCCGACCTGGCCCGCTGGGCGATCGCGGTCTCCCACTCGTATCTCAGCCGCCCGGGCGGCATCCTCGCAACGAAGACGGCCGAGGAGATGCTCACCGTGCAGGCGCGGCAGCAGCCACCGTACGGAACGGGGGCGTTCGGCGTCGGCGTGGCGCTCGCCGGTGATGGCGACTCGATCAGCTTCTCGCACGGAGGCCGCGACGAAGGCTTCGTCGCCCAGGTGGTGATGTGGCCGAAGCTCGGCCGGGGCTACGTGGTGATGATGAACGGCGTGAACGGCTCGATGATCGCGGAGCTCGGCAGGGGAATCCGCGAGCTGCACGGCCTGTCCTCGGATCGGATCGAGAAGCGGATCGGCGCGATGGATCCCGCGTCGCTGGACGCGGCGCCGGGACGCTACCGCACGGTCGCCGGCCGGGACACGCTCGTCTGGGTGGTGGGCCGAAAGGGGGAGCGCCTGACTCTGCTCAACCCGGCCGGCAGCGAGCTCACCATGCTGCCGCAGGGGAAGGACGCGTTCTTCGATCTCGAGAACGGAGCCGACTGGCTCTTCGAGCGCGATGCGAACGGGGCGGTGGTCCGGATGGTCCGGCAGATGAGCGGCGGTAGGCGGCTGACGATGGAGCGGATGAATTAGGTGAACCTCCTACGCGCAGGGAAGTCAGCAGCTGTCGCGACGAACCTGCTTCTTCCTCGACAGCCTGGAGTCAATTGCGGAAAGGCTTCGCGCTCATCAAGCCGTAGAGTTCGCAGATGCAGTGGCCAGAGCAGAACATGGGTACAGAATTCCCCATGACGCCTTGAACGGGCGTCGACCAGACTGGAGCCTCAACCCAGATTTGAGCTCTGGACCCAACTGGTTCCTGGAGGTGATCAATGACCTGCAGGACCAGCCGCGCTCACCGCCGCCAAGCCGGCACTAGGAGTCTGTAATCATGCCCCCGCTGTCGTTGAACGGGCTCCGGCCTCGGTGCATCGGAGCCGGGCTCTCGTTTTTGCTCCTCGCCGCCTGCGCCGGCGCCGATGCCGCCGACGAGTGGACCGGCACGGTCGAAACCCTC
>JBOHSH010000191.1:0-3603 GCA_050733195.1 Gemmatimonadales bacterium
TTTCACGCCGTGTCCGGCGCGGACGAGCTGGTCGGGCTCGCCTTCGAGCCGGTTCCCCGGCGCAAGGTGCCCGACGTGCGCGGCACGCTCTGGGTGAGCCGTGCCACGAGCGAGCTCCAGTTCCTCGAGTTCGCCTATACCGGCCTGTCGGGTCTCATGAAGAACGCGGAGCTGGGTGGCCGCGTGGAGTTCAGCCGGCTCTCGAACGGCGCCTGGATCGTCAACTACTGGCACATCCGGATGCCCAGGATGCGTCACGACGCGCCGCGCTCGCTCTTCGCCGGTCTGGCCGGCTACACCGACAAGGGCGGGCGCGCCGAGCTGCCCGACACGCTGCCGTGAGGCTCGTCCTGACGGCGGCGGCGCTGCTGATGGCCGTCTCCGCCGCTCGCGCGCAGACGGTGGAGATCGAGCTTCGCGAGGCCGAGTCCCGCGCGCCGATCGCCGGCGCGATCGTGCGGCTGCTGGCGGAGAGCCGGATCGTGGCCCAGGGGCTCACCAGCGAGCAGGGCCGGCTCTCGCTCCGCGCTCCGGCCGCGGGATCCTACCGCCTCAAGGTCGACCGGATCGGGTGGAGCGGATTCATGTCGGACCCGCTCCAGCTCAGCGCCGGCCCACCGGTGCGCGCCAACCTGCTCCTGCCGTCGGTCAAGCGGGAGCTTCCAACGCTCGAGGTCCGGGGACGAAGCCGGTGCCGGGTCGGACAGGAAGAGGGTCCTCTCGTCGCGGCGCTCTGGGACGAGATCCGGAAGGCGCTGACCGCGAATCTCATCACCCAGCGGCAAGGAAGCCTGACGCTGCACGTCCGCGAGTTCGAGCGCGACGTCGACCCCTCCGAGCGGATTCTCCGGCAGTGGTATCACAGCTCGAAGCTCGGGCGGGGGCAGCCGTTCGTGTCGCTCCCGCCGGAACTGCTCGCCCGCGAGGGATTCGTGCGCCTGCTGCGGGACAGCTCCGACTTCGCCGCTCCCGACGCCGTGCTCCTCCTGTCCGACGAATTCGTCTCGACCCATTGCTTCGGCGCGGTCGGCGGGGAGCAGAACCTCGTCGGCCTCGAGTTCGAGCCGATACCCGGGCGCCGGGTGGCGGACGTCCAGGGGACGCTCTGGGTCGACCGCGCGACGAGCGAGCTCCGGCACATCGAGTATCGCTACACCGGCCTCGAAGGCATGCTCGAGCGGGCGCGGCTCGGCGGCCGAGTCGAGTTTCGCCGTCTTCCGACCGGATCCTGGATCGTCTCCTACTGGCACATCCGGATGCCCAGGATCGACGTGCGGACGGCGCCCGGCCCGGGCGGGGCGATTCGCGAATACGCCCGGCTCACGGGCTACGTGGACCGCGGGGGCCGTGCCGAGGTCGCCTCGAATCGCTTGGGTCTCGTCACGCGGGCGCTGGTGCGCGGCGTCGTCTTCGACAGCGTGGCGAACGCGGGTCTCCAGGGCGCGGTGATTACCCTGACCGGCCGCTCCGACTCGGTGGTGACCGGGCCGGATGGGCAGTATGCGCTCGCGGTGGAGGCCTTCGGCCCGCAGCGGGTCGCCGCGAGTCATCCGAAGCTCGGCCTCCTCGGCGAACGGCAGGACCGCGAGGTGATCCTGTCCCTCGGCGACACCATCACGGCCGACTTCGCGGTCCCGGCGTTTCCGGCCTTCGTCCGCCGCCTCTGCGGCGGCCCCAGGGGTCGCGCCGGCGTGATCGGCCGCGCGTTCCGGCTCGACAGCGCGCCCGGCCGCGGTCTCGTCATCGAGGCGACGACGCTCGTCATCGGCCCCTCCGCGCGCAGCATCCGGAGCGTCGCCGAGGACAACGGGCTCTACGCGCTCTGCGATGTCCCCTCCGGAACGCCCGTCGCCATCCGGCTCCGGGACCGGCTCGCCACCGTCCAGGAGGAACAAATCCGGCTCGTCCACGCGGAGTGGCGATGGCTCGACCTCAAGCCCTGGGGCACGCGGACCGAGACGGCGGTGCGCCCGCCGGTCGAGATCCGCAGCGGCCCCGCGGTGCTGACCGGTGTCGTCCGGCGGGACTCGACCGGGCAGCCGATCGCGGGCGTGGAGGTTCTGGTCGAGCGATCCGAGCACCGCGCCGTCACCGACGACTCGGGCCGCTACCTCGTCGGGAATCTGCCCACGGGACGGCGGGTGGTGCTCTTCCGGGCCATCGGCTACCGCCCCGACCGGCAATGGGTGAACCTGCCGCAGGGAGATACACTCTGGACGAACGCCACCCTCGTGCCCTCGGTGCTGCATCTCGATCCGGTGGTCGTCACGGCGGAGCAGCCCGGATCGCGGGGCGTTGGGCTCGAAGGCTTCGAGGAGCGGCGCCGTCACGGCTTCGGGAAGTTTCTCGACTCGGCCGATCTCCGCCGGGCCGAGCACGTGCGGCTCGGCGACGTGATCGGACGCGCCGGCGGGCTCGAGGTGCTGCGCCACGGCTCCCGCACGGTGATCGCGGTGAGCCGGCGGCGCGTGGGCCCGCTGGGGGAGCGCTGTCCCGCATCCATCTGGGTTGACGGCGTCCAGTTCTACCGATCGCCGGGGCCCCCGATCGGTGCCTCGGTCGAGGCGCCCAATCTCAACGACATCATGGACGTGGCCCAGCTCGTGGCGGTGGAGGTGTACAGCGGCTCCGGCGAGGTCCCGCCGGAGTACGGCGGCGCCAGCGCGGCCTGCGGGGTCATCCTCCTCTGGACCAGACGCGGACCCTGACGCGGAGCACTCCTTGCGCGCGATGTTGATTGTGCTGCTCGCAGCCGTTCTGGCGCGCGCCGATCGCCGGGGCGGCGCTCTGCGACCTTCCCCGCATCCGCTCGGAGACCGGCACGGAAACGACGATCATCCTGAACGGGGTCACCGTACTGAAAGAGTTCTCGCTCTGCGCCTTCAGGGCCGACGAGGTGGAGCTGGTGGAGTTCGGCAAGGACGTCTGCGCGGACCCCACCCAAAGCATCGCGCAGCTCGTGGGTGTTACCTGCTCGGGCCGGAACCGCGCCGCGCCGCGGAGTCTCGCCGGTGGGGGCGGGCGCATCGCGACCCAGGGGCAGCTCGGGGGCTACGTCATCAGCTGGGAGAAGCGCTGAGCCTCGCCGCTACAGCGCGAGCGGCACGAACCGGACCTGATTGTCGTTGAACAGCGGGATCAGGAGCCGGTTCCGCCAGAGATCGTGCCCGATGTCGGCCGGTGCCGCGAGGCCGGTGATCGCCTCACGGAATCCGCCCGCTCCTCCCGCGACGGGCCCCCGCCACACCGATTCGCCGTCCCAGCTCGAGATGAAGGCGTCGCCGTTGTAGACGACCAGTCCGTCGAGGCTTCCCCTGGGAAGCTTCACGGCTCCAACTTTGGCGCCGTTCTCCACCCGATAGAGCTCACCCGAGCCGAAGCTCACGACCCAGACGGTGTCGCCCACGACGGCGATGCCGTTCGGCCGCCCGAGGGCCTCGCCGCGCGCCAGGGTATCGAGCGTGCCGTCGGGTCGGAGGCGGTAGACCGCGTCGGTGCCGGACGGCTCGAGCCCGCCGGCGCCGGCCTTGAGCCCCGAATCGGTGAAATAGACCGCGCCGTCCTCCGTCGCGGTGATGTCGTTGAGGAAGGTGGCGCCGGGGA
>JBOHSH010000192.1:0-4524 GCA_050733195.1 Gemmatimonadales bacterium
CCTCCCACCTCCGGGGAGGCTGCCACTGTCCTTGCCGGAGGGCGTTGTCGTCGTGTCATTCGGGGGGAGCGAGCTGGCCCGACTTTCCGAACGAAAGGCGCCCTGTCCTCCTGGCATATCAAAGAAGTATCCGCCCCAATGATAGACGATCCCAGCCTGGACCATCGGGGCTCTGAAGGGCCTATCCGCTCCATCTAGCGGACTCGGTCCGCGCGCGGTACCATCTCCGGGCCCTATCGACCGGCCGGACGATGACGCCCACCCGACAATCCATCGTGCGCGATGCGCTCACCGCGCTGGCGCCGATCCGCATCCGCAAACTCTTCGGCACCGAGGCGTTCTTCCACGGTGAGCGGATGTTCGCGGTCTTGGGGGTGGGCGCGCTGGTGCTCCGGCTGCCGGAGCCGCTCCGGACCGAGACGCTGGCCGGCGGCCTGGCGCGGCCGTTCCTGTCGGAGCGCCTGGCGCACATGGATGGATGGGTGGAGGTGCCCTACGGCGCCGAGATCGCTCGGCTCATGTCGCTGGCGCAGGCGTCGCACGTTTCCGCCGGCCGAGGGCGTGCCAAGCCAAGACGTCGCTTCCGCCGGGCAGCACGGCGCACCGGTAACGGTTGACGGTTGACAGTTGACGGTAGCTGTTCCCCGTTCCCCGTTCCCCGTTCCCCGTTCACCGTTCCCCGTCCAGCAGCTCATCGAACCGCGCGGCCTCTTCGGCGGGCATCCCGTACACTTCGGTCTCTGAAGGAAACTTCTTCTTCACGACGTCGTCGATCCATCTCCGGATCGCCGACACCGCCGTCTCGCGAAGCTCGGCGTAGCGCCGGGCGAACTTCGGCATGTGCCCGGCCGTGAGGCCGAGCAGATCGTGGAAGACCAGCACCTGCCCGTCGACGTCCGCGCCCGCGCCGATGCCGATCACCGGCACTCGCACGCGCGCCGCGAGCGCGGCGCCCACGCGCGGGGGAACGGCCTCCGCAACGAGCAGCGTGATCCCGGCCCGATCGAGCGCCTCACCCTCGCGAACGATGCGCACCGCCTCGGCCGCGCTCCGGCCTTTCGCGCGGAAGTCCGCGTCGGTGAGGGCCGCCTGGGGCAGCAGGCCGACGTGGCCGACCACCGGGATCCCGGCCGCCACGATCTCTCGCACCCGCTCGACGATCGGCCCGGCGCCCTCGAGCTTCACGCCGTCGCACCCCGCCTCGTCGGCGAAGCGTCGAGCCGATGCGACGGCGAGCGCGTCGCTCTCCTCGTAGGTGCCCAGCGGCATGTCGCCGATCACCGGCAGGGCGGGCGCGCCACGGCGGACGGCCCGGGCCAGCACCAGCAGCTCGTCGAGCGAGATGTCCCGCGTGCTCCCGTAGCCCAGCACCACCGTCGCGGCGGAGTCCCCGACGAGCAGCACGTCCACGCCGGCCTCGGCGGCGAGGGCGGCGCCGGGCGCGTCGTACGCGGTGAGCATGACGATCGGCCGTCGGCCCTTCCGTCCCTCGAGGGCAAGGAGGCGCTCGCGGGTACCGCTCACGGCACGGAGACCGGCACGTTGTCGATGAGCCGGATGCCGCCCACGCTGGCGGCGATCGTGAGCAGCACCTCGCCGCCGAGCCGGGCGAGCGTTTGGAGGGTCTCCGCGCCGACGGCGACGAAGTACTCGGGCTCGATCCCGGCGCCGTCGAGGATCGCCCGGCCTGGCGCGAGCGCCCGCTCCGGATTTCGCTCGCCGTCCTGGATGGCGCGCTCCGCGGCGAAGAGCGCGCGCGAGAGGGCGACGGCCCGGGCGCGATCCCCGGCGGCGAGCAGACTGTTCCGGCTCGACATCGCGAGCCCGTCCGGCTCGCGCACCGTCGGCAGCACGCGCACGTCCACCGGAAGGTCGAGGTCGCGCACCAGGCGGCGGATCACCAGCGCCTGCTGGGCGTCCTTCTGGCCGAAGTAGGCGCGGTCCGGCGCGACGATGCCGAAGAGCTTGGTCACCACCGTGGCGACGCCCTGGAAATGCCCGATCCCGCGCGTGACGCCCTCGAGCGGCTCGCTCACCCCCGACACCGTCACGGAGGTGGAGAAGCCCTCGGGATAGAGCGCCGGCGCCTCGGGCGCAAACAGCAGGTCCACGCCGGCACCTTCGGTCATCGCCGCGTCGCGCGCCTCGTCACGCGGGTATCGGGCGAGGTCTCCCGGCTCGTTGAACTGGAGCGGATTCACGAAGAGGGAGACGACCACGTAGCCGCACTCCTCACGGGCCCGGTGCATGAGCGACAGGTGCCCTTCGTGCAGGAAGCCCATCGTGGGGACGAAGCCGATGATCTTCCCCGCGCGACGCGCGTCGGCGATTGCCGAGCGCACCTCGGGGATGGTCCGGACGAGTCGCATTCAGCGGGAGCGGTCTGCGGCGAGCGCGCGGAGGCGTTCGGTGAGCGCATCCCAGAGCGGGAGGAGCTCCGGATGCCGTGCGGCGATCGCGGCGCGCTGGCGGGCGACGGTCTCCTCGTCGCCCCGGGCGACGGGGCCGGTGAGGGCGTCCCCGGCACCGTGCTCGCTCCACGCCGCCAGGGCGCCCGCCGCGAGCGGCGCCAGAGCCTCCCGCGGCAGCCCGGCCGTCGTCGCCGCCCGCTCCGCGTCCCAGAGCAGAGCGACCAGGGCATTGGCCGCGAGGGACGCCGCGGCGTGATAGAGCGGGCGATCGGCTTCGTCGATCTCGACCGCCCGGAGCCCGAGCAGCTCCGCCAGCTCCCGCGCGATGCGGCGCGCGCGGCCGCTGCTGCCCGCCACGGCGGCGAAGCTCCCGCGGAGATCGGTGTCGGGAGCGGTGACAGCCCGGAGCGGGTGCAAGAGGAATCGTTCGTGCGGCGCGAGCGCTTCCAGGGGGGTCGAGGCCGAGACGTGCCCCACGACCGGCCCCCGCTCGATCAGCATGGCGGCTTCGGCGATGGAGCGGTCGGGGACGGCCAGCAGCACGACGTCCGATCCGGCGCCGGTGGCGCCGCGGCCGAGCGGGCCCGTCACCGCCACGCCGCTCCGCGTGAGCGCCGACGCGATGCTCGGGCCGACCCGCCCGCGTCCCACCACGGCGATCCGGAGCGCGCTCACCGGCGGGCCGTCTCCCGGCTTACGACGGGGCAGGCGACGCCCCTTTCCGCTCGGCGACCAGCTCCGCGACCGCGATGATGGTGCGCGGGGCGTTCCCCTCCGCGCGATTGTTGACCAGGAGATACGCCGGGATGCGGAGCTCCTCCGCCGCCTCCACGAGGCGCGCCAGATCCGCGCGCAGCTCCGGGTTAGGGTCCCGGATCCGGTCGTACGGCACGAAGGCGTCCACCGCGTCCTCGTAGTAGCGCCCGGGGCGGAGCAGCGCCCGCGCCACCAGGAAAGTCGCCGTCACGGCGTCCGGCAGAGCCAGCTGCATCCCGATGGACGGCATGCGGGTCCACGAGCTGAACACGTGGGCCGTGTCGTGCGCCCGGAGCACGGCGAAGTACGCCGGAGTCAGGAACTCGGGATTCCGCACCTCCACCGCGTAGCGGCCCTCCGCGGGCAGCTTGTCGAGAAACCCATCGAGCCGCGCGGCGAAGTCGTCCGGACTCACCCGGTCCTCCCTGGCGATGGCCTGGAACTCGAAGACGAACGGCCCCATGTGACCGGCGAAGTGCTCCGCATACGGCCGCCAGACGTCGTTCAGGAACATCTCGGCGTTGAGGAAATCGGGATTCCGCTGCCCCGCCAGCGCCTTCTCGCGCGGTTTCGCGAAGGTATGCACGGTGATCCGGTCCCAGACCTTGCTCACGCACCGGAATCCCTCGGGGAGGGCGGCGGCGTACGACTGGAGCGTCTTCTCGGTCGGCGGCGCGTAGAAGGTCGAGTCGATGCCGACCGTGCTGAACAGGGGAAAGCGGGCGTACTCCGCGAGCATCTCGGCCCCCGCCCGCTCGGGGTAGTTGCGCGAATAGACGAGCCCCTTCCAGCCGGCGTAGGTCCACGTCGAGCATCCGAAATGCACGTTCCGGGGAAGGGCCGCGCGGAGCCGCTCGAGCGTCAGGGTGTCGGGCGCTGCTTGCGGTGGGGGCATTCCGTGAGCGGGACCGTCGAGTGGCGGCGCGCCAGGTCCTCGGCGCGGGCGAGGTGCTCCGGACGGGCAGCGCCCCTGGGAATGAGCTGGCGCTCCAGATCGCGCACGACCGCGCAGACGAAGGGGACTCTCGGAAGCTCGACCGTCGCCCTGCCGTACCGCGCGAAGATCGCCTCCAGCTCGTCGCCGCGATCGAGCAGCAGCAGGGCGTTGGCGTGGTTGGGAATGGCGTAGGTCTCGGTCGAGTCCAGTGTCAGCACCAACCGGGAATGTACCAGGGCCGAGTCGGCCGCTCCGGTGAACAGCTCGTACCAGCCGAGACTCACGTAGGCGTTCGCGAGATTCTCGCGGGCCGGCGTCTGGTTCTCCCGGCGCACCCGGGCGCTGTCCACCAGGGCCCGGCGGATGCGGACCCGCGTGCGGGTCTGCGTGAGGGCGTCGGCCGCTCGACGGAGCGTGAAC
>JBOHSH010000193.1:0-4009 GCA_050733195.1 Gemmatimonadales bacterium
GTGAGGAACTCGGTCTTGAAGAGGAGATAGCTGTAGTGGTCCGTGATCACGCCCGTCTGGATGAGGAAGGGCACCGCCTTGAGGTTGTACAGCTCCGCGTCGTTCTTGAACGACGTGATCACCATGAAATAGACGGGGAAGAGCGCGAACAGGATGAACGGCACGATGTTCGCCCAGCCGAACGCCGATGATCGGATCCGCGCCCCCCGGCTTCGCACCCCGACCTGCATCTCAGTCCTTCCGGATATAGCGGAGCTGGATGAAGACGAAGGCAGCGAGCACCGGGAACAGGAAGAGCGAGATCGCCGCGCCCTGCCCCAGGTTGCCGCCGGTCAGGCCGACCTGGTAGGCCAGGGTCGCGAAGAGATGCGTGGTGTTGACCGGCCCACCCCGGGTGAGCACCTGGACGATGACGAAGTCGGAGAACGTGAAGATGGTGGAGAAGAGGATCACCACCGCGAGGACCGGCTTGAGGAGCGGCAGCGTCACGTGGCGGAAGCGGCCCCACGAGCCCGACCCATCGACCTCGGCCGCTTCGTAGTACTCCCGAGGGATCGAGACCAGCCCGGCCAGGACGATGATCGCGAAGAAGGGCAGTCCCCGCCAGACGTTGACGGTGATCACCGCGGCCATGGCGTAGCTGGTCATGCCGAGCCAGTTGGGGCCGGGCGGATTGATCAGGCCCAGGTGGATCGCGGTCCAGTTCACGACGCTGTAGAGCGAGTCGAACATCCACCACCAGGCCAGGGTCGAGAGCGCGGTGGGAATGACCCAGGGCAGGAGCACCGCCCCCCGGATGAGGCGCTTGAACTTGAAGGTCCGGAACAGCAGCAGGGCCAGCCAGACGCCCAGCACGGTCTTGATGACGACGGCGATGGAGGTGAAGACGAACGAGTTGAACACCGTACGGTGGAAGACCTCGTTCTTGAAAATCTCGCGGAAGTTGTCGAGGCCGATGAACGTGCCGGGCGAGCCCACCCAGTAGTCCGAGAGGCTGAAGTAGATGGCCATCCCGAACGGGTAGGCGACCAGGCACACGATCAGGAGGAGCGCGGGAAGGATCAGCCCGTAGCCGAAGATGTGCTCCTGCTCCCACCACTCGTGAAGCCGCGCGAGGCGGCCGGGACGTGGAACCCCGGCCGCCTCGAGGACGCGTTGGCCGACGGCCATGCTAGCTCTTGCCCTTCGTCTCGAGCTTGCCCTGGACGGCCAGCTTCACCTGCTCCTCGCCCCACGCAATGGCCCGCTTGGTGGGCATCCCGCCGACCGCCTTGGCCACCATGTCGGGCAGGACGTAGTTCACCTCGATGAGGTTCACCGCCGCGTTGGTCTTGGCCGGCCAGCCGCGGGTGTGGGCGTACTCCGCCTCCTTGGGCAGCATGGCGAACTTGGGGTTGTTCGCCCAGATGGGATGGTCGGCGAAGTGTCGGAGCGGGGGGTGGTTGAAGGCATTGGAGGCCACGATCCAGGCGTCGAAGTTCTCCTTCCGGAAGTGGAACTTGATGAATTCCTTCGCGAGGTCCGCGTTCTTCGAGAACTTCCAGATGCCGATGCCGCTGATGGGTGGCGCCGAGTGGATGCCCGCCGGCCCACCCGGGCTGTTGTGGTGGTTGATGTCGTCTGCGATCGGCATATTCTTGGCGAGGGCGGCATTGTAGGGGCTGATCGGGTTGTGGATCCAGGAGCCCTTGCCGGAGAGGATGAAGCGGTTGTTGGAAGCGTCGTCCCAGGACAGCACCTCCGGCTCCATCGCGTCCTTGTAAAGCTCCTTGTACCACTCGATCACCTGGGCGGTCTTGTCGGAGTTGATGGCCGGGGTCTTGCCGTCGGCCTCCAGCACCTTCCCGCCCTGGCACCACAGCACCGACCAGAAAGTGGTGTTGGCGTCGGCGCAGTGGCTGATGGCGATACCGACCGGGTTGCCCTGCTTCTTGAGGATCTTGCCCTGCTGCAGCAGCTCGGCCCAGGTCTTCGGGGTCTCCAGGCCGGCCTTCTTGTAGTGGGCCATGTTGTAGGTCGCCGGGAAGGAGATCCAGAACCACGGCACCGCCTTCCAGCCGGAGGCCATCTGGCCCATCTCCCTGGAGAACGGGTAGAAGCCGCCGTACTTCTTGCCCAGGTCGTCGACGACGTCGCCCACGTCGACGAGGTGCTGCTCGTAGAGGAAGGCCGTGGACGTTCCGGCCAGGATCATGTCGTGGCCCGACTGAGACGCCGCCTCCGCGGCGAACTTGGCGGGGAGCTGGAGATGGGCGATGGTGTCCACGCGGACCGTGACACCGGCCTGCTTGGAGAAGACCTCGGCCTGGCGGCGCAGCTCCTCGTCGGACGCGGGCACGAAATGGTTCCAGCTGAGGAAGGTCAGCTCACGCTTTTGAGCGAAGGCGGGCGCCTTGCCAAGGGCGAGCCAGGAGGCCATCCCGGCCGTCGTGCCGGCGGCGGTGCGGAGAAACTGACGGCGCTGAATCTTACGGGGAACGGTCTGGGCCATGGGAGTGCCTCCGTTGTCGGTGGGAGGTCTCAGGCCATCTGGAGAACCCTAGCGCGTCGTCTCACCCCCTCGGAGCGAGAAGGATCAGGGAAGTGGCTCACTTTCAGCCGTAGGGCCGTGTCAAGCCCCGATTCCCGGCTGCCGGATCGATTTCGTCCTTACTTGATGACCGCTTCCGCCTTGTCGAAGAAGTGGATCCGCTCGGGCACGAACGTGAGACGGATCTTGTCGTGCGGCCGCGCCTTGACGGTCGGCTCCACCCGGCAGACCACCGACTGGCCGGCCACCGACACGTCCAGCAGGATCTCGGAGCCGAGGGGCTCCACCACCTCGACCACCGCGTCGAAAGCCAGATCGGGCGAGTCGCTCCCGGAGCCGACGCGGAGGTCTTCCGGCCGGATCCCGAGGGTGACCGTCTGGCCCTTGTAGGCCCGCAGCCCACCCGCGCGCTCGGCGGGCACCTTGATCCGGAGCCCGTTGGCTTCGGCGTAGAGCGACCCGTTCGACTCGGCGATCGCGGTGGGAATGAAGTTCATGGCGGGGGAGCCGATGAAGCCGGCCACGAACCTGTTGGCGGGCCGGGTGTAGATCTCCATGGGCTCGCCCACCTGCTGCACCCAGCCGTCCTTCATGACGACCACCCGGCTGCCGAGGGTCATGGCCTCCACCTGGTCGTGGGTCACGTAGATCGCGGTGGTCTCCAGGCGCTCGTGCAGCCGCTTGAGCTCCACCCGCATCTGCACTCGCAGCTTGGCGTCGAGGTTCGACAGCGGCTCGTCGAAGAGGAAGACCTGGGGATGGCGCACGATGGCGCGCCCGACCGCCACGCGCTGCCGCTGGCCGCCCGAGAGCTGCCGGGGCTTCCGCTTGAGCAGCTCCTGGATGCCGAGGATCTCGGCCGCGTCCTGCACGCGCTTGGCGATCTCGGGCTTGGGGAACTTCCGCATCTTGAGGCCGAAGGCCATGTTGTCGTACACGCTCATGTGCGGGTAGAGCGCGTAGTTCTGGAACACCATCGCGATGTCCCGGTCCTTCGGGGGCAGGTCGTTCACGATCCGGTCGCCGATGGAGATCTCGCCGGAGGTGATCTCCTCGAGGCCGGCCACCATGCGGAGCGTGGTGGTCTTGCCGCAACCCGACGGGCCCACGAAGACCATGAATTCCTTGTCGCGGATCGTGAGGTTCACGTCCTTGACCGCGTGCACCTCGTCGTACTTCTTGTTGAGGTCCTTGAGGACTACCTGTGCCATTGGGCGCTCTCCCTCAAATAGGTTCCCCGGAGTCGGGTGCTCCGGGCTCTGGGCGCCGATACTACCACAGTCTTGGCGGCTACTTCCGGGCGCCGAGGGGGCGGCCGGGCCAACCCGCCGGCGAGGTCTCGTCGGCGGGTTGGCCGAGGGACTACCGAGGTCGGCTACTTCTTGAAGTAGTGAGCCACGACCACCTCGATCGGCGGCCGGATCTTCTGGGCGTGGGGCACCGCCCGGGACGCGAATTCCTTCTGGTGCTTGAGCACCC
>JBOHSH010000194.1:0-2713 GCA_050733195.1 Gemmatimonadales bacterium
CCGTCGGCGCGAGCACCTACAAGTGCAAAGCCGACGACAGCTGTTACACCTGCATTCTCGGGAGTCGGCTTGATGACTGCAGCGTGACCTGCAACGTCTGCACCGGCACGCGCTGTCTTGGCGCCGGCGGGCTGGCGGCCGAGATGGAGGCTCCGAACGGGGAGCCGCCGCTCCAACCCCTCTATCGTTCTTCCGCAGCCGAGCTCGGCACGGTCGTCCATCCCGCCATCGGGCTCGTCTTCGAGAACTTCTGGCGCTGGTACGACATGCCGCAACGAGTGCGCCGCGCGTCTATCGAGGTCGGTGGAGGGGTCATCGTCGACGGCAAGCCTCACGACTACATCCTCGATGGCCGCCAGCGCGGCGAGGCGCAAATCTACTTCCTCGACATCGAGGACTTCGGCAATTCACCCTCATCGTGAACAAGCCGCTCGATGGCCGCCAGGAGCTCGAGTTCGAGTTCCAACGCCTGGGGAGCGAGCGCATTCAGGGCGGCCACATCATGGTCGCGGCGCAGTAGAGCTGCCTGTGTCCAAGAGCTTGACAGCACACGTTACTCGGCGTAGCGTCTCAGTTGTAGTTAAAACACAGCCAAATCCGAGGAGGGCGGCATGTCCCATTCAGCGCCCTTTGCGACAAAGGAAGGATAGTCCGATGAGGAGCCTCCGGATCGTAGGACTGACGTTCCTGGTAGCCGCCGGAGCGCCGGACTGGTCTCACGCCTTCACGGGGGGGTGCTACAAGCAGGCTCCCTCCTGCACAGGAGGAGTGAGCGGCTGCATTCCTCTCATAGCGTCCACCTGCTCAGGAACCCCGGTTGGCTCGACCAAGGAAGACGGCGGGTGGACGAGAGCGGGGCGCTGTGGTTTCGAGGAGAGGAACCCCAGCACGGGGTGCGGCAACTGGTGCGCCTCCGGCGTTTGCGATGCGGGTACGGATACCTGTGACTGCGGCCCCGGGCACTGGGAGCCCTGCCAGTACGCGGGCTACGACCCAACCGCTCAGGTCGAGCAGCTCAAGGCGGAGCTGCCGCCGCTGGCCGGGGTCTTAAACCCCGAGACCGAGTGGGCGGTGGCGCAGGGCGAGCGGTATCGGCGGGGAGAGGAGTGGGTCCGCCGCGCGATGGCTAGCCGGCGTGCCAAGCTGCCGCGGCGGCTGCGCGAGCTCGGCAACGAGCTGGCCCGCTTGAGCGCGATCCACGTCGTGGCCGAGGTCGAGTTCTCCGGTTTCCTCGACGATCCCATCGGAGAGCGCAAGGGGTGGTCCAGCGGCCTGGGACGGTATGAGTATTGGGAGCGGGATGGCCGCTACCACGCCAGCGTCGAGGTCGGGGTCGATTCCGGTCTGTCGCAGGTCGTGGACGTCGCCTACGACGGGCATCTATGGCAGATGTTCATGCAGGGCGTCGACATGCTGTCCGTCACAACCATCCCGAGCCGAGTCCGGGGCACGGCTTTCCGTAATCCGCTCTTCCTTCCCTTCGAGGAGCTGTTGGCAATCCGTGATTGGGATGAGTGTGCGGGCTGCGAGCTGACGCTCGCGGACTTTCGAGCTGCCGGCGCGAGTCCGCCGGCGAGCCGGTTCTCGCAGCGCCTGGAAGGGGGCAAGTCGTGGTCGGGAGCGTCGACCCACTACCAGGTCGCGGTGCGCGGGCAGGAGGAGCGGCTCGCGGCCTTCGAGGAGGTCGATGCGAGTGGCCGCACGCTGTTACGCATGAGCTTCGACGACTACCGCAGAGTCCCCGGCAGCCGCGCATGGTTTCCCGCGCGCGTGGTCGTCGAATTCCCGGCCGAGGCGGAAGGCCGGCCACCCGACATCAGCCGCTACCGGATCACGACCTTCGAGGTGGACCCCGAGATCGCTGACGACCGCTTCCGGATCAAGCGCGGAGTCCGCCTTCTCGTGGACTCCGACCGCAACCGTTTCCAGCCGTTGCCAAAGCAGCAGTAGACCGACAGCAACCGTTTACCACACGAGGCGCGCCGCCTAGGAAGCGCCGCTCCACCCTCGATGTCATCGCTGGGGATGCATCGGAAGCGGGCGCCCTTCCAGCCGCTGGTTCCCTTGAGCGGGCCAAGCTTGACGAGGCCAAGCTAGAACTCCGCCTGCCCGCGCTCCCACTCCGCCACCCAGGCCGCGACCTCCTCGGCGCCGATGATGCCTTCCTCCTGGAGCTTGCGGGCGATGAACCAGACCGCGCCCGTCTCCAGCTTGCGGTTGGCCACCGCGAACTGCGGAGGGATGGGCTCGCCGGGGAGGCTGTCCGGGTGCACCAGGCCGTAGATCTCGCCGAAGAACTCGGCCGGCGGCACCTCCAGCACGGCGAGGATGCCGAGGACGTGCTTCAACTTGATCTCGAGGCGGCCGGAGAGGAGGTGGCGGAGGTAGTCGCGGCCGGTGCCGAGCTTGCCCTCGACGTCGCGCAGCGTGCGGCCGGACTGCCGGATCTTCCGCTGCAGGGCGTCGAGGTACTTCTGGCCCTCCTTGGTCGCCCGCTCGAAGGGCTGCATAGGCGGGGATTGTACTCGAGCGTGGCGAGTTTTGTACTCCTCAGCCTTCCCTTGTCGCATCGTGACCGGTATCCAGAGCGTCAAGGGCAAGCGCAGCACGGAGTTGATCGAGTTCGGGATCGACCCGCTCGCGAGCCGGACGCGGAGCCCGCAGCATCGGGCCCGAGCAGCTACCCCTACCCCCCGGCGGGGGCTCGCGCCCC
>JBOHSH010000195.1:0-28232 GCA_050733195.1 Gemmatimonadales bacterium
GCTGAACTACGTCCAGTTCCACGCGAGCGATCTGCTGCAGATCTTCCGGCGGAAGGTGGCGGCGGCCTCCGCGCTGCCGCGCCAGGAAGCCAACGCCTTCATCGCCGACTACGTCGCCGGGCTGGAAGGCTACACGTATCTCGAAGGCGAAGTGCCGGTGGAGGCGGAGATCGCCACCGGCTAGACCGCAGATTACACAGATTACCCAGATGGAATGAGCGCTGGAGAAGACCCGGCACGAGCGTGCTCTTGCTCTTGATGTTCAACAGAAAGAGCAAGAGCAAGAGGTTCTCGAGAGGTGTCTATTCCATGGCCATCGATCTGTGGAATCTGTGTAATCCGTGGTCTATCGCCGTTCGATCGGCACGAAGTCGCGCTCGTCCGGGCCCGTGTAGATCTGCCGGGGGCGGGCGATCTTCTGGTCGCCGTCCTTGAGCATCTCCTCCCACTGCGCGAGCCACCCCGGCAGCCGCCCGACGGCGAACAGGACCGTGAAGTAGTCCGTCGGGTACCCCATCGCCTGGTAGATCAGCCCCGAGTAGAAGTCGACGTTCGGATACAGCTTCCGGGAGATGAAGTACTCGTCCTCGAGGGCGATCCGCTCCAGCTCGAGCGCGATCTCGAGCTTCGGGTTGAGCCCCGTCTGGGCGAACACCTCGTCGGCGGTGCGCTTGATGAGCTTGGCCCGCGGGTCGTAGGACTTGTAGACCCGGTGCCCGAATCCCATGAGCCGGCCTTCGCCCCGCTTCACCTTCTCGATGAACGCGGGAATCCGCTTCACGTCGCCGATCTCGTCCAGCATCTCGAGGACCGCCTCGTTGGCCCCGCCGTGGAGCGGGCCGTAGAGCGCGGCGATCCCGGCGGAGACGGCGGAGAAGGGGTCGACGTGGGACGATCCGACGGACCGGACGGCGTTCGTGGAACAGTTCTGCTCGTGGTCGGCGTGGAGGATGAGGAGGATCTCGAGCGCGCGCTGGAGCACCCGGTTGGGCCGGTGCTTCCCGCCGATCGAGAACATCATGTTCACGTAGTTGCCGATGTAGTCGAGGTCGTTGTCGGGGAACTCGTAGGGCAGCCCCCGGGAATGCCGGAAGATGAAGGCGGCGATCGTGGGGAGCTTCGCGACGAGCCGCACCCGCTGGATATAGCGGTTCTGGGGATCCCGGATCTGCTTGGCGTCCGGATAGAAGGTGGAGAGCGCTCCCACCGCGCCGAGGAGCATCCCCATCGGGTGGGCGTCGTACCGGAAGCCCTCCAGGAACTTGATGATGTTGGTGTGCACGTACGTGTGGAACCGGATGTCCGTCGTCCAGCGGTCGAGCTGCGCCCGGTCCGGCAGCTCGCCTTCGGCCAGCAGGTACGCCACCTCGAGGAAGGACGCCCGCTCCGCGAGCTGCTCGATGGGATAGCCGCGGTAGCGCAGGATGCCGCGGTCCCCGTCGATGAACGTCACCGCGCTCCGGCAGGAAGCCGTGTTCATGAAAGCCGGATCGTAGGTCATCAGGCCGAAATCATCGGACCCGGTCTTGACCTGCCGGAGATCGATCGCCTTGATGGTCCCGTCGGTGATCGGCACTTCGTAGGTCTTGCCGGTACGATTGTCGGTGACGGAGAGGGAGTCGCGGGCCACGGGAACCTTCCTGCTTCGGCTGCCGGAGTGGGTGGAGGTGCGGCGGGGTCAAACATAGCCGGGGCGTCCCCGCCGCGGCACCGCGCCGGCCGTCGCGGACTTAAGGAGTGGGAAGCGTCACCGTGCAGGTGGTCTCGAACCCGCCGCGCACGTTGTACACCGTCCGCACCGTGAGTCGCTTGGGCCGGAGCAGACGATGGAGATCCTCGGCGATCCGTCCCGTCGCGTGCTCCTGATAGATTCCGACGTTGCGGTAGCTGGTGACGTAGTACTTGAGGCTCTTGAGCTCGACGCACCGGCCCGCGGGCACGTAGCTCACGGTGAGCCGCGCGTAGTCCGGCAGCCCGCTGTAGGGGCAGACCGCGCTGAACTCCGGGGTCTCGGTGACGATCTCCTGCTCCGGGCCGTCGTAGTCGAACGTCTCCAGCACGGCGACGTCGATGTGCTCCGGCCCCACGAAGGGCAGGGTCCGGCCTTCGGCGGTGGTCATGCGGCGCTCCTCCATCGGCGCCGGGAATCTAGCTCCCCACGCTCGCCCACGGGGGTCGTGTGCTTCTCGCCTTCCTCGCGCTGCAGGCCGCCGCGACGACCGCCGACACGGTGCCTCTCGCGGCGGGGCTCGTGATCACCCGGTCCGTCGTGATCCGTCCCGGCGTGTACCGGCTCGTCCCCCCGGCGGGAGACTCGGTCGCGGTCCGCGTCCGCGGGTCCGACGTCACCGTCGAGTTCGGCGGGGCGGCGATCGTGGGAGCCGATTCCGACGACCCTCCCGATCGCGGTGCGGGCATCGGCATCCTGGTCGAGGGCGGCCGGAACGTCGTGATCCGCGGCGCGGTGGTCCGCGGCTGGAAGCTGGGGATCGTCGCGCGCGACGTTCAGGACTTCACCCTCACGGACAGCGATCTCAGCCATAACTGGAAGCCGCGTCTCTGGAGCGGGCTCGGCCACGAGAGCCTGGTGGACTGGCTCTCCTTTCATCAGAACGAGAAGGACGAGTGGCTCCGCTACGGCGCCGCAGTCTACCTCGCCGGCGTCACCGGAGGAGAGATCCGGGGGAATACCGCGCGGCAGGGCATGAACGGGCTGCTCATGACGCGCACCTCCGGGCTCCGGATCTGGAACAACGACTTCTCCTTCAACTCGGGTCTGGGGATCGGGCTCTACCGCTCGAGCCGTAACACGATCATGTACAACCGGGCCGACTGGTGCATCCGGGGCTATGTGCACGGCGTGTACAGCCGGGGACAGGACTCGGCGGGGCTGCTCCTGTACGAGCAGAGCAGCCACAACGTCGTCGCCTACAACTCGATGACCCACGGCGGCGACGGGCTGTTTCTCTGGGCGGGCCAGTCCACCATGGACACGGGGCAGGGGGGCGCCAACGACAATCTGTTCTTCGGCAACGACTTCAGCTTCGCGGCCGCGAACGGGATCGAAGTCACCTTCAGCCGGAATCGCATGATCGGCAACCGGCTGGAGGGATCCACGTACGGCGTCTGGGGCGGATACAGCTACGAGTCGGAGATCCGGGACAACACGTTCGTCCGGAACTTGGCCGGCGTCGCCATCGAGCACGGGCAGGACAACCGCATCGAGGGGAACGCGTTCTACGGCGACCAGACCGGCGTCCGCCTCTGGTGGAACCGCATCGCCCCGTCCGACTGGGGCTATCCGAAGCATCGCGACACCCGGAGCCGCGACTACCGGATCGAGAAGAACGTCTTCGCGGGCAACCGCGTCGCGATGCGGATCGATTCGACCTTCCGGGTTCTCACCTCGGGCAACCGGTTCGCCGGCGTCGATACCGTCCTGGTCGCGCGGAGCGACACGGCAGGATGGGACGGCGAGGACAACGTGATGACGGGCCCGGAGCGCGACGGGCCGCGTGAGTGGCGGCCCAATCGCCGCGACAAGGCGGCGCCGGAGCCGATTCGCGGAGGGCGCGAGGTGTTTCTCCGCCCGCGGGACCTGCAGGGCCGCGAGACCATCATCGTGGATGAGTGGGGACCGTACGACTGGCGGTCGCCGAAGCTCTGGCCGGCGCGCGCGGCGGACAGCGCCTACGGCGGCGGCCCGCTGGCCCTTCGCGTGCTGGGGCCGCAGGGTCGCTGGCGGCTCGTGGGGTCGCGCGGGATCGCCGCCGTCTCGGATTCCTCAGGCGAAGTCGGCGACGCCGTCACCGTGACGCCGGTCGAGGGCAACAGCACCGACTGGCGAGTGGAGCTCGAGTACACCGGGACGGAGATCGTCGCGCCGAACGGCGCCCGCACGGCGGCCGGCCGCCCGTATCGCTTCAGCCACGAGCGCTTTCGCGTCCCGCTCGACTGGGATGTGCGAGTCTTCGCCTGGGACAGTCTTTCCGATCCCGTGACGAAGCCCGAGGTCTTCCGGACCCGGCTCGACGGCGCTCCGCTGCTGCAGCGGCGGGACCGCTTCCTCGACTACCAGTGGTACCGCCCGCGGCTGCCGGGATTTCCGGCGGAGCGGTATGCGGTCGTGGCGGAGGCCGACGTCGAGCTTCCCGCGGGAGCCTACGAGCTCGTGACCATCAGCGACGACGGCGTGCGCGTCTGGATCGACGGAACGCGCGTCATCGACCGCTGGTCGATTCACGAGTCCATGGTGGACCGGGCCCGGCTGGACGGCGGCCGCCGGCGCATCCGCCTCGAGTACTTCCAGGCTGGAGGGTGGGCGGAGCTCCGGGCCGAGCTCTGGAAGCGCTGACTCGCCGGTCAGGCGTCCCGGACGATGCCCTCCTCCAGCCAGGCGTGGCGCCCGTCGAGGACCTCGCGCGCGAGCGCATAGGTCGGAACGTCGTCGTTCGCGAACACGGTGCCGAAGAGATGGCGCACCCGGCGCCGCGCCTGCCGGCTGAAAACGTCCGCCATCCTGATCGGGCCCCGGTTGTCCGGCTTCCGCTCGACCATGCGGACCGCGCGGGCGCAGCTCGCGCTGATCGCGAGCAGCTCCGCCCCGATGTCGACGAGGCGGAACAGCACCTGCTGGCGCTTCTCGAGCCTGGGCCCGAAGCGCACCATCGCGTGGAAGAGGGTCCGAGCCAGCTTGCGGGACGCCCGGTTGACGAACCGGAGGTGAGGGGCGAGCTCGCCGAGCTCGCCGTACCGCGGCCAGCGCCCCCAGCCGAGCCACAGGCGGGGATACCAGGCCGCATAGAACATCGCCGCCTTCCCGAACGCGCGAGCCTTCGCCCCGCGCGAGGCCTTCGGATCGATCAGCGGCCCGGCGACCGCCAGGTGGGTGTCCACCGCCTCCCGGGCGATGAACAGCCGCATGATCTCGCTCGAGCCCTCGAAGATCAGATTGATCCGCCAGTCGCGGAGCATGCGCTCGACCGGATCGGGTCGCTCGCCGCGGGAGCGCAGGCTGTCCGCCGTCTCGTACCCCCGGCCGCCCTTGATCTGCAGGCAGTCATCCACGATCCGCCAGCCCACCTCGGTGTTGTAGAGCTTCGCGATGGCCGCTTCGAGGCGGATGTCGGTGCCGGGGCGGTCGGCGAGCAGGGATCCGAGCTCCGCGACCGAGTCCATCGCGAACGTCTCCGCCGCCATCCGGCCGAGCTTCTGCGCCACGGCGTCGTGCTTGCCGACCGCCTGCCCCCACTGCACCCGCTCCGCCGCCCAGCGCCGGGCGATCAGGAGCGCGCGCTTGGCCCCTGCGGCGCACCCCGCGGGGATGGTGAGCCGGCCGGTGTTGAGCGTCACCAGCGCCAGCTTGAGACCCTTGCCTTCCTCCCAGAGCAGGTTCTCCGCCGGCACCTTCACGTTGGTGAAGCGGAGCACGCCGTTCTCGATCCCCTTGAGGCCGAGGAAGTGGAGCCGGCGCACGACCTCCACGCCGGGCCAGTCGGTCTCGACGATGAAGGCGCTGATCGCCCTGGGGCCGGTGCGGGCCATGACCACCATCACGTCGGCCACCGTTCCGTTGGTGCACCAGAGCTTCTCGCCGTTCAGAATCCAGTGCCGGCCGTCCTCCGAAAGCCCGGCCGAGGTGGACAGGCCCGCCGGATCGCTGCCGACGTGCGGCTCGGTGAGCGCGAAGGCGGAGATGGCGCCCTTCGCGAGCCGGGGGAGATAGCGCCGCTTCTGGGCTTCGGTCCCGAACAGCTTGAGCGGCACCGCGACGCCGATCGACTGGCTCGCGGAGAGCAGCGCGGTGAGGCTGCCGTCCCAGCTCGTCACCAGCCCGATGGCACGGGTGTACATGAGCTGCGACAGCCCCAGGCCTCCGTACTCCTCGGAGATCTTGATGCCGAACGCTCCCATCTGCTGGAGCTCGGCGATCACGTCCGCCGGGATCTTCGACTCCCGGTCGATGCGATCGCCGTCCACCTTCTCGCGGAGGAAGCGCTCCAGCCGGTCGAGGAACGGCTGCGCCTTGGCCAGATCGGCGGGCCTCGGCTCGGGAAACGGATGGATCAGGTCCAGCCGCAGGCGACCCTCGAACAGCTCTTTCACGAAGCTCGCGTTCCATTCCCGCTCGCGTGCCGCCTCGGCCACCTCGCGGGCTTCCTGCTCGGTGACCGCGGGAGGGCGCGGGTCGAGGGTCTCCGGTTCCGGAGTCAGGACGTTCGTCATTTCTGGGACCAGGTGGAGGATACGCCCGCGGCGGCGGCCCGCTCGCGAAGCGCGCCGAGCAGGAGCGTCGCGATGTGACGCCGGCGCTGCTCGGCGAAATCGGGACGAGCGGGATCGAGGCCGACCGCCTTGAGGAAGGTCCGGCCGTGAATGATCGGGAACCAGGTGAGCGCGACCAGGCTGAGCAGCAGGTGCGCGGCCTCGTCGGTATCGGAGATGTCGAGGCCGAGCTCCTGCCGGAACGCGGCAAGCGCCTCCTGCCAGACCGCGAGCCGGAGCGGCATGCCCTGCAGCACCGTGCGGTCGGACAGCGCCTCGCGCTCGATCAGACGGACGAAGTTGGGCCGGGCCTCGACGAAGGCCGCGTAGTCCGCGACAGCGCCCGCGAGCACCACGTCGGGAGACTGCCCGCTCGCGAGCGCGCGCGCCTTGCCCTCCCGCACCGCCCGGCGGACGTCGGCGAAGCAGCGTTCGAGCACGGCGCGGTGCAGCTCCGCCTTGGAGCCGAAGAAGTATCCGGGGGTGGCGCGCGACACGCCGGCCAGTCGTCCGACTTCGGCGAGCGAAGTCTCCTCATAGCCGCGCTCGGCGAAGAGCTGCTCCGCCGCATCGAGAATGAGCTCACGGGTGCGCTCGGCGTCGCGCACCTTCTCGCGGGTTTTGGGTCGGCGTGGCGTGGCCATCCCTGGTTACCTCCCACCCCGAGGGGGGCGGCTGTGACTTGCTTGTCAGCCAGCAAGTTAACCGGAGGCCTGCCTTGCCGCAACCGCCGCCCCGCCGCTTCTAGATTCGCTCTCATCCGGCGAGTCGGCCCCGAGCCGCCAGCCCCAATCCCTGAGCCCCAGCGCCCGTCCCGACTCAGATGCCGCCGCGCCTTCCCAGATCCGGCCCCGACGCGACTCCACCGCCGCGAATTCTGCTCGCCGATTGCGACCAGATGTTCGCCGCCGTCGCCAGGCTCCTCGATCCCGAAGGCGCCGGCCGCGCGCGTCTCCTGGTCGTGGGTGGCCGCGCGGAGAGCCGGGGTGTCGTCCTCTCCGCGTCCTACGAGGCCCGGGCGTTCGGGGTGCGGGCGGGCATGCCGATCGCCCAGGCGGTGCGGCTCTGTCCCGACGCGCTCTATGTGCCCGTTCCGCGCGGCGCCATCGGCGTCAAGCATCGCGAGGTTCGCGCCGTGCTCGACGAGTGGACCCCCATCGTCGAGCCGGCGAGCGTGGACGAGTTCTATCTCGACCTGAGCGGCACCGAGCAGGTCTACGGGGGCGAGCCGCTCGCCACGACGGCCGCGCGGATCCGCGAGGCCGTGCTCGCACGCACCGGCCTTCCGGTCTCCTTCGGCGGAGGAACCAATCGCCTGATCGCCAAGCTCGCCGCGGAGCGCGCGAAGCCGAAGCCCGGCACCGGCGGTCGCGGCGTGTACGTCGTCGCCTCCGGAGACGAGGGCGCCTTCCTCGCGGAGCATGCGCTCGCCGAAATCCCCGGCGTGGGGCCGCGACTGCAGGCGGAGCTCCGCCGCTACGGCCTCACCCGGGTTACGGACGCGATTCGCGTGAGCGCCGAGGACTTCGGCCGGTGGCTCGGGCCGCGAACCGGCGCCTGGCTCTTCGCGCGCATCCGGGGCCGAGGATCGGGGCTCGTCGATCCCGGAGCGGACAACAAGTCCATGAGCCACGAGGAGACGTTCGGGCGGGATCTCCTGTCCGACGATGCGCTGGAGACCCGGCTGCTCGAGCTGGTCACGAGCCTGGGGTCCGGCCTCCGGTCCTCGGGACTCCGGACGCGCACGATCACGGTCAAGCTCCGCGATCACGACTTCCGGACCCGTCAGGCGGCGCACACGCTGCCCGAGCCGGTCTCGAGCGATCGCGCCATCTACGCCGTGGCGCGGGAGCGCCTCCGGTCGCTTCGCGCCCGGCGGCGCGTGGCGGCCCGGCTGCTCGGCGTATCGCTGAGCGGGCTCTCGCCGGGAACGGCGCCGGCGCAGCTCGACCTGCTCGACGCACCGGCGCGGTTTCCCGAGTCCGCGCGAGACCGGATGGTGTCGCGGGCGGTCGACAGAATCAACCAAAAGCTCGGTGCCGAGGCAATCCGCCCGGCGCGCCTCCTGGAGGATCGCCCTTGACGGCCCCGCACCGCGCCTTAGCCTTGTGCCAGCCCGACCGTTCCGCGCGGTATCCCCGTTCCACGCTGTTCCGCCTGCCCCTGAGGAGGATCGTGTGATGGCTTTCCGGGTGACGCGAGTCGCGAGCAAGGTGTTTCTGGGGTGCGTGGCCCTGCTCCTGCCGGCGGCGCTGCCGGCGCAGGGCGTCACCACCGCGGCGCTGCAGGGAATTGTGACCGACCAGCAGGGGGCTCCCCTGGCCCTGGCCAACGTGCTGGCCGAACACTTGCCCAGCGGCACGCAGTACCGCGCCGTGGTGCGAACGGGCGGCGCCTACAGCATTCCCAGCATGCGTGTCGGCGGGCCGTACCGGGTGACGGTCACGGCGATCGGCTTCCAGCCGCGAAGCGAGGAGAACGTGTACCTGAGTCTCGCGCAGACCCAGCGCGTCGACTTCCGGCTCCAGCGGCAGGCGGTGCAGCTCCAGGAGCTCGCGGTCACCGCCGAGCTCGATCCGGTGCTCAACTCGGGCCGCACGGGGGCGGCGACCACGATCACCGCCGAGCAGGTGACGATCCTGCCGTCGGTCAAGCGCAGCACGCGGGACCTCACGCGACTCGATCCGCGGAGCGACGGCAACTTCAGCTTCGCGGGCCGGAACTGGCTCTACAACAACGTCTCCCTCGACGGCTCCTACTTCAACAACTCGTTCGGCCTCGATGATCCGGCGCCGGGCGGCCAGACGAGCGCGGAACCGGTTCCGTACGACGCCGTGGAGCAGGTCCAGGTCTCCCTCGCTCCCTTCGACGTCCGGCAGGGCGGGTTCACCGGCGCGAACATCAACATCGTGACCAAGAGCGGGACCAACGATCCCCGGGCCACCGGGTACTATTTCCGCCGGACCGAGGCCCTGCTCGGCAACACGGTCCGGGGCAATCCCGTGATCGCCAATCCCGATCTCAGCTTCACCCAGGCCGGATTCTCGGTGAGCGGACCGCTCGCCCGCAACAGGATGTTCTTGTACCTCAACGGGGAGATCGAGCGCTCCGACGATCCGGGCACCAACTTCGTGGCCAGCCGGGGCGGCAGCTCCGGATTCGGCATCTCGCGGGTCGAGGCCCGGATCATGGATTCGATCCGGACCCGCATGATCCAGGAGTACGGCTACGACCCGGGGCCGTACGAGGGCTACATCCACGAGACCGACAACGACAAGCTCCTCGCCCGGTTCGACTGGAATGTCAACCAGAGCAGCAACCTGACGTTCCGGTACCAGTATCTCGACGCGGATCGCGACCTCCCGCCGCATCCGTTCGTGCTGAGCTTCGCGAACTCGGGCCGGGGACCCAACGAGAGCAGCCTGCCGTTCTACAACTCCGGCTACCGGATCAACAACCAGCTCCATTCGCTCGCGCTCGAGCTGAACACCCGGGCCACCGGTCACGCCAACAGGTTCTTCGCGAGCTACAACCGGTTCCGGGACAGCCGCGATCCGTTCAGCGCCGACTTCCCGACGATCGAGATCGGCGAGGGTGGCGTGACCTACACCACCGTGGGCCACGAGCCGTTCTCGATCCACAACATCCTCGATCAGGACGTCCTGCAGCTCACCAACAACTTCACGCTGTACCGCGGCCGGCACAGCTTCACGCTGGGCGCCAACTTGGAGTCGTTCTCCTTCTTCAACTCGTTCAACATCTTCCGGCACGGCGTCTTCTTCCTCCCGGCCTTCATTCCGATCGGCAGCACCTTCGGGTCGCTCGACGAGTTCTTCAACGCCACGAGGCCCGGCCCCAATCAGAAGGACTTCAACGGCATGATCGGGGGCGGCCCGTTCAAGGGGGAGAACATCTCCGTCGGCCAGCTCGGGGTCTACGCCCAGGACGAGTTTCTGCTGTCGGACAAGTTCAGCCTGACCTACGGGCTCCGGGTCGACTTCCCGATATACTTCACCGACCCCGTCGACAACCCGTTCTCGCGGGGACTCACGGCGCTCGACGAGAACGACCAGTCGGAGACGGTGGACCAGAGCAAGCTCCCCGGCGCGTCACCGCTCTTCTCGCCGCGGGTGGGATTCAACTGGAACGCCTCGGGGGACCGGAGCACCCAGGTGCGGGGCGGGACGGGCATCTTCAGCGGCCGGGTGCCGTTCGTCTGGATCGGCAACGTGATCTCGAATCCGGGCGCGAACCCGAATCTCTTCCCGGGCGGCCCGGAACGGCCCACCTCGGACGACGCGACGCTCGCGCAGTCGTTCGATCTGAACGCGATGGACCCGGACTTCAAGTGGCCGCAGGTCTGGACGACCGACCTGGCGATCGACCAGCGGCTTCCGTGGGAGCTGCTCGGGACGTTCGAAGTGATCTACAGCAACGACCTCAACGCCGTCTACATGCGGAACGCGGACCTGCGCACCCCCGTGCGCACGCTGCCGGACGGACGGCCGTACTTCGGAGGCTTCGGCGCGAACGAGCTCAACCCCGACGGGGGCGCCGGGATCTACGTCATCGACAACACTGGAGAGGGCCACTCCTTCAACCTGACGGCGCAGCTCCGCCGGACCTTCGGCACCACGGCGTTCGCGACGATCGGCTACAGCTTCACCGAGGCGAAGAACAACCTCAAGTCGACCGAGATCGCGAGCGTCCTCTGGCAGAATCAGCCGGTGCAGGGGGATCCGAACCGGCCCGAGCTGGCCCACTCCGAGTTCGGCCAGCGCCACCGCATCGTGGGCGGCTTTACCTGGACGCGCGGCTGGTCCGAGTCCCTGAGGACCCAGGTCGGGGTGTTCCTGGAGGTGGCTCAGGGGAATCGCTTCGCCGGGGCCGGCGGGAATCGCTACTCGTTCATCTACTCCGGCGACGTGAACGGCGACGGGGCGGGAGGGAACGACCTCATCTACATCCCCCGCGCACAGAGCGAGATCCGGTTCGCGCCGCTCGGCAGCGTGACCGCGCAGCAGCAGTGGGACCGGCTGAACGCGTTCCTCGAGCAGGACAGCTATCTCCGCGCGCACCGTGGCGAGATCGCGGAGCGATTCGGGCTGCTGAATCCGTGGTACAACAACGTCGACCTGCGCGTCCTGCAGGATTTCGCGTTCCGGCTGGGCTCCCGGCGGCAGGCCTTCCAGCTGAGCGTGGATCTGCTCAACGTCGGGAACCTTATCAACTCGAGCTGGGGCGTGCGCAAGGTCGCGAGTGCCGCCGCGACGTCGCCGCTCAGCCTGGTGCGCTTCGATCCCGACGGGACACCGGTCTTCAACTTCACCGGCCCGACCGAGACCTTCATCGACGATCCGGGGTTCCTCTCCCGGTGGCGGGCGCAGGTGGGGCTGCGGTACTTGTTCAACTACTGAGTTCTGAGTGCTGAGTTCTGGGTTCTGGGTTCGGGGTTCGAGTGAACTCAGAACTCAGATCAAATGCACCGCCGTCGCCTTCACGGCGACGGTCACCGTCCGCCCCGGCGCGAGCCCGAGCTCGTGAGCCGTGGAGTCCATGACCGCTGCGACGAGCGGGACGCCGGCGGCCTCCAGGTGCACCAGCACGATCGCCGAGCCCGGCTCGAGCCGGCGCACCGTCGCCGGAAAGTGATTCCGCGGCGGCCCGGGATGATCGGTCGCCGAGAGCAGCAGGTCCGTCGGCCGGAGCACGGCGAAGCCTTCGCCGGTCCGGTCGGCCACGACCTCGAGCTCGAGACCGCCGGTACGGAACCGCGCCGGAAACCGCGGGCGCTCCTCTCCGTCGGCCGGCGCCGGTGAAGCCCCGCCGTCCGCGCTGATCACGCCGCGAAGCACGTTGCCGCTGCCGATGAACTCGGCCACGAAGCGCGAGTTGGGCCGCTGGAACACGGCCTCCGGCCGGCCGACCTGGGCGATCCTTCCCTCGGCCAGCACCGCCACGATGTCCCCCAGGCGCATGGCGTCCTCGAAGTCGTGGGTGACCTGCAGCGTGGTGATGCCCTCGCGCTCGTGCAGCTCCCGGAGCTCGCGGCGCAGCCCCCGCCGGCTCGCCGGGTCGACCGCAGCGAACGGCTCGTCCAGGAGGAGGATGCTGGGCCGGGGGGCCAGCGCCCGCGCGACCGCGACACGTTGCCGCTCTCCGCCGCTCAGGCCGCCGATGGCGCGATCGAGGTGGTCGTGCACGCCGAGCAGGCGAGCCACCTCCGCGACGCGGGCCTCACGCGCCTCCGGCGCCATTCGGCGGAGGCCGTAGCCGATGTTCCGCCGGACGCTGAAGTGCGGGAAGAGGTGATAGTGCTGGTAGACGAATCCGATCCCCCGCGTCTCCGGCGGCGCGGCGGTGACGTCGCGGTCCCGGAGCAGCACCCGGCCCCCCGTGAGCGGCACGTGCCCGGCCACCGCCTCGAGCAGCGTGGTCTTCCCGGCGCCGGTGGGCCCGATGACGAGTCCGTATCCACCCGCCGGCACCTCGAGCGACACGTCGCGCAGCGCGAAGCGGCCCAGCCGGACGCCCACCGCCTCGAGCCGGATCACCGCCGCCCTCCGGACGCCGGCTCCGGCGCGAGCACCTGGACGGTGATGAACACGGCGAGGGCGAGGATCAGCAGGAGCGCGGCCGCCGGCACGGCCGCCGGCAGTCCGAACAGGGTGAAGCGGTCGTAGATAAGAATGCTCGCGACCTTCGGATTGTAGGTGAGGATCACGATCGATCCGAACTCGCTCACGCTCCGCGCCCACGCCAGGACCGCGCCGGCCAGCACGCTGCGCGCCGCGAGCGGGAGCGTGATCCGGCGGAACGCGTCCCAGCCGCTGTCGCCCAGCGTGCGGGCGACGCGCTCGAGCTGGGGGTCCACCCCGTGGAAGGCCTCGCGGGCCGCGCTCACGATGATCGGCGCGGACACGAACAGCATCCCCGCCACGATGCCCGGCACCCGGCTCACGAACTCGAGGCCCACGGCCGCGAGCGCACCGCCGACCGCGGAGTGGCGACCCAGGAAGAGCAGCAGGGCGATGCCGGCGACGGGGTGGGGAATCACCACCGGCAGCTCCACCAGGCCGGCGACGAAGCGGCGTCCGGGGAACGGCACTCGCGCGAGGAGATAGGCCAGCGGAACCCCGAAGGCCACGCCGAGAATCGTGGCGATGGTGGCCGTCACCGCGGTGAGCCAGAGCGACGCGCCGAGCTCGGGGTCCCGGAGCGCGGCGGAGAGGCTCGAGGGGCTCGCCTCGAGCAGCAGGCGGGCCATCGGGCCGGCCACGAACAGCACGAGCGCGGCGGCGAGGAGCCACCGCGCGACCGACCACGGCGAGGGACGGCGCATCATCCGCTAACGATAGGGCCGCTGGGGCGGCACCGGAACGCCGCCCGGCGACACCATCGCGGCACCGGTGCATATTAGGGGCCGGCGGGTCCCGACCGGGCCGCCGCTCACCCTCCGAGGCCGGACGAGCGACCATGAAATTCCCTCCGAAGCTCCAGCACGCGATGAACGAGCAGATGCGCCGCGAGTTCAACGCGTACTACCTCTACCTCGCGATGTCCGCGTGGCTCGGCCACCGGAACTACCGCGGCTTCGCGCGGTGGATGCGGGCCCAGGCGCAGGAAGAAGCCGGGCACGCGATGCGCTTCTTCGATTTCATCGAGGACCGGAACGGCATCATCACCCTCGCCGGGATCGAGAAGCCCAAGACCGACTGGAAGAGCGTGCTCGGGATCTTCGAAGCCGCGAAGCAGCACGAGGCGAAGGTGTCGGAGGGGATGCACGATCTGTACGAGCTGGCGCTCGCGGAGAAGGACTGGGCCAGCCAGGCCATGCTCCAGTGGTTCATCACGGAGCAGGTCGAGGAGGAGAAGACGAGCACCGAGATCGTCGATACCCTGCGCATCATCGGCGACAACAGCTCGGGGCTCCTGATGTACGACCGGGAGCTCGGGGCGCGGAACCAGGCCGCCTGAGCGGTGCGCGTCGCGTTTCTCGGGCTCGGAGCCATCGGATGGCCGATGGCGGCGCGGCTCGCCGCGGGCCACGAGCTCACGGTCTGGAACCGGACGGCTGCGCGCGCGCGCGAGTTCACGGCGGCGCATCGTGCCACCGCGGTGGCCACGCCACGCGAAGCGGCCGCGGGCGCCGAAGCGGTGCTCACCTGCCTGCCGACGTCGCGCGACGTGGAAGGCCTGCTCGACGGACCCGACGGGCTCGAGGCGGGCCTGGCCCGGGGGAGCCTCTTCCTCGACTGCACCTCCGGCGACGGGGCGACCTCCCGCCGCCTCGCCGCCCGGCTCGCCGCCCGCGGCGTCGACTTCGCCGATGCCCCGGTGAGCGGCGGCACCAACGGCGCGGAGGCCGGAACGCTCACGGTGATGGTGGGCGCGGAGGCGCGGGTCTTCGAGCGGGCCGTGCCGCTGCTCCGGGCCTTCGGCGCGCGAATCCTGCACCTGGGGCCCGTCGGCGCCGGCGACGCGATGAAGGCGGTGAACAACGCCCTCCTCGCCGCGAACATCCTCGCGCTGGCCGAAGGCCTGGTCGGGCTCGTCAGGGCGGGCGTGCCCCCGCGCGTCGCGGTGGAAACCCTCAACGTGTCGAGCGGACGTTCGTTCGTGAGCGAGTCGCTCGTTCCGGAGCGGGTGCTGACGGGCCGGTGGCCCGTCACCTTCCGGCTCGCCCTTCTCGACAAGGATGTGGGCATCGCGCTCGACCTCCTGCGCGACCTCGGCCTCGCCGCCCCCGTGCTGGAGCGCGCGGGGGAAACGCTGCACGCGGCGCGCCTGCGGCTCGGCGAAGCCGCCGACTACCTCGCGCCCATCGCCCTCGCCGAGCGCGAGGCGGGCGTCGAGATCCGGGGATGACGGCGCGGCCCCTTGCCCCCGCGTGGCGGGCCGGGCCACCTTCAGGCTCGTCATGACCGGCTCCGGCGAGATCACTCGCCCCTATGGGAACACCCTCCGCATCCGGGCTCAGGTCCTGGCCACGGGCGGCCGGCGGCTGACCGGGTATCTCCATCTGCAACAGCATGCACCCAGCCACGCGGGCCCCGAATCGCCGGAGGATCTGCTGGCGCGCCCCGGCGGTTTCTTCCCGCTCACGGATGAGCAGGGACGCACGGTGTTCATCTGCAAGGATCAGGTCCTCGCGATTTCCACCGATCCGGAGACCACCTTCACCGATCCGGACCGTCGCTCGGCGGCCAGGAGCCTCAGGATTCGCGTCGAGCTCTCCGACGGCACCGAGTTTGCTGGGCTGGTGGCGCTCGAAATGCCGCCGGACCGGCCGCGCCCGCTCGATTTTCTGAACGAGTCCCGCGGGTTTTTCGCGCTCGCGGAGCCCGACGCGATTCGGTATCTGAACCGGCAGCACCTTCGCGTCGTCACCCCTTCGGACTGAGCCGCCCGTGCCGCGCATCGACCGATTCCTCACGGCCATGAAGCAGCACGGCGCCGAGGCGCTCGTCCTCGGTGCCGGCGCGCCCATCCAGCTGCAGCGCGGCACCGGCCAGCATCCCATCACACGCGATCCGCTGACGCAGGCGCAGTACGTCGCCCTGCTCAAGGAGATCGCGCCTCCCGAGGCGGCGACGCGGGTCGGGCAGGCGGGGGAGCTCAAGTTCGGGTACGACAGCCCGGTCGGACCCATCGAGGTCGCGTTCGAGCAGGGTGGGGCCGCGGCCCGCCTTCGGGCGACGCGAGCGGCCGTAGGGTCGGCCGCGGCTCCGGCCGCGACGCCGAACGATCTCTCCGAGCCCCGCCGGGAGATCGAGCGGCTGCTCCGGCGCCTCGTCGAGACCGGCGGCTCGGACATCCACCTCCGCTCCGGGGGGATCCCCATCCTGCGGAAGGACGGCGAGCTGATGCGGCTCGACGAGCAGCCCATCGACGCCGCCCGGCTCGAGCTGCTGCTCCGCAGCATGATGTCCCCCGAGCACTACGCCGGGTACCGGGAGAGCCACGATCTCGACTTCGCCTACGAGCTCGACGGCCTGGCGCGGTTCCGTTGCAACGCCGGGCGCGACCGCTTCGGGCCGCTGGCGGTGTTCCGGCAGATTCCGACCGAAGTGCGGACCGCCGAGGATCTGGGCCTCTCCCGCGAGGTCCAGGCCCTCTGCCAGCTGACGAAGGGTCTGGTGCTCGTCACCGGGCCGACCGGATCCGGAAAATCGACGACGCTCGCCGCGCTGGTCGATCTGGTCAATCGCACCCGCACCGATCACATCATCACGATCGAAGACCCGATCGAGTTCGTGCACCAGAGCAAGCGCTGTCTCGTGACCCAGCGTCAGGTCGGGGTGCACACCAAGTCGTTCAAGGCCGCGCTCCGCGCGGCGCTCCGGGAAGACCCGGACGTGGTGCTGGTCGGGGAGCTGCGCGACCTGGAGACGATCGCCATCGCGATCGAGACCGCCGAGACCGGCCACCTGGTGTTCGGCACGCTGCACACCACGACCGCGGCGTCCACCCTCGATCGGGTCATCGACCAGTTCCCCACCGACCGGCAGCCGCAGATCCGCGTGATGCTCTCCGAGTCGCTTCGCGGCGTCGTCGCCCAGGTGCTGTGCAAGCGGATCGGCGGCGGCCGCGTGGCCGCGCGCGAGGTGCTGCTCTCCGTGCCGGCGGTCAGCAACCTGATCCGCGAGGGGAAGACCTTCCAGATTCCCTCGATCATGCAGACCAACCGGAAGCTCGGCATGGTCACGCTCAACGATTCCCTGCTCGAGCTCGTGGAGCAGGGGGCGATCGAGCCCCGCGAGGCCTGGCTCGAGTCCTCCGAGCGCACGGCGCTGGTCGCGGCGCTCAAGGCGAAGGGCGTCAACACGAGCTTCGTCGGCGAAGGGTGAGCGAGGACCCCGCTCCCGGACCTCCGCCGCCCGTCATCGTCCTGGTCGGCACCCAGGATCTCGTCAATCTCGCCGGCGTCGTCCGTCTCGCGAAGAACTTCGGCATCGAGCACATCCGCCTCGTCGCGCCGGCCGTCGCCGTCGATCCGTGGCGCATCGAGGGGATCGCGCACAGCACCGCGGACGTGGTCGCGCGGATCACCGTGCACGCCGCGGTCGACGACGCCGTCGCCGACTGTGTCTTCGTCGCGGGCCTCACCGCCCGGGAGCGCACCGCGAAACGGCGCACCCTCCGTCCGCGGGCCGCAGCGGCCGAGCTCGCCGCGCGCGCGGGCGAGGGCGGCGGTCCCGTCGCGATCGTCGCGGGACGGGAAGACAACGGGCTCACGAACGACGAGCTGGATCGCTGCCATGCGCTGGTGACGATCCCGACCTCGCCGGGCCACCGGTCGCTCAATCTGGCCCAGGCGGTCGGTGTGCTCTGCTATGAGACGTGGCTCGCGCGCACCGGCGAGGCCTGGCCTCCGCTCAAGCCGGCGCGGCGCGTCGCGGCCGCGGCGCCGTCGCAGCGGCTGGAGCTCCTGTTCCGCGACTGGGAGCGCGCCCTCTGGGCGATCGAGTTCTTCAAGACCCGGCGCCCCGATGCGGTGCTCCGATCGGTGCGTGAGCTGATTCACCGCGCCACGCTCGATGCGCGCGAGGCGTCGCTCCTCCGGTCGATGTCGCTGGAGACGGTGCACTTTCTCGAGCGCCGCGGCGTTTCGCTCGACCTGCCGCCCCACCTCCGCGAGGTCGGCCGGCCGGAGCCGGGTGACTTCCCGGCGCCTCCCGGCACGGATTCGGATTAACTCGTTGTGAGCGGGTTGTTTCCGCTCCTCACCCGGCTATCTTCATCCCCGCTCGGCGGTTCCGCTCAAGGGTTGCGCCGCCGGGTTCCTCGTGAAATGTTTCACATGCACGGCCGGCGCCCCGCGTCACTGCCGGCCCGCACCGGGGTCGCTCACCTTCGCGACGGGTCGCACGCATGCGGAAGCTGTTGGTCGTCGGCGGTCTCCTGAGTGCCGGCGTGCTCGGCACCCTCCTCCTGACGCGCGAGCCTTTCCTGGCGGCGCAACGCCCCGGACGCGCGGATTCGCTCGTCGCCCCGCGTTTGAGCGTCGCGGATTCCGCCGCGCTCGCCGGCCCCCGTCAGCCGATCTTCTTCCGCCACGACATTCACGCGGGGCAATTCAAGATTCCCTGCCAGTACTGCCACTACTCGGTCGACGCGTCGAGCGAGCCCGGCATCCCGTCGGTGCAGACCTGCATGGGCTGCCACACGGTGATCTCGGGTACCGACAGCACCGATCGCGCCGAGATCCGCAAGCTTCGCCAGTTCTGGGCGGACCGCGACGATCCGGCGAAGCCCAAGCTCGAATGGACCCGGATTCACTTCGTCGCGAGACACGCGCACTTCCCCCACATGCGTCACATCAAGGCGCTCGGGCCCAACGCCTGTCAGACCTGCCACGGCGACGTGGCCCGGATGCCCCAGGTTTTCCGCGCCAACAACGTGAACAACATGGGCTTCTGCATCAGCTGCCATGTCGAGCGAAAGGTGAATCGTGACTGTACCGCCTGCCACTACTGACGGATCACCGGTGACCGGCGAACGGGTCCCGGAGGAGGCGGGAGCCGGGGGTGGTCTCGATCGCCGGCGGTTCCTCACGGTGCTCGGCACCGCCGGCGCGGGAACGGCCGCGCTCTCCGGCTGCTCGACGGACCGCATCGAGAAGCTGGTCCCGTACCTGGTGCAGTCGGAGGATCAGGTTCCCGGCATCCCGACGTGGTACGCGAGTACCTGCACCGAGTGCTCCGCCGGCTGCGGGCTTCACGTCAAGACGCGGGAAGGGCGGGCGATCAAGCTCGAGGGCAATCCCGAGCATCCGGTGAACGGCGGGGCGCTTTGCGCGATGGGGCAGGCGGCGCTGCAGGGACTCTACAACCCCGCGCGCGTGAAGGGGGCGCTTCGGCGCGAGGGCGGCTCGCTCGGGGCCGTCGCGTGGCCGGACGCCATCCGACTGCTGGCGGAGCGTATGCGCGCGGCGCAGGGCCGGGTGGCGGTAATCAGCGGCGCCGGGCCGGGCACGTTCGACGATCTCCTGGCGGAGTGGACCGCGGCGGCCGGCGGCCGGCTGGTGCGGTGGGAGCCGTTCTCGCGCGAGCCGGAGCGGATCGCGAATCGCCGCACCTTCGGCGCGGACGAGGTCGCGCACTACGACTTCGCGGCGGCGCGTCACGTCGTCTCCTTCGGCGCCGACTTTCTGGAGACGTGGGGACCCGTCGTGGAGCAGCAGCGCGGCTTCGCCGCGTCGCACGGGTTCGACGGGCGGGAGATGAGCAAGCTCGTCGTGGTCGGGTCGCGGATGGACCTGACCGCGATGAACGCCGACGAATGGCACCCCGTGACCGTCGGATCGGAGGCGTCGCTCGCCCTCGGAATGGCGCAGGTGCTCCTCGCCGAGCGGACGGGCGCACCGGCGGACGCGCTCGGGCTCCCCGCCGCGCTCGCGGCCTACACGCCGGAGCGGGTCGCCGCCGATACCGGTCTCACGCCGGAGCTGGTCCGGAGGCTCGCGCGCGAGTTTGCCTCCGCCTCGCCCTCGCTGGCCGTGGCGGGCGGAATCGGCGCCCAGCACCGACGCGCGGCCGAGCTCTGCGCCGCGGTCAACCTGCTCAACTATGTGGCCGGGAACGTCGGCCGGACGGTGCGCTTCGGCCTGGGGCTGCCGGCCCGCGACGGCTACGAGGCGATGGCCGGCCTGATCGCCGAGATGAACGCCGGCCAGATCCAGCTGCTCATCGTCCACGACGCGAACCCCGTCTATGCGCTTCCCAGGACGGCCGGGTTCGCGGCGGCGATGGCGAAGGTGCCGTTCACGGTGAGCACCGCGACGGTGCTCGACGAGACCGCCGCGCTCGCCGACCTCCTGCTTCCCAACCGCCACGCGCTCGAGCGCTGGGACGACCTCAGGCCGCGCGCCGGTGTGCGAAGCCTGATGCAGCCGGTGATGACCCCGGTGGTGGACGCGATGGCGACCGGGGACGTCCTGCTCGGCGCGGCGAAACAGGTGGGCGGCCCGATGACGCGCTTCACGGCGGCCTCGTGGGAGGCGCACCTGCGCGAGGCCTGGGCCGGCTTCGGACGCACGCGGGGGGCCGCGGACGCCGACCGCTTCTGGCGGG
The DNA here is from genome assembly GCA_050733195.1 of Gemmatimonadales bacterium. Taxonomy (GTDB): domain Bacteria; phylum Gemmatimonadota; class Gemmatimonadetes; order Gemmatimonadales; family GWC2-71-9; genus JABFSM01. Next base: position 20,340 of record JBOHSH010000195.1, read on the forward strand.
ACGCGCTGCAGCACGGCGGCATCTACGAGGCCGGCCCCGCCGCCGCGGCCGTCCGGCTCGCTCCGGAGGCGGCGCCGGGACCGTTCACACCCCCGGCCCTCGACGGCGACGGCGACTTCGTCCTGGTGCCGGCTCCGTCCACGATGCTCTACGACGGCCGCGGCGCCAACAAGCCGTGGCTGCTCGAGAATCCCGACCCCGTCACCAAGATCACCTGGCACTCCTGGGTCGAGATCGCTCCCGAGACGGCGCACCGGCTCGACGTCCGTGAGGGGGAGATCCTGCGGGTCACTTCCCCCCACGGGTCGATCGAGGCGCCCACCTACGTCTATCCCGGCCTCCGGGGCGATGTCGTCGCCGTGCCGCTCGGCCTCGGCCACACCGAGTACGGCGAGTTTGCCCGCGGGCGCGGGGTGAATTTCCTCGACCTCCTGGGGGGTGGGGCCGGCGCGGCGTTCGTGCCCTACGTCGGCACCCGGGTCTCGCTCGCTAAGACGGGCCGCTACAAGCAGCTCTCGAAGACCGAGGGGAACCCGCGCGAGCTGGGCCGCCACATCACGGGCACGATGCCGCTCGCGCACGCGCGCGAGGGCCGGACGCTCGAGGAGTCCCTGCGCGACCTCGGCGCGGCGCACCACGAGGTCAACACCGAGCGCGAGGTCGAGGCGATCGAAGGCTTCCACGAGCGGCAGGTCGAGAAACGCCTCCTCGGCGACTACGCCGTCCCCCAGCCGCAGTGGGCGATGGCGATCGATCTCGCCAGGTGCACCGGCTGTTCCGCCTGCGTGACCGCCTGCTACGCCGAGAACAACATCCCCTGGGTGGGCGAGGAGCAGGTCGTCCGCGGCCGCGAGATGAGCTGGCTCCGGATCGAGCGGTATTTCGAGGGCGGCGAGACGCCGGGAGAGCCGGTCCGGGCGCGCGTGATCCCGATGCTGTGCCAGCACTGCGACAACGCGCCCTGCGAGCCGGTGTGCCCGGTGTACGCCTCGTATCACACCGCGGACGGGCTCAACGGCCAGGTCTACAACCGGTGCGTGGGCACCCGGTACTGCAGCAACAACTGTCCCTACAAGGTGCGCTACTTCAACTGGTTCGCCTTCAACCGGCGGGCCTGGCCGTCGCCGATGGACCTGCAGCTCAATCCCGACGTGACGGTCCGCGCCCGGGGCGTGATGGAGAAGTGCACCTTCTGCATCCAGCGGATCCGGGGCGCTGAGCACGAGGCGCGGCTCCTGGACCGGCCGCTCCGGGACGGCGACGTGGTCACGGCCTGCCAGCAGGCGTGCCCCTCGGGCGCCATCGTCTTCGGCAACGCGCGCGATCCCGGGAGCCGGGTCGCGAGGGTCGCGGCCGACCGCCGCGGCTATCACGTCCTGGAGGAGCTGAACGTGCGCCCGAACGTCACCTACCTCGCGAAAGTGGTCCATCGCGCGGAGGGCCACGCATGACCGCGCTGGCCCACGAACACCCGCACCCGGTGCAGACGCACGCGGAGGTGACGCGGGACGTCGTCGCGACCCTCGGGACGCCCAGCCGGGGCTACTACGCCGCGCTCTTCACCGCGGTCGGGATGTTCCTGGCCGGGCTCGTCACCTTCGTCATCCTCCTCAAGGAGGGCCTGGGGCTGGCGGGCTACACGCCGCCGGTGATGTGGTCGGTGTACATCACGACCTTCGTGTTCTGGGTCGGGATCGGCCACGCGGGGACGCTCATCTCGGCGATCCTGTTCCTGTTCCGCTCTCCCTGGCGCACCGCGGTCTACCGCTCCACCGAGGCGATGACGGTGTTCGCCATCATGACGGCGGGCCTCTTCCCGATCATTCACATCGGGCGGCAGTGGATCTTCTACTGGCTGCTTCCGTATCCGAACCAGCGCTGGCTGTGGCCCAACTTCAAGTCGCCGCTGATCTGGGACGTCTTCGCGATCGGCACCTACCTCACCGTCTCGACGACCTTCCTGGTCGTCGGCCTCGTCCCCGACATCGCCGCCGTCCGCGACAAGGTCACGGGGTGGCGCCGGGCCATCTACAAGGCCTTCTCCCTGGGCTGGACCGGCGCGGACAGCCAGTGGCGGCACTACACACGCGGCTACCTCTACCTCGCCGCGCTCGCGACGCCGCTGGTGCTCTCGGTGCACTCCGTCGTGTCCTGGGACTTCGCGATGGGTCTGGTGCCCGGCTGGCACGGGACCATCTTCGCGCCCTACTTCGTGGCGGGGGCCATCTACTCGGGGATCGGCATGGTGCTCACCCTGCTGATTCCGCTCCGCAAGGTGCTCCGCGTGGAGCACATGATCACGGAGTATCACTTCGACAATCTGGCCAAGCTCACGCTGCTGACCGGCTCGATCCTGTTTTACGCCTACGGCATGGAGTACTTCGTCGCCTGGTACAGCGGCAACATCTACGAGCAGACCACGTTCTGGCGCCGCGCCTTCGGCCCGATGTGGTGGGCCGGCTGGTCGATGATCATCTGCAACGCCTTCGTGAGCCAGCTCCTCTGGTTCCGGAAGATCCGCACCAATCTCACCGCGCTCTTCATCATCTCGATCTTCATCAACGTGGGGATGTGGTTCGAGCGATTCGTGATCATCGCGTCCTCGCTCAGCAACGACTTCCTCCCCTACGCCTGGCAGACGCCCGTGCTGACCTGGGCCGACTGGGGAATCCTGCTCGGATCCTTCGGGTGGTTCGGGATGTACTTCCTGCTCTTCGCGCGGACGTTCCCGATCGTGGCGATCCAGGAGATCAAGGAGATGATCCCCTTCCCGCGGAAGCACGCGGGCCACAAGGGGAGGCGCTGATGGCCAGGCGCCCCGTGCCCGGGATGCTCGCCGCGTTCGCCCACGTGGACGCCGCGGTCGAGGCGATCCGCGCGCTCCGCGCCCGCGGGTTCCGGGATCTGACCGTGTACTCGGCCGCGCCCAACCACGAGATCGAGGAAGCGCTCGAGCAGCCGGTGAGCTGGGTGCGGCTCTTCACCCTGATCGGCGGGCTCACCGGCTGTACGGCCGGGTTCGCGATGACCATCTGGATGTCGCGGGACTGGCCGCTGGTCGTGGGCGGGAAGCCCATCGCCGCGATCCCGCCGTACGTCGTGCTCGCCTTCGAGCTCACGATTCTCTACGGCGCCCTCTCCACCGTGGCCGGCGTGATCATCATGTCGCTGGTGAAATCCCTGAAGGGCCGCCCCTACCGGCCGGCCTTCAGCGACGACCGCATCGGGCTCTTCGTTCCGTGCGGTCCCGACCAGGCCCCCGCGGTTCGCGACCTGCTCACCTCCGCCGGCTCCGAAGAGGTCACCAGCCATGGCCTCTAGGCTCCTGGTCGCGGCGGTGACCCTTCTCCTCTCCGGGTGCAACTGGTACTACGACCGGCTGCCGAGCCCCGACGACCTGGTGAAGATGGTCCCCTGGTTCGATCACATGGTGACCTCGCGGGCGTTCTACCCGTACGCCTCGGGCGTGATTCCCCGGACGGCGGTTCCCGGCACCGTTCCGATCACCGGGTCGGAGGGGAACTGGCAGGCCGAGTTCGCCTCCGGAAACGCGGCGACCGCGGATCGTCTCGTCAATCCGTCGGATCCGGCGGCCACCCTCGCGCGGGGCGACACCCTCTACCAGCACTTCTGCGGCGTCTGCCACGGCGCGAGCGGCGGCGTGACGGACGCCACCGTCGGGCCGCGGCTGGGCGCCTGGTCGCTGCTCACCGAGCGGGCCCGGGCGCTGTCGGACGGCTACCTCTACAGCATCATCCGGTACGGCCGCGGTGGGATGCCTCCCTACGCCGACAAGCTGTATCGGCCCGGGGACCGCTGGGCCGTCGTGAACTACGTCCGCAAGCTGCAGCGTGACGCGGGACCCGTGCCCGTGCCCGCGCCGGCGCCCGGCGCGCCGGCCGGGCCGGGAGGAGCGGCTCCCCCATGACCGAGCGGGATCTCTTCCGTCGACTCGCCGGTCGCGCGCCGGCGGGGCGATGGTCCGCGCTGCTGCTGCTCGGGCTGGTGCTCGCCGTCGTCGGGGCGGTCCTGTTCGTGCTCGCGCTGGTGGGAGACCACCCCGAGCGCGCCTGGCAGGCCTTCCACGTGAACTGGATCTACTTCACCGGCCTCACCGGGGGCAGCCTCGCCCTGACGGCCGTCCACAAGGTGGCGAAGGCGAAGTGGTCCGGCGTCATCATCCGCTTCGCCGAGGCGACCGCGCTCTTCGCCGTCGTCTCGCTGATCGGGCTCGTGCTCATCTTCACGGTCGGCTACGAGGCGATCTACGGCCACATGCACGAGGAGCTCCATTCCCTGTCCCACGGGAAGGCGCTCTGGCTGTCGCGCTGGTTCATGTTCGGCCGCCTGCTGGTCGGCCTGCTCGTGCTGTTCGGCCTGGGGTGGCTGCTGGTCCGCGCCGACATGGTCCCGGACATGGCCGCTGCTCGCGACGCGGTATCGGATCAGCGCCGCGCGCTCTACGATCAATGGACCACCGGATACGACGATTCGCCCGCCGCCCGTGCGGCGCAGGAGGCCCGGATCGCGCGCCTGGCTCCGGCCTATATCGTCGTCTATGCGATCGTCTTCACCCTGATCGCCTTCGACGGCATCATGGCGCTGCAGCCGCACTGGTACTCGAACCTCCTGGGCGGCTTCTATTTCATGGGGAGCTTCCTCGGCGGGCACGCGCTGCTCGCCCTGCTCATGCTCTACGGGCGCCGCGAGCTCGGCATTCGCGATCTCATCAGCCCGAAGCAGCGGCACGATCTGGGCAAGCTGATCTTCGGCTTCACGGTGTTCTGGGCCTACCTCATGTGGGCGCAGTTCCTGGTGATCTGGTACGGCAACATGCCCGAGGAGACCGGCTTCGTCTTCGCCCGCGTCTGGGGCCCCTGGATGCCCGTGGGCCGGGCGGTGCTGGTCGGCATGTTCCTGATCCCCTTCTGGGGCCTCCTGTTCGTCGCGGCGAAGAAGAATCCCTTCACCCTCGGCCTCTTCGCGCTCGTGAGCCTGACCGCGCTCTGGCTGGAGCGGTATCTGCTCGTGCTGCCCTCGATCACGGCCGAGGCCGGCCCGCCGTTCGGCGCGCCGGACGTCGGCGCGATCCTGCTGGTTCTGGGATTCTTTCTGCTCTGCTACGCGACCTTCGGCAGGCTCTTTCCCATGGTCTCGCCGCGGCTCGCGGTCGTCACCCTGGAGATCGAGCGGGCGCACGGTCACGGTCACGAGTTCGGGCACGAGGAGAGAACCGCGGACTATGCCCTGCCGGCGGAGCTCGAGCGGAGGCATGAGAGCCGAGAACAGTGAACAGTGACCGGTGACCGGTAACAGCCTCTCCACAGGAATCAGAAAGGCCGACTCGTAAGAGCCGGCCTTTCGAATCCCGTTCACCGTTCAACCGTTCACCGCAAAGCCGCACTCCTCGCCAGGGTCGTGAGCGACTCCGTCGGCAGCCTCCCGGTCACGGCGAGCGCTCGCAGGCTGCGGTGCCACGATCCGTTCGCGCCCTGGAGGTAATCCGGCGCCGTGCGGGCAGGCTCCCCGGTGCGCACGCCGGGCGCCGTCGGCCGCTGGAGAAACTCGGTCACCTTTGCGACCGGGCCCTCGATCGTCTGGAGAATCTCCCCCGACGGATCCTGCTGCGCGACGATTACCGCGGGGCGCTCTCCGGCCTGACCCATCTGCAGGAGGACGCCGACCACAGGCAGGCCCTCGATGAGGGGCAGCGATCCGCCGGCGAGGGAGAGCGCCTCGTCCCATTCCACGGCGCGCCACAGCCGGTCGAAGGTGGAGGCTCCGATCACCACCCGCCCCTCGACGGAGGCCAGGGAGGGGCCGAGGGCTTCGCGACCGAGCACGCTGCTCACCGGCTGGACGATGGGCGCCGGCTCGATGGTCGGGGGCGACACCGGCTCGGCAGGGGTGTTCCGCGCGAGCTGAAGAACCGGCTTCTGCTCCACCGTCACCGACGGCGGTGCGTCGTTGACGACCGGGGGTAGCGAGGGAGAAGGGGCAGCTGGCGCGGGCAGGGCCGTCGCGACCGGCAGCGCGCCTTCCGCCGGTCCCGGGAACGCGGTGGCGCGGGCGATCCAGCCGACTCCCACCGCGGCCGCCACACCGGCGGCCCAAAGCCCGATCCGGCGATACCGACGCACCCAGAGCGAGACATCCGGCAGCGGCTGCCGGGAGGCGAGCTGCTGGTACGCCGGAGGGATGATCAGCGGCCGCGGCGTGAGGCTCGCGAGCAGCGCGGTGGTGCGATCCCGCAGCGCCGCCGCGTCGTCACGCGCGTCGCGACAGGACGCACACCGGGCCAGGTGCGTCTCGATCTCGACGCACTGCGACCGGCTCAACGCCTGGTCGAGATAGGCGTGCAGCTCCTCTTCAGGAACGTGCCGCATGCTGCTGGTACTCCCTGCGATCGTAAGCCTCGATCAACCGCTTCCGGGCCCGCGCGAGCGTGGTGCCGACCGCTCCGACCGCCAGACCGGTCTGCGCCGCGATCTCGGGATAGCTCAGGCCCGCATCCCACAACAGCAGAACCTCCTGGTCGCGCGGGGAGAGGGTCGACAAGGCCCCCTGCACCTGCGCCATCCGCTCGTCCCGCTCCACCGAATCTTCCGCGGAGGCGTCCGGCGTCGTGAGCGGAACCGGATCGTCCTTGAGAAGCGTGAGGTGCTTCTTTCGCCGAATGGCGGCCCGCGCCTCATCGCGCGCGAGGTTCGCGGCCACAGCGAAAATCCACGCCCGCGGCTTCTCCGGCCGGTGGGCCATGGCGCGGATGAACACCTCCTGCGCCAGGTCCTCCGCACGGTCCGCGTCCCAGATCTTCCGATACAGGAACCGGACTACGGCCGAGTAGTGCGTCTTGTAGAGTCGCTCCAGGTCGTCCATGTCACCCCCGCGCCGTCCGCACTCCTGGACTTGACCCCCCTAATCATGTAAAGGACGTGGAGGGGCTAAGCCGTTGCACATCGAAGATATGACTCACACGGGACGGCGTAAGCTGGCGTTCTCCGGACCCCTGTCAGGGCGGCCGGAAGAGGTCTCCAAGGCCCTTCCCGGCATCAGGTTACGGCAGTGGCCGGAGTTCGGTCACTCGAGTCGCTGCCAGCGGCCTTTTGCGCCATTCCCGAAGACGCACCCGGGATGCATCGCCTCGGCGCCGTCGGGCCACTGGCTGCAAAGGTCCGGCTTGGCCGGGCGGCCGTCGGGCCTCCGCCGGCCGTGTAGCGAGCACTCGATCCCGTCGTCCTTGAGGTATCCGCACGCCGAAATCAGCTCGCCGCTGAGGGAGTTGTCGCTCTCGCGGTCGACCTTGCAGAGGAACGGCGGTCTGCGGGAGCGCACCAGTGCCTCGAGGCGGCGCTGCCGCCGCGAGCACATGATCTCGATCTGGAGGTCGCGACAGCAGGCCGCACCCCGACGGTTGTCGGCCGTCCGGCAAGGGGCGCCGGCGCAGGGGTTGGCTCCTGTAATGACGGGGAGCGACCGCGGCGACTGGACGGCCAGGGGGAGAAGGGAGCGCTCGGTCTCTTCCCCCTGCTCGACGAGGACGAACTCGTGCTCACCGAGACGTCTCGGAACCGCAGGGCGCGACGCGGCGGGAGCCCGGGGGAGCGGTCCGCGGAAGCCATGGGCCCGGCACCGCGCGCGGCGGCCATCGCGGGGATTGGTCTCGAGGTACCGGCAGGGGACTCGGAGAACGGCGTCGACGAAGAGCTCGTCCCCATCCCGCCAGAGCTCGCCGAAATCGAGGCGCTCGGTATGGCCGAGAAGCCAGGTCGCCTCGTGGTCGCCGGAAGCGGGTCCGTCGTCCAGGGAGGAGACGCGAAGGACGACGCCAAGACCGGAGCAGTGGGCCCCGAGGCTTCGACAAGGGGGAGCAGCGGTCGGGGCGGTCGGCCG
>JBOHSH010000196.1:0-1615 GCA_050733195.1 Gemmatimonadales bacterium
TGGCTGGTGCACGAAGCGGGCATCGAGGCGCCCTACGTCATCACGCCGCCGGAGCTGACCGGTCCTGCCTGGCGCAACCCTCCGCCGTTTAGGCACGGAACTCCCGAGGCAAATAACCTCTATGCGCAGATCGTGTACCAGGGGCTTGCGGAGCTCCTTGGCTGGCCGCGCCTCGGCTCTCTCGACGAACGCGCCCGAGTGGAGGTGTACGACCTGGCTGGAGCAGGCTCTCGGGGCCGGGAAGCTGAAGAGATCCTCCGACAGCGCACACGGTCCCTTCCGGACGGATTTCGGCCCTCGCGCGAAAGCGACGGACAGTGTGTCGGCCCCATGGACTGCGCAACGGGGCTCATGGGCCGCGCCACGACTATCCTTGTGCGTCGGCGGGACGGCGCGACTGTGCTCCGGGTCGCCGTGCGAGCCTTGAGAGAAGTCGCCTCCCTCTACCCGCTGGGGATACGGGTAAGCATTCCAGGTCCCTCTCCGGGCAGAGAGCACAACTTTACCGTGGAACCCGTCTACGACAGCTCCCAGGTTTTCTCACTGCCGTTGCCCAACGACATTCCCATTGGTGCGGCGGTCGACGTGCAGATCCACGCCGAGCGAGTCATGGCGGCCCTGGACTCGTTGGATCCCCGTTCAATCGTCGTCGAAGCGATTGAACAGGAGTAGGAGGCACCTCCGATGGACACGAGAAGGCTCGCTGGGCTACGCTAGTGTGGCGCACGCACCGCAGGGATCTCAGGCGCTCCGGCTCTCGTGCAAACATCGTGTTGGTCTAAGCGCGACATGACCTGATGCACCGCGCCCTGTTCGTGTTCTTGGCCATCTGCCTGGCCGGGCCGCTCGCTGCACAGGATGCGCAGCCGCCGCAGCCTTCGCAGAGACAGTCCTCCGCTGCCGAGCCCCTGGCCGCGGCGCAGGCGCCGCCCGCCACTCCGCCGCCGGGCAGCGCGACCTCCGCCGTGCAGCAGCTGGCGAAGCCTCCTTCTCCGGCCGAGGCGCCGGCCGCTCCGGCCACCCCGATCCCCGCACCCGACCGCATCGACTTCACCTTCACCTTCCCGCCCGAGCGCGGCGGCGGCACGGCCTCCGGCAGCGCCGAGGGCCTCGAGTACCGGCGCGAGGACTACGCGATCCTCGCCGGCGCCGTGCAGCTCAAGTACCAGGACATCGAGCTCAAGGCCGACCGCGCCGAGCTCGACATCGAGACCAAGGTCGTCACCGCCACCGGCAACGTGATCATCGACCAGGGGCCGCGCCGCATCACCGGCGCCACCGCCACCTTCAACCTGGAGACCAAGACCGGCGTCCTCACCGAGTCCACCGCCCACGTCGCCACCGACTACTTCTTCAGCGGCAGCGAGGTGGCGAAGATCGGCGAGGACACCTACACCGTCACCGACGGCACCTTCACCTCCTGCGCCGGCGAGCGCCCGGACTGGAGCTTCCGGCTGGGCAAGGCCACGGTCGAGGTCGAGGGCTACGCGCACGTGCGCAGCGCGGCGATGCGCGTCAAGCGGGTTCCCGTCCTCTACACCCCCTACCTCGTCTGGCCGGTCAAGAGCGAGCGCAGCTCGGGGCTCCTGATCCCCAACATCGGCTACTCCGAGCG
>JBOHSH010000197.1:0-3342 GCA_050733195.1 Gemmatimonadales bacterium
GAGCTCGCACGCGCGCTCGCCGACGCGGGCGACGTCGCCGCGGCGCGGCGGGAGCTGCTGCGCACGCTCGAGGAAGCGCCGGGATTCGAGTCCGCACAGCTCCTCCTGCTCGAGCTCAGTCGCGGAGCGCGCCGCCCATGAAGCCCCGCATCGCCGTCCTCGCGCTCGTGGTCCTCGGCGCCGCCCTCTCGATCCTCGAGGCCCAGCGCGGGGAGCGGAGCCGCGGCGAGCAGGAGGTGCTGGACAACGTGCCCTACGACGGGCGCTGGACGTTCGTGCGGGTGCGGTTCGCGACGGCGTTCACCGGATTCGGCGACTTCCGGGGCAGCCGGGGAGAGCCTCCGTGGGGCCACGATTATCCGCGGGCGGAGCGTCACTTCACGAAGATCCTGGGCGAGCTGACCACGGTCGGCCCCCGGCAGGACGCCAGCAACGTCATCGCGCTGGACGATCCGGAGCTCTTCAAGTATCCGATCGCCTACATCTGCGAGCCCGGCTTCTGGGGTCCGACCGACGCCGAGGTGGCCGGCTTGCGCGCGTACCTGCAGAAGGGCGGCTTCCTGATCGTGGATGATTTCCGGGGGGCCGACTTCCTGAACTTCGAGGCCCAGATGCGGAAGGTGCTGCCGGACGCCCGGCTCACCGTCCTCACGGCCGCCCATCCCATCTTCGACTCGTTCTACCGGATCGAATCCCTCGAGACCATCGTGCCGCCCTACGGAGGGCTGCAGCCCGTCTTCTACGGGATCTTCGAGGACAACGATCCGGCCAAGCGCCTGCTGGTGATCGTGAACCACAACAACGACATCGCGGAGTACTGGGAGTATTCGGACGAGGGGTACTTCCCGATCGAGCTGTCCAACGAGGCGTACAAGCTGGGCGTAAACTATTTGATATACGCCCTCAGCCGCTGACCCAGGAGCCCGTGTGACCGTCGCCCAACCCCGGATCGTTCCCTCCCACGACGGAGACGACGGCGCCCTCGCCGATCACCTGCACGCCACGATGAAGCGGGTGCGCACCGAGCTGGCCCGCCGGATCGTCGGGCAGGAGCAGGTCATCGAGCAGGCCCTCCTCGCCCTGCTCTCGGGAGGGAACTGCCTGCTCATCGGCGTGCCGGGCCTGGCCAAGACGCTGCTCGTGCAGTCGCTGGCGGAGGTCTTCGATCTCCGCTTCAGCCGCATCCAGTTCACGCCGGACCTCATGCCGTCCGACGTCACCGGAACGGATGTCATTCAGGAGGACGCGACCACCGGGCGCCGGCGGCTCGTCTTCGTTCCAGGCCCGATCTTCGCGAATCTGGTACTCGCGGACGAGATCAACCGCACCCCGCCCAAGACCCAGGCGGCGCTGCTCGAGGCGATGCAGGAGCACCGCGTGACGGTGCAGGGGCATACGTATTCCCTCGACCCTCCCTTCCACGTCTTCGCCACGCGCAATCCGATCGAGCTGGAGGGCACCTACCCCCTGCCCGAGGCGCAGCTCGACCGGTTCCTGTTCGAGGTCGTGCTCGACTACCTGCCGGAGGAGGACGAGGTCCGGGTGGCTCGCGAGACCACGAGCCGGGAGGAGTCGCCGCTCGACCGCGTCGTCGGCGGTGCGGAGCTCATCGCGTTCCAGAAGCTGGTGCGGCGGGTTCCGGTGGCCGAGCCGCTGGTGCGCTATGCGGTGGAGCTCGCGCGGATCAGCCGGCCCGTGACCCCGAACGCGCCGGAGCCGGTCCGCCGCTGGGTGGCGTACGGCGCGAGCGTTCGCGCCGCGCAGGCGCTCCTCCTCGGCGCCAAGGCGCGGGCGCTGCTGGAGGGCCGTCCCCACGCGAACGCCGCCGACATCCGGTCTCTCGCGCGACCGGTGTTCCGCCACCGCCTGCTGCTCAACTTCCAGGCGCAGGCGGAGCGCGTCACGGCGGACCAGCTCGTGGAGGAGCTGCTCAAGGCCGCCCCGCCGCCGAGATCGGGTCTCTGATGTCCGAAGCGCCGCGCTCCGGCCTCCTCGACCCCGCCGTCCTCGCCCGGGTGGGCGATCTCGAGCTGGTCGCGCGGAGCGCGGTCGCCGGATTCCTGCACGGTCTGCACCGCACGCCCCGGCTCGGAGTCTCGGGTGACTTCGCCGAGCACCGGCCGTACCAGCCCGGCGACGACATCCGGCGGCTCGACTGGCGCGTCTACGGGCGGAGCGATCGGTTCTACGTGAAGGAGTGCCAGGCCGACACCAATACGTCGGTGCTCATCAGTCTCGACGTGTCGGCGTCGATGTCGTTCGCCTCCGGCGCGGTCACCAAGTTTCAGTACGCGCGTCTTCTCGCGGCGGCGCTCGCGTGGTTCTCCCAGCGCCAGGGCGACCGGATCGGTCTCACGACGTTCGCGGGTGGCGTCGTGGACTTCGTCCCCTGCTCGACCCGGCATCTCCGTCACGTGCTGCACGCGCTGGAGCGGGCGGAGCCGAACGGCAAGGGCGCGCCGCTCGACGGCGTGCGCGCCGTGGCCGAGCGGCTGGGACGCTCGGGCATCGTCGTGCTCATCTCGGACTGGTACGCCGCGCCGGAAGCCCTCCGGGCGGAGCTCGCGGGCCTCCGGGTGAGGGGCCATGAGGTGATCGCTCTGCACGTGATGGACCCCGCCGAGCGCACGTTCCCCTACGACGAGCCGGCGCCGTTCGAGGATCTGGAGAGCGGCGACCGGATGTCGGTCGTCCCCGCCTCGGTCGCCGCGCGCTACCGCGAGCGCATGGCCGCGCACCTCGAGTCGCTGGACCGCGAGCTCATGGGCTACGGCATCGATTACACGCGGTTCGAGACCTCGGAGCCGCTCGACGTCGCGCTGCGGGCGTATCTCGTGCGGCGTGAAGCGATGATGCGGGTGCGCTGATGCCGCTCGGCTTTCTCGTTCCCGCGTTTCTCCTGGCCGGCCTGGCCATCGCGGTGCCGGTGTATCTGCATCTCCGGCACCGCGAGCGGCGCGAGCCGGTGCGATTCCCGTCGCTCATGTTCCTGGCGCGGCTGCCCCACCGCACCTCGGACCGGCGCCGGCTCACCCACCTGCTGCTGCTCGCGCTCCGAGCCGCGGCGATCATCCTGCTGGCGATCGCGTTCGCGCGACCCTTCGTCGAGCAGGATTCCGCGCTCTCGGCGGAACGCGCCGCCCGCGACGTGGTCGTCGTCGCGGATCGCTCGATGAGCATGGGGTACGCGGGCGCGTGGGCCGCGGCGCGCGATTCGGTGCGCCGCCTGATGGGCGGGCTCGTCCCGGGCGATCGGGCCGCGCTCGTGCTCGTGGACGAGGGCGCGGAGGTCGCCGTTCCGCTCGGCGGCGACGGCGCCGCGGTCGTGGCGGCGTTCGAGGC
>JBOHSH010000198.1:0-13352 GCA_050733195.1 Gemmatimonadales bacterium
AGCGCCTCGTGCAGGAGCTTCGGCGGCTGGGGTACGCGCCGCTGGATCTGGGCACCGACAGCGCGGAGTCGGTGGACTATCCGGACTACGCCCACGTCGTGGCGGACCGGGTCTCGCGCGGGGAGAACCAGCGCGGCGTCCTGTTGTGCGGCACGGGGCTCGGGATGAGCTACGCCGCGAATCGCCATAGCGGGGTACGCGCGGCGGTCGCCTGGAGCCCGGAGATCGCGCATCTGGCCCGGGAGCACGGCGACGCCAATGTGCTGATCCTGCCGGCCCGCTTCCTCGAAGAGGAGAAGGCGGCGGCGATCCTCAAGGAATGGCTCGAGACGCCGTTCGCCGGCGGCCGGCACTCCCGCCGGATCGCCAAAATCGACCGGGACACCGACGCATGAGTGACCATACCGCACCGCTCCGGGAGGTCGATCCGGACCTGGCCCGCCTGATCGATCGCGAGCTGGCCCGCCAGCGCGACGGCCTCGAGCTGATCGCGAGCGAGAACTTCGCCTCGCGGGCGGTGATCGACGCGATGGGTACTCCGCTCACGAACAAGTACGCCGAGGGGTATCCGGGCAAGCGGTACTACGGCGGCTGCGAGGTGCTCGACGAGGTCGAGCAGCTCGCGATCGACCGGGCGCGGACGCTCTTCGGGGCGGATCACGCCAACGTGCAGCCCCATGCGGGGGCGCAGGCCAACTTCGCCGCCTTCATGGCCCTGGCGAAGCCGGGAGAGACGCTGCTCGCGATGTCGCTTCCGCACGGGGGTCACCTGACCCACGGCCACGTGGTGAGTCACAGCAGCGTCATCTGGCGGTGGGCACACTACGGGGTGAATCCGGCGGCGGGCCTCATCGACTACGACCTGGTCCGGGCCCTCGCGCTGGAGCACCGTCCGCGGCTGATCGTGGCCGGAGCGAGCGCGTACTCGCGCATCATCGACTTCGCCGCGTTCCGGAGCATCGCGGACGAGGTCGGCGCCTCGTTCCTGGTGGACATGGCGCACTTCGCGGGGCTGGTCGCCGGCGGAGTCTATCCCTCCCCCGTGCCGCATGCCCACGTGGTCACCTCCACGACCCACAAGACGCTGCGCGGGCCGCGCGCGGGGATCATTCTCTGCACGGCCGATCTCGCCAAGGCGATCGACAGGTCGGTGTTCCCCGGCACGCAGGGCGGCCCGCTCATGCACATGATCGCGGCCAAGGCGGTGGCGCTGGGCGAGGCGATGACGGAGGAGTTCCGGGACTACGCCCGAGCGACGGTGGCCAACGCGAAGCAGCTCGCCGAGGGGCTGGTCGCGGCGGGCTTCGCGGTCGTGTCGGGGGGCACCGACACGCACGTGATGCTCGTCGATCTCCGTCCCCGCGGCCTCACGGGCAAGGACGCGGCGGCCCTGCTCGGCCGCGCCGGCATCACCGTCAACAAGAACACGATTCCGGACGATCCGCAGTCGGCGTTCGTCACCAGCGGGATCCGGCTCGGCACCCCCGCGCTCACGACCCGCGGACTCGGTCCCGCCGAGATGGACCGGATCGCGGCGCTGATCGACGAGGTGCTCACGGGCCGTGACGACGCCACGATCGCGAGAGTGCGGCGCGTCGTCGAGCAGCTCGCGGAGCGATTCCCGCTGTACAACGGGAGCGATCGCGTCGCCTACGCCCCGCAGTCGGGCGAGGTCGCCGCGGTACGCGCATGAGCGAGCTCCGCTTCGCCGGGGAGATCGCGGAACGCCTTCGGGGCCGGGACGAGGGCTTCGACGAGCGCGCGTATCTCTTCGTGCTGGCGGCGATCGAATACCTGCAGGTCCGCCTGCCGGCGCGGCGCCACGTCTCGGGGCAGGAGCTCACCCACGCCTGCCGGGAGTTCGCCCTGGAGCAATACGGGCTCATGGCGCGGACGGTCCTCGAGCACTGGGGCATTCGGCGCACCGAGGACTTCGGCAGGATCGTGTTCGCGCTGGTCGACGTGGGCCTCCTGGTGACGCAGTCCAACGACCGCGTCGAGGATTTTCACGAGGTGTATTCGTTCGACGTGGCGTTCGACGCCTCCTACGTCTGGCAGGGGCTGCAGGAGGGCTGAGGTCGGGCGGGGGCGGGGGGGCGGGGGGGTGGGGGGCGCCGGAAGGAGGTCTGGATGACCGAGCTCAAGGAATGGCCGCAATGCCGGAAGTGCGGTCAGGGCACGCTGGTGCCTCTCTCCGACTACGGCCGCGACGGCGCTCCCATCACCTATAAGGCATGGGTCTGCACCAACCCCGACTGCGGATTCAATCTCCGGATCGACAACGGGGAGATCTCCATCGGGCGGGTGATCGGACAGAGCCATAAATGACGGTTGACGGTCAGCCGGGGTTGTGATCCCCGTTCTCACGCCCGGCCAGTCGTCGGACTGGGATGCGCGGGCCTCGCGGGGCGGGATTCCCTTACACACGCTCATGGAGACGGCGGGACGCGCCGTCGCGGCGATCGCGGCGGAACGGTTCGCCGAGCCGCTGAGCCGCGGCGCGCTGGTGGCTGCCGGTCCGGGGAACAACGGCGGCGACGGCTGGGTGGTGGCGCGCGCGCTCCACGCTGCGGGCGCGGCGGTATGGGTTGCCCAGGCGGGAGAGCCGGCGGGAGACCTCCCGCGGACGATGGCACGGCTGGCGCGGGAGGCGGGTGTTCGCGAGCTCGCCGCCGACGGACCCTGGCCGGCGGTCGGCCTCGTGATCGACGCGCTGCTCGGCACCGGGGGGAAGCTGCCGCTGCGCGAGCCGATCACCGGCCTCGCGGCGCGGTTGGCGGACCTGGCGGTGCCGATCCTCGCCGTGGACGGCCCCACGGGTCTCGGGCTCGAGGACGGGGTTCAGCACGGTCCCTTCCGCGCGACGCTCACGGTGACGTTCGGGGGATGCCGCCGCGGCCATCTCCTCGCGCGCGACGAGATCGGCGATCTCGTGGTCGCGGACATCGGGCTGCCGGCCCCCGACCCGGCCTGGCCGCTCCTGTTCACCGACGCGCGGGCGGCCGAGCGGCTCGGCCGCCTCGAGGCCGGAGCCACCAAGTGGGACCGCGGGCGGATCGCCGTGGTCGGCGGGGACGCCGGCATGACCGGCGCCGCCCGCATGGCCGCCCGCGCGGCGTTCGCGACCGGCGCGGGCCTCGTCCACGTCGTCGCCCCGCGCGCATCGGTCCAGACGATCCGGCAGGCGGAGCCCGACGTGCAGACGGTCGAGCAGGAGTTCGACGCCCCGCTCACCGACGCCGCCCGGGCCCTGCTCGAGCGCTGCGACGCGGTCGTCGCGGGGCCCGGGTTAGGCCGCGACCCGAGCCGGGTCGAGCTGGTCGAGCGGGTGGTCGCGGCCGCCGGGTCGGCGGGCCTCGTCCTGGACGCCGACGCCCTCATGGCCTTCGGGGGCAAGGCCGGCGCGCTCGAGCGGCTGCTCGCGGGACGGCGGGCCCTCCTCACTCCGCACGCCGGCGAGTTCCGTGCGATCCAGCCGGAGGACGCGTCGGTCATCGCCGTGGATCCCTGGGGTGCCGCGTCGCGGGCCGCCGCGCGGCTGGGCGCGGTGGTGCTGCTCAAGGGCGTGCCGACGGTCGTCGCCGATCCGGGCGGCGCGGTGCTCACGGTGGCGGCGGGGAACCCCGGACTCGCGACCGGGGGCAGCGGCGACACGCTGAGCGGCGTCGCCGCGGTGTTCCTGGGACAGGGCATCGAGCCGCGGTACGCGGCCGCGCTGGCCGCTCAGGCCCTGGGCGACGCCGGGGACTTCGCCGCCCGCCGCACCAGCGCGCGGGCGATGCGCCCGATGGACGTCATCGCCGCGCTCCCCGACGTCTGGCGGCGTTGGGACCGGCTTCGCGAAACGGGCGGCGTTCACCCGCCGATTCTGCACGAGCTTCCGGCCCCCACCGGGACTTGAGGCGTGGCGGCCACTCCACTCGGTGCCGGTCGGGAGTTCGATTGGATACGCTCGGTGCTCGCCGCGCTGGGCGACCGCGCCACCGGCGTGGGCGACGACTGCGCGTTCCTTTCCTTCGAAGGCGGAACCCTCGCCGTGAGCACCGACGTGAGCGTGGACGAGGTGCACTTCCGCCGCCCGTGGCTCACCTTCGAGGAAATCGGCTGGCGGGCCGCCGCCGGCGCGCTGTCCGATCTCGCCGCGGCCGCGGCCGAGCCGGTGGGGCTGCTGGCGGCGATCATCCTCCCGCCCGGGCTGGGCGAGGAGGCCACGGTGAGCCTGATGGCCGGTATCGGCGAGGCCGCCGCCTCCGTCGGCGCGACCGTGCTGGGGGGAGACCTGAGCGCCGGCGGCGTCCTCACGATCGGCGTGACCGTGCTCGGACGCTGTGACCGGCCGGTCCGCCGCCGCGGTGCGATGCCCGGCGACGGTGTCTGGGTCACGGGCCGGCTCGGGGGTGCGCGCGCCGCGCTCGAGAGCTGGAACACCGGCGCCGAGCCTGCACCGGAAGCCCGCCGCGCGTTCAGTCATCCGGAGCCGAGGATCGCTTCCGCGCGCTGGCTCGCGAAGCACGGGGTTCGCGCCATGATCGATCTGAGCGACGGGCTCGCGGGCGACGCCGGACATCTCGCGGCGGCTTCGGGGGTGGCTCTCCGGATCGAGCTCGCGAGCCTGCCGGTGCACCCCGATCTCGGCCGAGGCGAGGCGGCGGCGGAGCTCGCCGCTCGCGGGGGGGAGGACTACGAGCTCCTCGCGGTGATGCCCGCCGGGTTCGGTGCGGACCTGGCCGAGCGCGCGCTCGGGGAGACCGGCGTGCCCCTCACGCGGATCGGGCTGGTGGAGCCCGGAGCCGGCGCCCGCCTCGAGCTCGCGGGCCGGCCGGTGGCGCTCAAGAGCTACGACCACTTTGCCTGATGCAGACGCTCCGCTACCTGCTGGCCGTCTCGCTGCTCACCCTGCTCCGCAGCGGCACGGTGATCGTCGCGGCACTACTGGGCGTGCGGCAGCGGACCGGCGGGGTCTACGACCAGGCCCAGCGCCGGTGGGGGGCGGGGATGCTCCGCTGGACGGGAGTCACGGTGCGGGTCGAGGGCGCCGAGCGGCTCGATCCGTCCGTGGAGACGGTCTACATCGCGAATCACGCGTCGTTCGTCGACATCTGGGCGATCCTCAAGGAGCTGCCCGGCACCGTCCGTTTCGTCTTCAAGAAGGAGATGAACCGGATCCCGGTGATGGGGCTCGCCATGCGGCGCATGAAGCACATTCCCATCGACCGGAAGAACCTCGCGGCCGCGTTCTCGGCCTACGAGGAGGCCGCGGTCCTCATGCGGACGGGCATCTCGGCGGTGGTTTTCGCGGAGGGGACCCGGTCGCGCGACGGCAGGCTCCACACGTTCAAGAAGGGGCCGTTCGTGCTCGCGATCGCCGCCGGTGCGCGGGTCCTTCCGATCCTCTGCGCGGGGACCTTCGAGACGCTGCCGAAAGGCAGCTTCACGCCCAAACGGGGGACGGTCACGCTCCGGATCGGCGAGCCGATCCCGACCACGGGCATGACGTACGAAGACCGGGACCGGCTGAGTCGTGCCGCGCGAGCCCAGCTCATCGCGCTGGGCGGCGACCCGGTCGAGACGCCGGCATGATAGCTTACGGTTGACGGTTGGCCGGTTCCCCTCACCCTGGCCCGCATGTCCTCCATTATCGAAGTCCATGCCCGTGAGATCCTCGACTCCCGCGGCAACCCCACGGTCGAAGCGGAGGTCGTCCTCGCGAGCGGCGCGCGGGGCCGCGCGGCCGTGCCGAGCGGGGCATCGACCGGCGAGCACGAGGCGATGGAGCTGCGGGACGGCGATCCCAAGCGGTACCTGGGGAAGGGCGTGCAGGAGGCGGTGCGCAACGTCAACGAGGTTCTGAACTCGCGGCTCGAGGGCGTGGAGGCGACGGACCAGATCCTCGTGGACGCCGAGTTGATGGACGCGGACGGGACGCCCAACAAGGCCAAGCTCGGCGCCAACGCGATCCTCGCCGTGTCGCTGGCCGTCGCCCGGGCCGCGGCGGAGGACGTCGGGCTGCCGCTCTACCGCTACCTGGGCGGCCCCATGGCGCGCGTCATGCCGGTGCCGATGATGAACATCCTGAACGGCGGCGCCCACGCGAACAACACCGTGGACGTCCAGGAATTCATGATCGTGCCGATCGGGTCGGACGAGTTTCCCGAGGCGCTCCGCATGGGCGTCGAGGTCTTCCACGCCCTCAAGAAGGTCCTGGGCGGCATGGGGCTCTCGACGGCGGTCGGCGACGAGGGCGGCTTCGCGCCCTCGCTCCCCTCCAACGAGGCCGCGCTGGACGTCGTGATGCGGGCGATCGAGGCCGCGGGCTACCGGCCGGGACAGGACATCGCGATCGCCCTGGACGTGGCCGCCTCCGAGCTCCATCAGGACGGGGACTACGTCTTCCGGAAGAGCGGGGGAGCCCGCCAGTCGGCCGGCGGAATGGTGGACCTGTACGCGCAATGGGTGGACCGGTACCCCATCGTCTCCATCGAGGACGGTCTCGCGGAGAACGACTGGGCCGGATGGGCCACGCTCACCCAGCGGCTCGGCAATCGCATCCAGCTCGTGGGAGACGACCTCTTCTGCACCAGCGTGGACCTGCTCGGCCGCGGCGTCGAAGAGGGCGTCGCCAACGCGGTGCTGATCAAGGTGAACCAGATCGGCACGCTCACCGAGACGCTCAAGTGCATCGAGCTGGCGAAGGGTGCGGGCTACGGCGCCATCATCTCCCACCGGTCGGGAGAGACCGAGGACACCTTCATCGCCGATCTGGCCGTGGCCACCGGCGTGGGCCAGATCAAGACGGGCAGCGCCTCCCGGACCGACCGGCTGGCCAAGTACAACCAGCTCCTGCGCATCGCGGAGGAGCTGGACGACATGGCCCACTACCCGGGCCGGGATCTCTACTCGCTGTGACGCGCGCCCGGTGGGCCGGGGTCGGCATTCTGCTCGCCGCGATGTTCTTCGCGGCGCAGGGCGGGGAATACAGCACGCTGCAGTGGCTCGAGCTCAAGCGTCGCGAGCGCGCGGAGCGGGACTCGGTGGCGGCCCTCACGCGCGCGATCGACTCCCTCGCGCAGTTCGCCCGCGCGGTGGAAACCGATCCCGGGACGCAGGAGCGACTCGCCCGGGAGCTCTACGGCATGATCCGCCCGGGCGAGCACGTCTTCATCCTGGAGCCTTCGACTCCGCGTTAGGCCGGCGGCTTGCGCTGCGGCGGCATCATGCCGCTCATGTCCATCGCCTGGAAGCCGGCCGGCGGGACGAACATGGCGTCGTCGACCTTCTTCCGCTCGACCTTGGTGACTTCCATCGAGCCGATGGTCCGGCCTCCCTCCTTCATTTCCGCCTTGAGGATGAAGGCGCCGTCCTTGAACTTGGCAGCGAGCTCCCGCATCTCCGGCGGCAGGCCCGGCATCCCGCCGGGACGGCCGGGTGCTCCCCCGCCGAATCCCATGAAGGTGCCGATGCCCCTGGCGAGGCAGACGTCGGCTTCGCGCTGGCCGTCCGCATCGATCATCCGGTAGTGCTCGCACGAGATGCCGGCGATCGTCTCCTTGCGACCGGTCTCCTCGACCTTGTAGCCGGCGGTCGGGGTCTGGGGAACCGGCGCGGCCTTCGCCGCTTCCTTGATGTCCATCGTCATGTACATCCGCTGCGACGGAACGACCGTGATGAGCTGGTCTTTCGAGAGGTCGATGATCTGATAGGCCTGCGCCCCCGCCATGTTGAACTCCATGCGGGTGCGCGAGCCTTTGACGTGGAACACCGGCTCCGCGGTCGTGGTGCCGCTCGTCAGCCGGACGGTGACGGCCCCTTCGAAGGCGGCCTGCGCGGCGAGGGCGGACGGAAGAGCGAGCAGGCTCGCGACGGCGAGCTGGGTCGGGCGATTCAAGGAGGCGCTCCGTAGAAGATCGCAGAAAGTTGCCATGACGGCCTCCGAGCCACCAGCACCGGGCCGTCCCGGACCGGCGACGAACGGTTTCCGGGCGCTTGCCTGGAGCCGGTAAGTCCGCTAGGATAAAGCGCTTAAGGCTGGGTAGCTCAGCTGGTTAGAGCACGGCACTCATAATGCCGGGGTCGCGGGTTCGAGTCCCGCCCCAGCTACTTCGATCTCCCCGCATCAAACCAGCAAGTCCGAGAAGGCAGGCGCTCCACGCCGGAATCCGCCAGCGACGAGCTCCGCGATCGCTACCGCCGACGCCTCCCGGCGCGCGCGGATGCGCTCGCCGCCGCCGTTGGCCGGCTCTCGACCGCTCGTGCGGAGGCGCTGGCCGAGATCCGCCGGATGACCCACAGCCTCCGGGGCTCCGGCGGCATGTACGGCTTTCCGGAGATCACGGAGACGGCGCGTCGAGCGGAGGAATGCACCGACGACGAGCTTCCCGCGGCGGCGGGTCGTCTGCTCGAGGTCCTCCGCGGCCTCGCGCTGACCCGGGAGGGCCACCAGCGCACCGTGCTCCTGGTCGACGACGACCCCGACATCGTCGATCTGCTCGCCGCCATGCTCAGGAGCAGCGAGTGGGAAATCACCAGCGTCGGCACCCTCGCCGAAGTCCCCGAGGTAATCGCCCGCCGCGACGTCGGTCTCGTTCTGCTGGATCTGGTGCTCCCCGACGGCGACGGACGGGATCTCCTGCGCCAGCTCCGCAAGGACCGCCGGACGGCGGACCTGCCGGTCATCGTGCTGTCGGCGCGACTGGGCGCGGCGACGAGAGCCGAGTGTCTCGCGCTCGGCGCCAAAGCCTATTTCGAGAAGCCGTTCGACGTGTACGCGCTCCGCACCGCGGTGCAGGCGGCTCTCGAGGGAAAGCCGATAGACCCGGGGCCCGCCGCGTCGGGCAGGCAGTCGCCGGAGACCCCGGCCGTCGCGCAGCGAGGGACCCGGAAGGTGCTCTTCGCCGAGGACGACGAGCTGCTCGCCTCCGTCGTGCGCCATCGCCTGGAACGGGAAGGCCTGGAGGTGCTGCACTTCACCGACGGCGCGCTGGCCCTGGATGCGGCGGCGGAGCTCGTGCCGGCCCTCGTCATCCTCGACCTCAAGCTCCCCGGGATGGAGGGCTACGAGGTGCTGCAGCGGCTCCGGGAGCTGCCGCCCTACCGGGATGTTCCGATTCTGATCCTGACCGCGCTCGAGGGCGAAGCGAACCTCGTCCGGGCGTTCGACCTCGGCGCCACCGATTACGTCGTGAAGCCGTTCTCGCCCGCGGAGCTCGTCGCCCGGGTGAAGCGGCTCATCGCCTGACGTGCCGCCGGAGCTGGTAGAATGGTTCCGGCCGCAGAGCAGTGCGGAGCGGCTCCTGCTCCTGCTGTCGCTGGTCTCCGCCGCACTGATCGTGCTGATCGTTCTCCTCGCCGTGGCGGCGTTCGTGCTCCGCTGGCGGAACACGCGCATGGCCCGCCGGTGGAGCCGCATCGAGGCGACGTGGGAGGAGCTGGTGCTCGAGGTGCTGGAGGGAACGCGACCCCCCGACGCGGTCGCGCACCACCTGCCCCACGACGAAGTGCCCCTCTTCGTGGAGTACCTGTCCCGCTTCGCGCGCCGGCTTCGCGGCGCGGAGCGGGATCGGGTCGGCCTCCTCGCGGCTCCGTTTCTTCCCGGGGTGGCGCAACGGATGTCTCACCCCGATCCCGCCCTCCGGGCCCGCGCCGCTCAGGTGCTGAGCCTGCTCGGCTTCTCGCAGTACTCCGATCGGCTGGCGGCGGCGCTGGATGACCCCGAGCCCATCGTCGCCATGATGGCCGCCCGGTCGCTGGCGCGGCGGGATCACCCCGAGTTCGCACCAGTGATCCTGGCGCGCCTGCACCGGTTCACGCTGTGGGACGCCAGGTTTCTCTCGGGGATGCTGGCGGCGATGGGCCCCGCGGCGGCGCCAGCGCTCCTGGCCGTGCTCGCCGACTTGGGCCAACCGGCTCCGGTGCGGGCCGTGACGGCCGACGCGCTCGGCATGCTCTCGCATCTCCCCGCGGCGGATGCTGCCGGGACCGTGCTCGACCGGGAGACGGATCCGGAGCTCATCGCCGCGGTCCTCCGGCTGCTGCGCCAGGTCGGGCGCCCGGAGCACGTCCCCGGGATTCGGGCCTGGCTCGACGCGCCCACCGACTTCGTTCGCGAGCACGCCGTCGCCGCCTTCGGCGCGCTGGCGGATGCGCGGGAGCTCCGGGAGCTCGCCCCCAAGCTCGACGATCGATCCCCCTGGGTACGGCTCGCGGCCGCCCGAGCGGTCCGGTCGCTCGAAGACGGCCGCCTCCTGCGCGAGCTCGCGGCAGGAGAGGGTCCCGGCAGCCTCGTCGCCAGGGCCGCGCTGGCGGAGAGCGCCGCATGACTCGCGACTGGATCATCGCGGCGATCGGCATCGGCGGCGGATTCGTCCTTGCCTATTTCGTGTTCCTCAATGGCGCCTACCTCCTGCTCACGGCCGCGGCGTTCCCCGCCATGCGCCGTTATGCCCGCCGGCTCCAGTCGGTCGACGTCGAGGATCTAAGCCGTCCGGGTGTGGCCCTGCCGGTGACGCTGATCGCGCCGGCCTACAACGAGGAAGCCACCTGCGTCGAGGCGGTCCGTTCGCTGCTCACGCTCCGATATCCCGATTACGAGATCATCGTCGTGAACGACGGGTCGAAGGACCGTACCCTCGAAACCCTGCGCGAGACCTTCGCGCTGGAGCCCGCGGACCGCGCGCCCACGGCCGAGATCGGTCATCAGCCCGTCCGGGGGTGCTGGCACAGCCGGCGACATCCGGGACTCTGGGTCCTCGACAAGGAGCACGGCGGCGGCAAGGCCGACGGGCTGAACGCGGGGCTGGCCTACTGCCGGACGCCGCTCTTCTGCGCGCTCGATGCGGACACCCTGCTGGAGCGCGACGCCCTGAGCCGCATCGTTCGCGTCTTCCTCGAGGATTCGCGGACGATCGCCGCCGGCGGATCGATCCGCATCGTGAACGACTCGGTCGTCGAGCGTGGCGCCCTCGTGCGCATCCGGTTGCCGAAGCGGCTCCTGCCGCGGCTGCAGGTGCTCGAGTACCTGCGGTCGTTTCTCGCAGGCCGGATGGGTTGGGACACGATCGGCGGCACCCTCATCATCTCGGGAGCCTTCGGGCTTTTCCGGCGCGCCGCGGTGGTGGAAGCCGGCGGCTTCGCCACCGACACGGTGGGCGAGGACATGGAGCTCACCGTGCGGCTCCACCGGGTCTTTCGCGAACGGGGTATCCCGTACCGCCTCACGTTTCTCCCCGATCCGGTTGCCTGGACGGAGTGCCCGGAGTCGTGGCGGGACCTTGGCCGGCAGCGGGACCGCTGGCATCGCGGGCTCACCGAGGTCATGCTGCGCCATCGGCGGATGCTGCTGCGCCGGCGATACGGCGTCATCGGACTCGTGGCGTATCCCTACTTCTTCTTCCTGGAGACGTTCGGACCCATCCTCGAGGCCGCGGGGTACGTGGGCTTCGTCGTGGCTCTCGCCCTGGGCCTGGTGAGTCCTCTCTACGGCACGGCGTTCTTCCTCACCGCGCTGCTGCTCGGCAGCGCGCTTTCGGTGGCCGCGGTCTGCCTCGAGGAGCTGACCTTCCGGCGCTATCCGAGAGCGCGTGACCTGGCGGCGCTCATGACCATCGGGGTGGTGGAGGCATTCGGCTACCGCCAGGTCAACAGCTTCTGGCGAGTGCGCGGGCTGGTGCGCGCCTGGCGGGGAGTCCAGGGTTGGGGAGAGATGACGCGCAAGGGCTTCGCCCAGGAGAAGCGGACCTGATGCCGTCCGTCACGCTCGCCGTGATCCTCGTCGCCCTGCCCGCGCAGGATACCGCGGCCTGGCGGGCCGGGCTGAGCTACGTGCATGAGCGATTCACGCGCGATCGGGCCAGCTGGAACACGTTCACCGCCTCGGCCACGCGAAGGGTGAGGCTTCATACCTTCGGAGCGCAGGTGGGAACGGTGGAGCGGTTCGATCAGACCGACGCCCAGCTCACCGCCGAGGCCTATCTCCGGCTCGCGCCCCGGATCTATGTCCACGTGCACGGGGCCGTGGCGCCCGGGGCGGACGTCATCGCGTCCAGCGACCTGTCGGCCGAAGTCTTCCGCGGCGTCCGGGGCGGGTGGGAGCTGTCGGCCGGATACCGGCGGATGAGCTTTCCGATCGACGCCGTCGACATCCTGAGCGCGAGTGTCGCCGCGTACCGGGGCTGGTGGTACGTTCGCGCCCGGGCCGTCGCGGTCCCGACGGCGGGCAGCACGGGATTCTCCGGGGGGCTCACGGCGCGGCGCTACTTCGGCCGCGCCGATCGGTTTGCCGAGCTCCAGGGCGGGGGAGGGAAGGAGGTCGTGCTCGTCGGGGTCGGGCCGACGGTGGAGCTCCGGAGCCTCGGATTCCTGTCCGCCCGGGGCGAAGCGCTGCTCGACCGCCGGTGGGGCGTGTCGGGAGGACTCTCCTGGAACGCGGAGGAGGGGATTCCCTCGCGGTACGGGCTCACGATCGGCCTCTTCACCGTCTGGTAACGCGGGGGGCCGGCGATACCCGCCTCGTCCAGCTCACTGCGCCGGGTCATCCTGGCCAGCTTTATCGGTACCACGATCGAGTGGTACGACTTCTTCCTCTACGGCACCGCCGCCGCCCTCGTCTTCAACCGGCTGTTCTTCCCGAATCAGGATCCCCTCGCGGGCACGCTGAGCGCGTACGGCACGTTCGCGGTCGGGTTCCTCGCGCGGCCGCTGGGCGGAGCCGTCTTCGGCCATTACGGGGACCGCGTGGGCCGCAAGGCGATGCTCGTCTACTCCCTCGTGCTGATGGGGGTCGCGACGGCGCTCATCGGCCTGATCCCGACCTACGACCGCGTCGGAGTCTGGGCGCCGATCCTCCTCGTGGTCGTGCGCTTCGTGCAGGGCATCGGCATCGGCGGGGAGTGGGCGGGCGCGGTGCTCATGGCGGTGGAGCACTCGGGAGGGGAACGCCGCGGCTTCCACGGCAGCTGGCCCCAGATGGGCGTTCCGGCGGGGCTGCTGCTCTCGACGGGAGTCTTTGCCCTCTTCTCCACGGCGCTCGATGAGCGGGCGTTTCTCGCCTGGGGCTGGCGGATTCCGTTTCTGCTGAGCGTCGTGCTGATCGGCGTGGGGCTGTTCGTGCGGCTCCGGATTCCGGAGACCCCCTCGTTCGAGCGCCTCAAGGCGACCCGGCAGGAAACCCGGGCGCCCCTGGTGGCGGTCTTCCGGGACCATCCGCGGGAGCTCCTCGTCGGGATGGGCATGCGCTTCGGCCAGAACGTGCTGTTCTACGTCTACACCGTCTTCGTGCTGAGTTATGGGGAGAAGACGCTCGGCTTCACCAAGAACACCATGCTCGCCGGCGTCGCGATCGCCGCAACGGTAGGCTT
>JBOHSH010000199.1:0-4753 GCA_050733195.1 Gemmatimonadales bacterium
TGAATCCGATCATCGCCGCCGCGGCGATGGCGTTGAGCTCGCTCTCCGTGGTGGCCAACGCGAACCGGCTCCGGCGCTACCGGCCGCCGGTCTTAGCGGGTGAGTCGCAGAAGGGCGGCGTGTGACAGAGACCGAACGCCGCCGCGTGGCCCTCGTGAGTGGGGTGCGTGGTCCGGCGGACCGGGGGATCGTGGACCGGTCGCCGCGGTGTTCGACGGCAAGGAGGTCGCTCCCGTGAGCCCCCGGGTCCGGCTCTTCCTGAGCCTCCTGTCCGGAGGACTGCTCGCCCTCGCCTTTCCCGGCACGGGGGACCAGGGGTGGCTCGCCTTCACGGCGCTGGCGCCGCTCCTCGTGGCGATCGAAGGGACGGCGTGGCGTCGGGCGGCGGCGCTGGGCTTCGTGGCGGGGCTGGTCTTCTGGCTCGCGACCATCCCGTGGGTGGCCTCCACGATGGTCCGCTACGGCGGCCTCCCCTGGGGGCTCGCGGGCTTGGTCCTCCTGGGCCTGGCTGGGTACCTGGCCCTGTACTCGGCGGCCTTCTGCGCGCTGCTGTCACGAAGCGTCCTTCGCTCTGGAGCCTGGTACGTCCTCGGGGCCGCCAGCGTCTGGGTCGCGCTGGAGTTCCTCCGGACTCACCTCCTCACGGGATTCCCCTGGAACCTCCTCGGCTACTCCCAGCACCGGAACCTCCCGCTGATCCAGGTCGCGGCGGCGACCGGCGTATACGGCGTGTCGTTCGTCGTCGCGGCGGTGAATGCCGCGCTCGCCCAGGTGGTCCAGGAACGGGGGAGCTGGCGTCGAGCCGCGGCCCCTGTCGGTGTGGCGCTGCTCGTCTCGGGCCTCGCGCTCGCGTCCCCCTGGCTCGAGCCGTCCCATGGGCCTCTCGGGTCCCCGGTCCGCGTCGCGCTCGTCCAGGGGAACATCGACCAGGGCGTGAAGTGGGACCCGGGCTGGCAGGTCACGACGCTGGGCGTCTATCGCGACCTCACCCGTGACGCAGCGCGCGAGCGCCCCCGGCTCATCGTCTGGCCCGAGACCGCCGTGCCGTTCGTCCTGCGCGAAGACGCGCGGCGGGGCGAGGTCGAGGCGCTGGCCCGCGAGACTGGGGCGTACCTGCTGGTCGGAGCGCCGGAACGCATGCAGGGACAGGGCCGGAACAGCGCGTTCCTGATCGGCCCGGACGGGACGACGGTGGGCCGCTACGACAAGCGCCATCTCGTTCCGTTCGGGGAGTATGTGCCGCTCCGGCGCCTGCTGTTCTTCGTCAACGCCGTGGCGGGCGGCGCCATCGGCGAGTTCGTGCCGGGGAGCGAGGCGACGGTGTTCTCCACGCCGTTCGGCGGGGTGGGGGTCGTCATCTGCTACGAGGCGATCTTCCCCCGGGAAGTGCGGGAGCTGTTCCTCGCCGGCGCCGACCTCCTCGTGAACGTCACCAACGACGCCTGGTTCGGCCGGAGCGCCGCGCCCCCGCAGCACCTCGCCATGGCGGCTTTCCGGGCCGTGGAGAACCGCACCTACCTGGTCCGGGCGGCCAACACCGGCATCTCGGCGATCGTCGCTCCCGACGGCCGGATCGTTCGAGCCTCCGGACTGTTCACGCCGGCGGTCCTGGCCGCGACGGTCGCCCCGCGCGCGAGCGTCAGCTTTTACACCCGGCACGGGGACCTGTTCGCGTGGGGAACCGTCGCCGTCGCGCTGGCCGCCGCGTTCGCGGCGCTGGCCCCGGTGAGTCTGGGCCGCAGGCCGGCAGCGCGGCAGCCGGCGCCCGGCGATGACCCTGCCCCGAGCTCGGCTCGCTGGGGGCGACGGGGACTTCTCCTCTCGGTACCGCTCGGCGCCACCGCGCTCGCGGCGGGCGTCCTGGCGGTGCTGCGCTCGTCTCCCGGCGACGGCCGGGGGTACCGGGAGGTGGCACGGTGGCGCATTCCGGGGGGCGAGGGCCGGTTCATCGCCGTCACCCCGGGGCCGACCGCCGAGGAGCTGCGCGCGCTGGGCGAGCGCTTGCGCGAGGAAGTTCGGTCCCTCGACACCGCGGTCGTGACGGTCTTCGACGACGCCGAGGCGGCTCGGGACGTCCGACGGGGCTCGCGGATGGTCGGGGAGACACGGTTCACATCGGCGCTGGCACGCCAGCGCGCTGTCTATCTGAAGCACAGCGAGAGAATGGAGGAAACGCTGACGATCTACGATCGGTACCCGGACTCCCCGAGGGAAGTGGTCCGGTACTGACGTCGAACACCGGCGGTGCGCGTCGGTGGGCGCACGCCGATCATACCGAATTTGGAAGGAGGGAATGCCATGGCGCGCTACGTGTTGGTCGAGACGAAGAGTCCCCTGGAGGGCGGCCGCTACGCCTTCGACCTGGGGAAGCAGCTCCGGGAGCTGAAGCACGACGTGACGGTCTATCTGCTTCAGGACGCCGTGTTCGCCGCGCGCAGGCGGTTCGAAGCGGGCGAGACGCTCGTCACGGAGGCCAAGACCGACGGGGTCAAAGTGCTGGCCGACGAGGTCTCGCTGCGGCAGCGGGGGCTCACGGGGGAGCGGCTCTCCGGGGCGGTGATGGTCGGCAACATGGGGGAGCTGGCGGACCTGCTCATGGAGCGATCCGACAAGGCCATTTGGCACTAACCGGACGGCGCGAGGAGGGATGGCAATCATGGTGACCGGACGAAAGATGCTCCACATCACACTGACGGCGGGCCCCTACGGCAACGAGACCCCGGTCAGCGTGTTCCGCTTGGTCGACACGGCCCTCGAGAAGGGCTACGACGTCAACGTCCTCGCCTACGAGGACGGGGTGCTGCTGACCGCCAAGGCGCAGAAGCAGCACGACGACCCCATCTGGAAGGACAAGCCCGAACACCACACGGATGCCGGCAAGGCCCACAGCACCACGGCCGAGTTCGTCGAGCGCCTGCTGGAGAAGGGCAAGGGGGAGCCCCACCTCAACTGGTATGTCTGAGGGCTCTGCTGCGTGGAACGGGGCGTTCCACAAGGCTACCACCTGGACCCCGTCGTGCACGGGACGCTGGCGGACATCTACAAGTTCACCGACCAGGCCGACAAGACCTTGCTGGTCTCGGGCCACTGAGAGGAGGCGAGTGCCATGCCGAAGAAGATCCTGTCGGTCCTCTCCCACACCGAGTACGGGAACCTTGAGGATTCGGACATCGGCCTCTTTGCCTCGGCGTTCGCCCCGGTGACCGGGAGCCAGATGACGATCCTGCTCAGCGAGGACGCCGTCAACTACGCCGTCCGTGGCCAGGAGGGGACCGGCATCAAGATCGCCGGGGCGCCGGTCCAGCCCGGGTTCCTCATCGAGACCGACATCCAGTCGGTGCAGGCCTCGAACGTGCCGGTCTTCGCCCTGCGCGAGGACCTGGCGGCGCGGGGAATCGAGGAGCGCGAGCTGATCCAGGGCGTCAAGCTGCTCAGCCGGCACGAGTTCGGCCGGTTCGTCGACCAGTTCGACACGGTGTGGAACTGGTGAGCGGCGACGCGCGGCCGACCGAGGACGCGGTCGCCGCCATCGTGGACAACCGAGGGATGCTCTGCGCCCAGGGCATCCTCCGGCTCATGCGGGCCATGCTGACCGTCCCCGCGGCCGGTGTCGTCAGGGTGCTCTCGACGGACCCCGCCGCGGAGCACGACTACCCGGCCTGGTGCCGGAACACCGGTCACCCGTTTCTCGGCCACCGGTGGGAGCCCGATGCCCGCTGGGGCTCGGTCATCGTCTCCTCGGTGCGGAAGCGCGCGGGTGAACCAGGCGAGCCCCGGTAACCTCATGGCCGCCGCCCCGCAGAGCTCTAGGCATAGCGAGACGATGAGGCAAGGACGCGTGAATGGCGACGGCACCGGGGGCTCCCTCGCGTGAAGACGCTGGCCGTCATCGCCTCGCGCGGGAGCTTCAACCAGCTGATCCAGGTCGTCACGGTCCTGATGGCGGCCGTGGGTTCGGGCCTGACGGTGCGCGTGTTCTTCCGCGACGAGGCCGTGCTGAAGCTCACCCGGAGACGGGCCGAGGAGATGGATCTGTCGGACGCCTATCGAGGGCAGGAAGCGGCGGTGCGGGAGCGCCTCTCGGCCCAGGGGCTCGCGGACTTGCCGCGCCTCCTGCGCGAGGTGCGGCAGGCCGGCGACGTGCGGCTCTACGCCTGCAGCTCCTCAATGGCGATCGGCGGCGTGAAGGCCGAGGACCTGATCGAGGGGATCGAGGTGCGGGGGCTCGCGGCCTTTCTTCTGGAAGACGTGGCGGCGGCGGACAAGGTCCTCACGTTCTGAAGGGGGGACGGCAGAGCGATGACGGGGCGAGTCCTGGCGAAGACACTCTCGCGCGCCCTGGCGTCCTCGGGATCCGCCGTGGCCGCGCTGTCGGCGAACTTCGCCGCGGGGTGCGTGGGCCTCTTCGCGCCGCTGGGGGTGGCCATCACCGCCCTCGGGCTCGACTGGCTCCACCTGTGGGACGTTCAACGGCCGATCCTCTACGGGGCGTCGGCGGTCAGCGTCGCGAGCCTCGCCCACGCGGCGTGGCGGCACCGGCGGCCGGCGCTCCTGGCACTGGGCGTGGCGAGCGTCGCCGCGCTCCTGTACCCGCTCCATCAGGCGATGAATGTGACGCTCTTCCGGTGGTCACTGAACGCCGGCGCGGCGGGGCTCGTGCTGGCGACCGCCTGGAGCGTGGTCCTGTCGCGCCGCGCGGCCGGGTTGGCGCCCGGGGCTGCCGACGGCCGCGTGCAGCGGGACCGGCAGGGCG
>JBOHSH010000200.1:0-8426 GCA_050733195.1 Gemmatimonadales bacterium
GGCGCGGCCGGCCGTTCAGCGACCGGCACCGCCTTCACCACCCCCATCAGCGCCTCCGGCGGCACCGATGCAGCCGGCGGCACCGGCACCCCCCGCTGCGCGTCCCCGGCGTCCCACGAATCCGTTCCTTTCCCAGGATCCCGAGGCGCGGGCGCGGCGGCTCGCGCGGGCGCTCGTGAGCGATATCGTGGTCTACCACCCGGCGAAGCGGCGCGACGCGCTGCGGGACGGGTCGCTCAAGCTCATGTTCGAGGAGGAGATCCGAAAGAGCTGGGAGGAGTACATCGAACAGGTTGGGAAAGAGCTGGCTTTGGGGACGACCTACTTCACGGACGCGCTCAACGAGATCCTGGCGGACGGGCAACCCGTCTTCCCCTGAGCTTATATTGAGGCGTTCGACGCGAGCCGTTCCTCCGCCCGCCGGGCGGAGGGCGGCTCGACGCGTAAGGACTGTGACCGCAAGGGGATGCGAGGGCCATGCCGAATCCGCTTGAACGGGTGGATGAGCTGGAGCACCGATTCGCCGAGCTGCGGGGTTTTCTTTGACCTCGACACCAAGGCGGTCAGGCTCAAGCAGCTGGAAGCGGAGCAGACGGATCCGGCATTCTGGAGCAACCAGGAGCGCGCCCGCGAGGCGGTCCGGGAGATCAAGGCGCTCAAGAGCTGGGTGACCCCCGGCGAAGCGCTGGGAAGCCGGCTCTCGGACGCTCGGGGAATGGGCGAACTCCTCTCGGCCGAGCCCGATGAGAGCCTGTCGGCGGAGCTCGAGGCGGAGCTCGACGCCATCGCGCGCGACGTCGACACGTTCGAGCTCAAGACGCTGCTGCGCGATCCCGATGATGCCGGCGATGCGATCGTCACCATCCACCCCGGCGCCGGCGGCACCGAATCGCAGGACTGGGCCGAGATGCTCATGCGGATGTACCGCCGGTGGGCGGAGCGCCGGGGCTACGACGTGTCGGTGCTCGATCTCCAGGAAGGCGAGGAAGCGGGCATCAAGTCGGCGGCACTCGAGATCAAGGGCGAGAACGCGTACGGGTACCTGAAGGCCGAGAAAGGCGTCCACCGGCTGGTGCGGATCTCGCCCTTCGACGCCCAGGCTCGCCGGCACACGTCGTTCGCCTCGGTGTTCGTCTATCCCGACATCGACGATACCATCGAGGTGGACCTGCGGGACGAGGACATCAGGATGGACGTGTACCGCGCCTCCGGGGCGGGCGGACAGCACGTCAACAAGACGTCGTCCGCGGTGCGGCTCACCCACATTCCCACCGGCATCGTCGTGGCCTGCCAGCAGGAACGAAGCCAGGGCAAGAACCGGGCGACGGCGATGAAGATGCTTCGCGCCGCGATCTACCAGCGCAAGCTCGAGGAGCAGGAGGCGGCGCGCGCGGTCCTCGAGGCGACCAAGACCGACAACTCCTGGGGCAACCAGATCCGGTCGTACGTCTTCCAGCCCTACACGATGGTCAACGACCACCGCACCGAGCTCAAGGTCGGCGACGTGCAGCGGGTGATGGACGGCGACCTGGACGAGTTCATGCAGGCGTGGCTCAGACAGTCGGCCGGGAGCGCCTCGTGACCGAAACGGTCGAGCGCTCCTACGTCGAGGAGGCCCGGCGGCGCACCCGGGAAGAGCTCGAGGCGCTCGGCATCCCGGCCTACGCCTACCGGTACGACCGCACTCACCTCGCCGCCGACGCGCTGGCGCTGTACGACGACGCCATGGGCGACGCCGGCCCGATGGTGTCGGTCGCCGGCCGACTGGGCGCCATCCGGTCCCAGGGGAAGGCCGTCTTCGCCCACCTCGAGGATCCCTCCGGCCGGATCCAGCTCTATCTGCGGCAGGACGCGCTGGGTCCCGAGTGGGAGGTGGCGACGCGGCTCGATCTCGACGACATCGTCGGGGTGACGGGAACCCTCTTCCGGACCCGGACCGGCGAAGTGACGGTCCGTGCGCTCGTGCTCCAGCTCCTCGCCAAGAGCCTCCGGCCGCTGCCGCGCGGGAAGCTCCGGGCGACGGAGGAGGGGACCGTGGTGTACGGCGGGCTCGCGGACCAGGAGGTCCGATACCGCCAGCGCTACGCCGACCTGGCCGTGCATCCCGACGTCCGGCGGGTCTTCGAGACGCGGGCGGAGCTCATCCGGTATCTGCGGCGGTTCCTCGACGAGCGGGGATTCCTCGAGGTCGAGACGCCGGTGCTCCAGCCGCTGTACGGCGGCGCCTCCGCCCGGCCGTTCGTCACGCACCACAACGCGCTCGACATGCCGCTCTACCTTCGGATCGCCGACGAGCTGTACCTGAAACGGCTGATCGTCGGCGGGTTCGAGAAGGTCTACGAGATCGGGCACGACTTCCGGAACGAGGGGATGGATCGCACCCACAACCCCGAGTTCACCATGCTCGAGTTCTACCAGGCCTACGCGGACTACCACGACATGCTCGCGCTCACGGAGAGCCTGATCTCCGGCGCGGTGCAGCACTGCACGGGCGGTCCCGGTGTCACGGTCGGCGACCAGGCCATCGACTTCACGCCGCCGTTCCGGCGGGTCCGGTTCCTCGACGCGCTGGGCGAGCGGGTCGGTCTGGACGTGGCGCGCGCGGACGACGCGGCGCTCCGTGCGAAACTGGTGGCCGCGGGCGTCTCCTCCGAGGACACCGCCGGGCTCCAGGGCGCGGCGCTGATCGACGAGGTATTCAAGGCCTTTCTGGAGCCGCACCTGATCCAGCCCACGTTCGTCCTCGACTACCCGAAGGCGCTGTCCCCGCTGGCGCGCGTCCACCGCGACGATCCGGCCCTCACCGAGCGCTTCGAGCTGTTCGTCAACGGTAAGGAGCTCGCCAACGCCTTCAGCGAGCTCAACGACCCCGACGACCAGCGGGCGCGCTTCGGCGCCCAGGCGGAGCAGCGCGCGGCGGGAGACGCCGAGGCCCAGCCGTACGACGGCGACTACGTCCGCGCGCTCGAGTACGGGCTCCCGCCCACCGGCGGCGTGGGCGTGGGCGTCGACCGGCTGGTCATGCTGGTGACGGGGCAGGCGTCGATCCGCGACGTGATTCTCTTTCCGGCGCTCCGGCCCGCCGAGGGCGTCGAGCCGGGCGCGTGAGCGACGGGATGGGCACCGGGACTTTCCGGCCTCCGAGCCGGCTGGAGCGGGCCATCGCTCTCCGCTACCTGCGGGGGCGAACGCGCTCCCGCTTCGCCTCGCTCAACACCATCATCGCGGTGGGCGGGGTCGCGATCGGCGTGATGGCGCTGATCGTGGTCCTGGGCGTGATGAACGGGCTCCGCGACGATCTGCGGGACAAGATCCTGGTGGCGAACCCGCATCTCCGCATCCTCACCTATGGCGCCTCGCTCCGGATGGACAACTGGCGCGCCGCGCTGGACACGATCCGCACCCATCCCGAGGTCGTCGCCGCCGCACCCGAGGTGATCACCCAGTCGCTCATCCTGAACCAGGCGGAGTATCCCTCGGCGGTGAACGTGGTGGGCATCGTCACCGATCCGGGTCAGGCCGCGGTCACGACGCTCCCGGAGGCGATCCAGGGAGGGAATCTCGACTTCCAGATCCGCGTGCATCCGGACAGCGTCGAGGGGGCGATCATCCTGGGCTACCGGCTCGCGCAGCGCCTCTCCGCGTACGTGGGCGACGTGGTGACGATCGTCCCGCCGACCTCCGCGCGGGTGAACCGCGCCACCGGGCGGCTGATGCCGCAGTTCCTCCGGTTCGAGGTCACCGGGGTCTTCAATACCGGGATGTATCAGTACGACGACGGCTTCGCCGTGATGCCGCTCGCGACGGCCCAGCGGATCTCGGGGCTCGACACCGCGGTCACCGGCATCCAGATCCGCGTGCGCGATGCCTGGCGGGCGCCCGAGGTCGGCGCCGCGCTCGAGCGGCGACTCGGCTATCCGTTCCGCTCGTTCGACTGGCAGAATCAGAATGCGTCGCTGTTTGCGGCGCTGCAGCTCGAGAAGCTCGCGATGGGCCTCATCATCTGCTTCATCATGGTCGTCGCCGCGTTCAACATCGTCGGCACGCTGACGATGGTGGTGGCGGAGAAGACCCGCGAGATCGGGATCCTGCAGGCCATGGGCCTCACCCGCGCCGCGGTGAGCCGCGTGTTCCTGGCGCAGGGCGCCGTGATCGGGGCCGTCGGGACCACGATCGGGCTCGCGCTCGGCCTCGTCGCGGCGTTCCTGATCGACCGGACCGGCATCATCCGCATCGACCCGCAGGTCTACTTCATCGATCACCTTCCGGTGCACGTCGAGGTGCTCGACGTGCTGGCGGTGGTCGCCTTCAGTTTCGGTGTCGCCGTGGTGGCGACGCTCCATCCCTCGCGCGCGGCGGCGCGGCTCACCCCGGTGGAGGCGATCCGGCACGAATGACACCGGTGCTCGAGGCGACGGGGCTCCACAAGAGCTTTCTCGGCGGCGACGGCGGGACCATTCAGGTGCTCCGCGGCCTCGACTTCCAGGTCGGGTCGGGAGAATTCGTCGCCATCACGGGAGAGAGCGGCTCCGGCAAGAGCACCCTGCTGCATCTGCTCGGCGCGCTCGACGTCCCGAGTGACGGGGTCGTGGCGCTCGAGGGCGTGCCGTACGCGGCCATGAGCGCCGACGGCCTCGCGGCCCTCCGCAACCGCCGGATCGGCTTCGTGTTCCAGTTTCACCACCTGCTGCGGGACTTCACGGCGCTCGAGAACGTGGCGATTCCGCTGCGGATCGGCGGGATGCCCGACGCCGCGGCGGAGGCGCGCGCCCGCGACCTCCTCGTCGCGGTCGGGCTCGACGGCCGGCTCCATCATCTCCCGGCGCAGCTCTCGGGAGGAGAGCAGCAGCGCGCGGCGGTGGCGCGCGCGCTCGCGACCGAGCCCGCGCTGCTGCTGGCGGACGAGCCGTCGGGGAACCTCGACGAGGCCAACGCCGAGCTGCTGCACGCGCTCTTCGCCGTGCTGGCCCGCGATTATCGCACCTCCGTGGTCGTGGTGACGCACAACCGGCAGCTCGCCGCCCGCGCCGACCGCGTGCTGCATCTCACGGAGGGTGTGCTCGCGCCGGGCGTCGCCGAGGATCTGGAGGCGTGGCCCCGATGAAGTGCCACAGCTGCGGCGAGCGCGAGGGGGTGGTGAGCCTCACCCAGATCGTCGAGGGCGACGTGCGGACGATCACGCTCTGCGCGCAGTGCGCGTCGGCCAAGGGCATCGAGACCGCCGCGGCGCTCACCGAGACGCCGCTGGGCGGCTTCCTCGCGGCGCTCGGCGACGTCTCGGGCGGTGTCGAAGCCCTCGCGGGACCGCAGTGCGCCGGCTGCGGCGCGACGCTGCGCGACTTTCGCGACAGCGGCCGGGTCGGCTGCGCGGAGTGTTATCGGTCGTTCGAAGCGCCGCTGCGCGAGCTGCTGCGACGGTTGCACGGCTCCACGCATCACTCGGGGATGCGCTACGCCCGGCCCGGCGTCGCGCCGGTGCCGGTGCCCGTCGGGACGTCGACGCAGGAGCTCCGCGATCAGCTGCGGCGGGCCATCGAAACGGAGCAGTTCGAGCTCGCGGCCGAGCTGCGGGACCGATTGCGGGAGCGGGAATGATCGATGTGTCGCTGCTCGCCGACGGCGGGATGTCGTGGCTCGATGCCAGCGGGCCCTCGAGTCACCTGGTGATCTCGACGCGGGTGCGGCTGGCGCGAAACCTGGCCGATCACCGCTTCGGGACCCGGAACGATCCGGCGGAGCGGGAACGGATCGCGGGTACCGTGGAGGAAGCGGCCACGGCCACCCTCGGCCTGGGGCACGCCTCCCGGTACCGGATGGACCTGCTCGAGCCGATCGATCGCCAGCTGCTCCACGAGCGCCACCTGGCGAGCCGCGAGCTCGCGGCGCCGGAGCCCGGCTCCCGGGCCCGGCATGCGGCCACGCTCCTGGTCCAGGACCAGACCAGCGTGATGGTGAACGAGGAGGACCATCTGCGGGTCCAGGCCCTCCGTTCGGGCTTCGCGCTGGACGCCACCTGGGGGCTCGTGGCGAAGCTGGACGCCGAACTGGGGCAACGACTTGCCTTCGCATTTCACCAGGAGTTCGGTTACCTTACCAGCTGCCCCACGAACGTCGGGACGGGGCTCAGGGCATCGGTCCTGGTCCACCTCCCGGGGCTCGTCCTGACCAAGGAGATCAACAAGATCCTCCAGGCGCTCACCCAGGTCGGGCTGACGTATCGAGGGCTGTACGGCGAGGGGAGCGAGGTGGTCGGCAACCTCTTTCAGTTGTCGAACCAGACCACGCTCGGCAAATCGGAAACGGAGCTGCTGGACCACCTGGGCAAGCTGGTCCGGCAAGTGCTGGATCACGAGGAGCGGGCGCGCCAGATCCTGGTGCGCGACGCAACCGCGATCCTCGAGGATAAGGTCTGGCGGGCGTACGGTCTGCTGCGGTACGCGCGCACCCTGTCCTTCGACGAAACGCTCAACCTGCTCAGCGGCGTGCGGCTCGGCGTCGGTCTCGGTCTCATTCCGAACGTCGGCATGTACACGCTGAACAAGCTCCTGGTGTTCACGCAGCCCGCTCACCTGGCCGCCGCGGTGCGTCGCCCGCTCGCGGAAGACGAAACCCCGGTCCGGCGCGCGGCGTACGTGCGGCAGATCCTCGAAGCGGAGGTGGGGCGGCGCGCCGGCGCGGCACCGCCGGACGAGAGGCGAGACGGGACGGTATGAACGGATACAACTTCACGGATCGGGTGCGGAAGGTCCTCCAGATGGCTCGCGAGGAAGCCGCACGCCTGCATCACGAATACGTCGGCACCGAGCACATCCTGCTCGGGCTCATCCGGGAAGGCGAGGGCGTCGCCGCGGCGGTCCTCACCAACCTGAACGTCGACCTCGACGACATCCAGCAGAAGATCGAGGAGACGGTCAAGAAGGGGAAAGCGACCTCGGCCCCCGGCCCCGACCTGCCGTACACGTCGCGCGCCAAGAAGGTGCTCGAGCTCGCGATGACCGAAGCGCGGGAGCTCAACCACTCCTACGTCGGTACCGAGCACCTCCTGCTCGGGCTGCTGCGCGAGGAGAAGGGGATCGCGGCGCAGGTCCTCACCGACGCCGGCGTCACCCTGGAGCAGTCGCGCGCGGAGACGCTGCGGCTCCTCGGGAGCGACATGCCGCAGGCGCCGCAGAGCGCGGCGCCCTCGCCGCCGAGCGCGTCGCCCAAGAGCGAGAAGAAGAGCAAGACCCCCGCGCTGGATCACTTCTGCCGCGATCTCACCCAGCTCGCGGCGGAGGGCCAGCTCGACCCGACGATCGGGCGCCAGAAGGAGATCCAGCGGGTGATGGAGATCCTCGCCCGCCGGAAGAAGAACAATCCGGTCCTGATCGGCGAGCCCGGCGTCGGGAAGACGGCGATCGTCGAAGGCCTGGCGCTCCTCATCTCGAGCGGGCAGTGCCCCGACGTGCTGCGCGACCATCGGGTGCTCTCGCTCGACATGGCCGCGGTCATCGCCGGCACCAAGTATCGCGGCCAGTTCGAGGAGCGGCTCAAGGCGGTCATGAACGAGATCGCCCAGAGCAAGAACGTGGTGCTCTTCATCGACGAGCTGCACACGCTGGTGGGCGCCGGCGCCGCCGAAGGCGCCATCGACGCCTCGAACATGCTGAAGCCGGCGCTGGCGCGGGGCGAGCTGCAGTGCGTGGGCGCGTCCACCCTCAACGAATACCGGAAGTACATCGAGAAGGACGGCGCCCTGGAGCGCCGCTTCCAGGCGGTCATCGTCGACCCGCCCACGGTGGAGGAGACGATCGAGATCCTCAAGGGGCTCCGCAAGAAGTACGAAGACCACCACCGGGTGCAGATCCCGGATCCCACGCTCCGCGCCGCGGCCGAGCTTTCCGACCGCTACATCACCGACCGGTTCCTGCCCGACAAGGCGATCGACGTGATCGACGAGGCTGGCGCCCGCGCGCGCCTGGCCACCCAGGCACCGCCGGCCGAGATCGCCACCCTCAAGGCCGAGCTCGACAAGGTCAACCAGGAAAAAGAGGCGGCGGTCCGCGACCAGAACTTCGAGCGGGCGGCGGCGCTGCGCGACACCGAGCGCGACCTCCAGAACCGGATCCGCCTGCGCCAGGAGGAGTGGGAGCGGGAACGGCAGACCAAGCGCCCGACGATCGACGAGGAGGAAGTCGCGTTCATCGTCTCGCGCTGGACCGGCATCCCCCTCACCCGCCTGCAGGAGGCCGAGACGGCGCGGCTCCTCCGCATGGAGGAGGAGATCCACAAGCAGGTGATCGGGCAGGACGAGGCGATCCAGGCGGTGGCCCGCGCCATCCGGCGCTCCCGGGCCGGCCTCAAGGATCCGAACCGCCCGATCGGCTCCTTCGTCTTCAGCGGCCCGACCGGCGTGGGCAAGACCGAGCTGGCGCGCGCGCTCGCCA
>JBOHSH010000201.1:0-58007 GCA_050733195.1 Gemmatimonadales bacterium
GATGAAGCCGTCGGAGGTAGGACTCATCGTTCCGATGGGCTCGACGCTCGTGCCCTCGAAGGCGTTCTTCCCGAGCGCCGGCTCAGCCAGAGCCGAACGCCAAGCAACACCCCCAGCACCACGGCAAACTGCAGCGGCACCGTCACATCCTTCTTCACCGACAGGAAGAAGTGCACCACCGTCCCGACCGCCGCCACGTAGACGAGGCGGTGAATCGCGTTCCACCGGCGGCTCCCGAGCCGGCGGACCATCGCGCGGGGGGAGGTGATGGCCAGGGTGAGCAGCATGAGGAAGACGAGAAAGCCGATGGTGATCCACGGCCGCTTCACGACGTCTTCGGCCAGATCGCCGAAGGCGAACTGGAGGTCGAAGAGGAGGTAGCTCCCGAAGTGGAGCGTCGCGTAGAAGAACGCGAAGAGCCCGGTGAGCCGGCGGAACCGGATCAGGACGCCGCGCTCGGTGAGCTGCCGGAGCGGGGTGTTCGCCAGAGTGATGAGGAGGAGGACGAGCGCGGTCTTGCCGGTGCGGTGCTGGATGTCCTTGACGGGCTCGGCCGCGAGGTTCCCGTGCGCCGTGTCCCAGAGCAGCACGGCCAGCGGCGTGAGCGCGCCGAGCCAGACTGCCACCTTCGCCCAGACGACCCAGTCCGCCGTCCGGCGCGGCATCAGTAATACTTTCGGAGATCCATCCCGGAATAGAGCCCGGCGACCTGGTCGGCGTAGCCATTGAACGGCAGCGTCTTCCGCCGGAAGAACTCCCCGATGCGCCGCTCGGTGGCCTGGCTCCAGCGGGGGTGATCGACGGCCGGGTTCACGTTCGCATAGAACCCGTACTCGTGCGGAGCGGCGATGTTCCAGCTCGTCGGCGGCTCCCGCTCGACGAACGCGATCCTGACGATCGACTTGATGCCTTTGAAGCCGTACTTCCAGGGCACGACGAGGCGCAGCGGCGCCCCGTTCTGATTGGGCAGCGACTTCCCGTAGAGGCCGGTCACGAGCAGCGTGAGGGGATGAAGCGCCTCGTCCATTCTGAGGCCCTCGACATACGGCCAGTCGAGCACCCCGCTCCGCTGCCCGGGCATCTGCCTCGGATCGAGCAGCGTCGTGAACGCGACGTACTTGGCTCGAGTGCCGGGCTCGAGGCGCCTGATCAGTCGAGCGAGCGGAAACCCCAGCCACGGCACGACCATGGACCACGCTTCCACACACCGCAGGCGGTAGACCCGCTCTTCCGGCTTCTCGCCCTTGAAGAGATCGTCGATGCCGTAGACGCCCGGCCGCTTGACGTCGCCCTCGATCGTGACGCTCCAGGGACGGGGACGGAGGGTGTGGGCGTTCTGCTTCGGATCTTCCTTGCCGGTCCCGAACTCGTAGAAGTTGTTGTAGCCCGTGACGTGCTCGTAGGGCGTGAGCTTCTCGTCCTGACTATCCCGGCTCTGGCAGGCGGAGGCCACCGACGGCAGCGCGGCTCCCGCCAGGCCGGCGCCCACGGCGGACAGCCAGGCCCGTCGCCCCCAATAGAGGCGCTCGTCCGTGATCTCACCGGTCCGGATGTCGTCGGGTCGGCCTATCCACATAGGTCGGAAGCTAGCAGGGCCCAACCGTGAACGCTCGGCCGGGCCCGGGAGTTCCAGGGAGAAAACGGACAGGGAGGGATTCGAACCCTCGAAACCCTTGTGGGGTTTACACGCTCTCCAGGCGTGCCTCTTAAACCACTCGAGCACCTGTCCTTGCGCGGCGGCAACTTATCCGGCGCGCGAGGGAGGGTCAACGCGGCCGGCTTCCACAACGGCTGGAATCAGGCGCGCTTGGCGGCGCGGGGCCTGGGGGACCGAGGGGGCCTGCGGCGAGCCGGACCTCGACTTCGCTTGACGGTGAGGAGATCGACGGCTTCGGCGAGGGTCACGTCGGCGGGATCCCGGTCCTTCGGAATCGACGCGCTCACGGTGCCGTGCTTCACATACGGACCGTACTGTCCGTCGTAGAGTCCCACCGGCTGCTGGTCATCGGGATGTGCGCCGAGGTCGCGGATCGGGGCGGGCATCGCGCGGCGGCCTCGGCCCTGCTTGGGCTGTGCAAAGAGCTCGAGTGCGCGCTGCAGCGTGACCTTGAGGACGTC
Source organism: Gemmatimonadales bacterium (assembly GCA_050733195.1). Lineage (GTDB taxonomy): Bacteria > Gemmatimonadota > Gemmatimonadetes > Gemmatimonadales > GWC2-71-9 > JABFSM01. Next base: position 2,119 of record JBOHSH010000201.1, read on the forward strand.
GTCCTCCTTCTTGAGCGACCGGTACTCCTTCCCTTCCTTCCCGCGATCGCAGACCACATAGGGTCCGAACCGTCCCTGGCCGGCGAAGATCTTCGCACCGGTCGTCGCATGGACGCCGATCAGCCTCGGCAGGCTGAGCAGGCCGAGCGCGGTCTCGAGCGTGACCTCCTCCGGCTTCATCCCCTTAGGAAGGCTCGCCCGCTTGGGCTTGGGATTCTCGTCCGTGACCTGACCGAGCTGGACGTACGGCCCGTACTGACCCGTGAGCACCAGAATCGGCTCTCCGGTATCCGGGTGGTGCCCCAGGACGTCCGGCCCCTCGAGCTTCTGGCGGAGCAGCTCTTCCACGCCATCGGGCGTCAGGTCGGCCGGCGCCGCGTCTTTCGGCAGCGACGCGCGCAACATCCCGCCGTCGCGGGCGACCTCGACGTAGGGACCGAAGCGACCGATCCGGATCGTCGTCCCGTCGAGACCGTCGACCGCCACGGTGCGGGCCTCGGCCGGATCGATCTTCTCCTCGCGGTGCTCGACCTGGCGCCGCAACCCGTCCTTGCCCAGGTAGAAATGCTTGAGATAGGGCAGCCACTCGGCGTGCCCTTCCGCGATGTCGTCGAGGCGCTCTTCCATCCCGGCGGTGAACTTGAGATCCACCAGCTTGGGGAAGTGATGCTCGAGGAGATTGGTGACGGCGAAGGCGGTGAACGTGGGCACGAGCGCCTGACCCTGCTTCTGCACGTAGCCCCGCTCCACGATGGTGCCGATGATGCTGGCGTAGGTGCTCGGCCGGCCGATCCCGTCGGCCTCGAGCTCCCGTACCAGGCTGGCTTCGGTAAATCGCGGCGGCGGCTGCGTCTCGTGCGCGACGGCCTCGAGCGACTGGCACAGCGGCCGGTCGCCGATCTCGAGGTGGGGCAGCAGCACCTCCTGATCCTCGAGCGCCGCCTCCGGGTCGTCCGTCCCCTCGACGTACGCGCGCAGGAACCCTGGAAAGTCGATGCGCTTGCCGCTCGCGCGGAAGGTCGCCTCGTCCACGTCCACCGTCACCACGAGGCTCGTGATCCGCGCGTCGGCCATCTGGCAGGCGACGGTGCGTTTCCAGATCAGGTCGTACACGTCGAGGTCGCGCCCCTTGAGCCCTGTCTCCTCCGGCGTCCGGAAGTGGCTTCCGGCGGGACGGATAGCTTCGTGGGCTTCCTGCGCATGCACGTTTTTCGCGTGGTAATGGCGCGGCTTGGAGGCGAGATAGGTCTTGCCGTAGAGGCGCTCGATGCATTCGCGGGCGGCGGTCAGGGCCTGGCTCGACAGGTGTACCGAGTCCGTCCGCATGTAGGTGATGAATCCGTTCTCGTAGAGGCTCTGCGCCACCCGCATCGTGTCCCGGGCCGAGAGCCGCAGCTTCCGGTTGGCCTCCTGCTGCAGAGTCGACGTCGTGAACGGCGCCATCGGGCGACGCGTGCCGGGCTTCTCCTCGCTCGCCGAGACCGTCCACGGCCGGTCGCGCAGGCGATCGCGAAGGGCCTTGGCCTCCGCCTGCGCCAGCCGCACCACCCGGGCGTCGTCCTTGAGCCGGCCGGTGCGCTCGTCGAAATCCTTTCCCGTCGCCAGACGGGTGCCGCCAAGCGACACGAGCTCGGCCTTGAAGGACTGATTCGCGTGGGCAAGCTCGGCCTCCAGGTCCCAGTAGGTGCCCGCGCGGAACGCCCGCCGCTCCCGCTCGCGCTGCACGAGCAGCCGCACTGCGACCGACTGGACCCGCCCCGCCGAGAGGCCGTAGGCGATCTTCTTCCAGAGGAGGGGCGAGAGAGTGTAGCCGTACAGGCGGTCGAGGATCCGGCGGGCCTCCTGCGCGCGCACCAGCTTGTCGTCGATGTCGCGCGTGCCGGCCAGGGCTTCGCGGATCGCCTCGCGGGTGATCTCGTGAAAGACCATCCGCTTGACCGGAACTTTGGGCGCCAGCACCTGGACCAGGTGCCAGGAGATGCTCTCGCCCTCCCGGTCTTCGTCAGTGGCGAGGATGAGCTGGTCGGCTTCCTTGAGGAGGTCCTTGAGCTCCTTCACCACCTTCTTCTTGTCGGCGGGCACGACATACAGCGGCTCGAAGTCCTTCTCCACGTTCACGCCGAGCCGACTCCACTCTTCTCCCTTGAGACGCGGCGGAATGTCCGCGGCGCGGTCGGGAAGGTCGCGGATGTGCCCCATCGACGCGGCCACCCGGTAGCCGCGGGGAAGAAAGTCCTTGATGGTTCGCGCCTTGGTCGGCGACTCGACGATGACCAGCGACGGCATGTAGCGGGCAGCTTCCTCCTTCTGGGGTCCGCTGAAATGCAACGAAGGATCTCCTCCAGCCGGAGATCCTTCGCGGCGCGGGAATGTAGTACCACGCCTCCCGGCCCGCTGTCAAATCCGGGAGGGACACGAGCAAATGGCGCGCCCTCCGCACGATAGGCGCGGAATGGCGCCCGGACGACAACCGGAACATCCTTCACGCCAATCACTTGCACGCGTGGTCCTCGGCCGCGTGCGCCATCCGTCCGGACGCCGTCGGCCCGACCGTCCCGGGTTCGTCGCTATACTTCCTCGCACTCCCCTTCCAACCCGGAGACTCTGATGGGCAGCCTCGTCGTCGGCGCGATCCTGCTTCTCGTCGGGCTGGCCGTCCGGTCGGCGACGAAGTCCACGACCAGCCGCGTGGCGGGTTCACTCATCTCGCTCGCGAGCATCGGTCTCCTGATCGCCGGCGCGGTCACGCTGTTCGGTTCGAGCATCGTCATCATCGATCCCGGCCAGGTCGGCGTGCAGCACGCGTTCGGCAAAGTGAAGAGCCGGGCCCTCCTCGCCGGCGTCCATGTGGTGCCTCCCTGGGCGGAGGTGGAGCGCTACTCGGCCCGAGAAGAGCAGTGGCCCTCGGCGCGCGAGGAAGCCGAACGGATGGCGGCGCTGTCGAGCGAGCAGATGGGGATGACGGTGGATGTCGCCGTGCGCTGGCAGATCGACCCGCTGGAAGCGCCCCGGATCTTCACCGAGATCGGGCGGGAAGAGCAGATTCACGCCGTGGTGCTCAACGCGATCCGGAACGGCGTGCGGGACGGGCTGGTGCAGTTCTCCATCAACGACATCGCGCAGCGGAACCGGATCGCGGAGGTGATGCGGGCCGAGGTGGACAGCGCGCTCGTCACCACTCCCCGCGCCGGAGGCCCGCCGTTCCGGGTCTCCCGCCTTACCGCGTTCTTCCTCCGCGACCTCCAGCCGCCCCAGCAGGTCGTGGCGGCCATCAACAACAAGATCGCGCAGGAGCAACAGATTGAGACGGAGCGGCACCGCGTGGAGGTGGCGCGCCTGCAGTCCGAGCAGCAGCGGCTGCTCAATCAGACGCTCACGCCCGAAGCGCTGATGAAGCAGTACCTGGAAGTGCTGCACGACATGCGCACCTCGAACAACCTGGTCGTGCTGGTGCCGACCGAAGGAGGGTCCCCGCTGCTCGACCTGGCCGCCTTGCGGCGGAACATCCGGCCGTAGCCAGGGAGCTGGGGGCTAGGGAGCTAGGGAGCTACGTACTCCATAACGCAGGGGGCGGCCTTACCGGGCCGCCCCCTGCTCGCTTCGCTTTCGATCGGCCCGATCAGGAGGGATTGCGGCGTGCTGACCGGAACCCGAGCACGCCGACGATGACCAAGCCGACCGCAAGGAAGGAGACGCCCGAAGCCCAGCCAGGATGCACATGCTGGACCCCGCAGAGCCCTGTGAGGATGCAGTCGCCGGGGGTCTGGAGGAGAGCGAGAAGGGAGCTCACAGCGGACAGGGTGGGATTCGAACCCACGATACCGTTGCCGGTATACCGGTTTTCGAGACCGGCTCCTTCAGCCACTCGGACACCTGTCCAGGAGGCTCCTAAGATGCTCACGGAGCGACAGTTATACAAGGCTCGAGAGCATGGATTCAGTGAGCCGCTGCCGGGCGCTCGGGAGTCCTTTCCAGGGGTCGCGCCACCGCCCACCTACCAGCTCGACCACCTCATCAGGAGGCCCGCCTCCTCCCCCTCCTCACCGCGTCCGGCCGGCCGGCGCCGCCAGATGCGTGGTGAACCATTCGGCGGCCAGGTCGCTCACTTCGTCGAGAGCGCCCGGTTCCACGAAGAGATGCCCGGCATTCGGGACGACCGCGAGCTTCCGCCGACCGCCGAGCCGAACGAGCGCGCGCTGATTGAGCTCGAGGATATCGGTGTCGGCCCCGCCGACGATGAGGAGCGTCGGCGCGCGCACGGAGGGGAGCACGGCGGCGGCGAGATCCGGCCGCCCTCCCCGCGACACGACGGCGGAGATCCGGTCGCGGAGGTGCGCAGCGGCTACCAGCGCGGCGGCGGCGCCGGTGCTCGCTCCGAAATACCCCAGCGCGAGACCGGCGACGTCGGGACTGTCCTGGATCGACCGCGTCGCGCTCACCAGCCGCTGAGCGAGCTTGACGATGTCGAACACGCGGTTGCGGTGATCGCTTTCTTCGGGGGTGAGGAGGTCGAAGAGCAGCGTGCCGAGGCTCGATCGGTGGAGCCGCTCGGCCACCTGCAGGTTCCGGGGGCTCAGGCGGCTGCTGCCGCTCCCGTGCGCGAACAGCACCAGACCTACCGCCCCCCGCGGAATCGAGAGCCGCCCGGCGAGGCGGACGTCGCTCAGGCCGAGAGCCAGCTCCCGATCGACCTGATAGTCCGTGTCCGTCTGTCTGGTCGCCATGGTCGTGTCAGAGCCGGAAGGGCCAGGTGTCGGCACACTCTCGAACCAGCTCCCCGAGAGCTACGCTGTCGACCGTCGTTCGCATCGCGAGCTTCGTCCTTCGATCTCCTATACCGTTCGACGGTCGTCGCCATCGGGCCGCACACGTCGGGTCCCTCGCGCGGGGCGATTCTAGGACAGATCGAAACCCGGTAGTGTCCGAAGGGGACACTACCCGAAACCCCTCCGGCTTGACGCGCGGCGCCGGCGGCCCATACGTGACGGATGACGGACACCCTCGATCCTGACCGGTTTTCCGATCGCCCGGAAGCGGGGCGCTACCTGGCCCGGCTGCTGGAGCCGTTCAGGAGCCAGGGGCCCGCGGTGCTCGGGATGGCCCGGGGCGGCGTGCCGGTGGCCGCCGAGGTGGCTGATGCGCTGGACGCGCCCCTCGATGTGGTGGTGGTGAGGAAGATCGGAGCGCCGGGTCATCCGGAGTTCGGCATCGGCGCCATCGCCAGCGGGATCCAGAGGCTCGACGAGACGACCATGCGGCGGCTGGGCATTCCGCGCCACGCGGTGCAGCCGATCATCGACGTGGAGGAACGCGAGCTGGTGCGCCGCGAGCTCGTCTACCGCCACGGGCGTCCGGCGATCGACCTCACGAACCGGATCGCCATCGTGATCGATGACGGCCTGGCGACCGGGCTCTCGGCCCGTGTCGCGGTGGAGGCGGTGACGGCCAGGCACCCGAGGGACGTGGTCTTCGCAGCGCCGGTGTGCGCTCCCGGCGGAGCCGAGCGACTCGGGATCGGCGCTTTCCGCGTCGTCTGCGCTCTGACGCCGCCGGACTTCTACGCCGTGGGCACGTATTACGAGGACTTCTCGCCGACCGAGGACGCCGAGGTGATCGCCCTCCTGGACGCGGCCGCCCGGCGGGCCTCGGCGCGCTGACTATGCCGGGCCGCCGGGCTACGGGAGGGCGCGTCGGGCGGCGAAGAAGGCGCGGAGGAGGTCCCCGCATTCCTCCGCGCGGATCCCGCCGATCACCTCGGGGCGGTGATTGAGCGCCGGGTGCCGGAGAAGATCCCCGACCGACCCCGCCATCCCCGCTTTCGGATCGGTCGCACCGTAGACCACCCGGCCGATCTTGGCGAGAACGATGGCGCCGGCGCACTGCGCGCACGGCTCGAGCGTCACGTAGAGTGACGCCCGGGGAAGCCGGTCCGTCGCGGCGCGGACCAGGCCGCTCTGGATGGCCAGCAGCTCGGCGTGCGCGGTCGGGTCGCCTCGGCTCCCGCATTCGTTCCGCGCCTCGGCCAGCAGCGCTCCGCCCCCGTCGATCAGCACGGCGCCCACCGGCACCTCCCCGGCGGCCAGCGCTTCGCGGGCAAGGACGAGGGCCCGCCCCATCGCCTCCTGGTCGGCCGCGTCCGCGGGGGGTGGTCGGCGCATGGCGCTCAAGATGCCCTTCCCCTCGCCGGGCCGGAAGCGGTCGGGTTAGCGCGGAGGGCGCTTCTCTCCTATCCTCCGGGATCGCGGAACCGGGGTAATTCCGGGCCCGCCCACGATCACGCTTCCACCCCGGAGAGACGATGCCGCCCTTCCTCGATCCGCTCGTGGAATCCCTCCGCACCACCTGGAGCCAGGTGGTCCAGCTCTCGCCGACCGCCTTCGCCGTCATCGTCTTCCTGCTCGTCGGGTGGCTGCTCGCGCAGCTCGCCCGCCGGCTCGTCATCCGCCTGTTGCGGCTGGTGCGGCTCGACGTCGCCGCCGAGCGCGGCGGCGTCGAAGACTTCCTGCTCCGCGGCGGAGTCCGGTATACGGCCGTGACGCTGGTCGGCCAGTTCGTCTACTGGGTCGTGCTCCTGGTCGGCGTGCTCGCGGTGTTCAACCTGCTCGACGTGCCGATGTCGACGACGGTCTTCGACCAGATCGCGGGGTATCTCCCCAACGTCCTCGCGGCGCTCCTCATCCTCGTCTTCGGCTCGATGCTCGCCCGCTTCGTGCGCGGCGCCGTGCACACCTGGCTCAACAACGTGGGAGCCCAGAGCGGCCAGATCGCGGGCATCCTTGCCCACGTCGCGATCCTGGTCTTCGTGACCACGCTCGCGCTCGAGCAGCTGCGCATCGGCGGCCAGGTGCTGGTGTCGGCCTTCCAGCTCGCCTTCGGCGGGCTCTGCCTGGCGCTCGCGCTGGCGTTCGGACTCGGCGGCCGCGACTGGGCGTCGAGCCTGCTGAATCGGGCCTGGAAGAACCGATGATCGTCGACTGCCACGTCCATCTGAACGATTACCACCAGGAATCGGTCGAGACCCTCGACCATTCTCTGCGCGAGCTGGATCGGGCGATGCGCCGGAACCGCATCGATCTCGCGGTGATCATCACCTCCTACAAGGTGACGCCGGGGCGTCCCTCCACGCAGCGCGTGGTCGAGGCGACCCAGGATCATCCGCACCTCTACGTCGTCGCCGGGCTGGACTATCACTCGTTCCATCCGAGCCAGCTGGACGAGCTCGAGCCCGAGGTGCGCTCGGGCAAGATCCGCGGGCTCAAGCTCTACCCCGGCTATCAGCCGTTCTACCCGAGCGACCCGATCTGGGAGCCGGCATACAGCTTCGCCGCGCGCCACCGGATCCCGATGATGATCCACTCGGGCGACACCTACGCGCCGAGCGGGAAGCTCAAGTACGCCCACCCGCTCCACGTGGACGAGGTCGCGGTGGATCATCCCGACGTGACGTTCGTGATCTGTCACATCGGAAACCCCTGGATCCGCGACTGCATGGAGGTGGTCTACAAGAACGCCAACGTGGTGACCGACATCTCCGGCCTCGCGCTGGGCGATTTCACGGACCGGTTCGAGGGCTGGATTCACGGCCAGCTGAAGGAGATGCTGCTCTACGGCGTCGAGCCGGACAACGTGCTCTTCGGCACCGACTGGCCGATCTCCTCGATGGACTCCTACGTGGAGTTCATCGGCCAGCTCGCGACGCCGCGCCGCGACAAGGAGAAGATCCTCTGGGAGAACGCGGTCCGGATCTTCGGGCTGGACCCCGCCACGAGCTGGATCGTGCGGGGCACCCGCCCGGTTCGCTGACCGCCGTCAGGCACTCCGGGCCGCCTGCGGCGGCTCCCGCCCGAAGACGAGATGATCGCCCTCCCGGTCGGCGACGATCGTGTCGCCCGGCCGATACCCTCCCTCCAGCACGGCCAGCGCGACCGGGTTCTGCAGCAGCCGCTGGATGACCCGCTTGAGCGGACGCGCCCCGTAGACCGGGTCGTAGCCGCGCTCCGCCACCAGCTCCCGCGCCGCCGCCGAGAGCCGGAGCGTGAGGTGCCGCTCGGCGAGCAGCTTCTCCAGCCGCGCGAGCTGCAGATCGACGATCCGGTCGAGGTCCGCCCGCGTGAGCGGATGGAAGACCACGATCTCGTCCACCCGGTTCAGGAACTCGGGCCGGAAGTGGTGGCGCAGCTCGCCCCGGACCCGCTCCTCGACGGCACTCCAGGCCGACTCCGACAGGATGGGCCCCGCCTCGACGATGAGATGGCTGCCGATGTTGCTCGTCATGATCAGGACGGTGTTCCGGAAGTCCACCACCCGCCCCTGGCCATCGGTGAGACGGCCGTCGTCGAGGATCTGCAGCAGCACGTTGAACACGTCCGCGTGGGCCTTCTCGATCTCGTCGAAGAGGACCACGCTGTACGGCCGCCGGCGGACCGCCTCGGTGAGCTGCCCGCCCTCCTCGTAGCCGACGTACCCCGGCGGCGCGCCGATCATCCGGGCGACCGAGTGCTTCTCCACATACTCCGACATGTCGAGCCGGATCATCGCCCGCTCGTCGTCGACGAGGAACTCGGCGAGCGCCCGGGCGGTCTCCGTCTTGCCGACGCCCGTCGGGCCGAGGAAGATGAACGATCCGGTCGGCCGGTTCGGATCCTGCAGGCCGGCCCGGCTTCGCCGCACGGCATTCGCGACGGCGGCGACCGCTTCCGCCTGCCCGACGACGCGCCGCCCCAGCTCGGCCTCGAGCCGGGTGAGCCGCTCGCGATCGGACTCGAGCATCTTGGAGACGGGGATGCCGGTCCACTTGGCGACGATTTCCGCGATGTCTTCGGCGTCCACCTCTTCCTTGAGGTACTTGGCGGCCTTCTGGATCTCCGCCAGGCGCGACTCCTCCTCCGCGATCGCCTTCTCGAGATCGGGAATCCGGCCGTAGCGGAGCTCCGCCGCCTTCTGCAGGTCACCCCGACGGGTGGCCTGGTCGACCTCCATCCGGAGCTGCTCGACCTCGGCCTTCTTCGCCTGCAGGCTGTGGATGGCGGCCTTCTCGGCCTGCCACTGCGCCTTCATCGCGCCGGAGCGCTCCTTGAGGGCGGCGATCTCCTTCTCCACCGCCTCGCGGCGCTCCCCGCCGGCCTTGTCCTTCTCTTTGAGCAGGGCCTGTCGCTGGATCTCGAGCTGCACGATGCGGCGCTCCACCTCGTCGATCTCCTGGGGCAGCGAATCGATCTCGATCCGGAGCCGGCTCGCCGCCTCGTCCACGAGGTCGATCGCCTTGTCGGGGAGGAACCGGTCGCCGATGTACCGGTCGGAGAGCTGCGCCGCCGCCACGAGCGCATTGTCGGTAATCCGCACGCCGTGGTGGACCTCGTACTTCTCCTTGAGCCCCCGGAGGATCGCGATCGTGTCGGCCACGCTCGGCGCACCGACCAGCACCGGCTGGAACCGCCGCTCGAGGGCGGGGTCCTTCTCGACGTGCTTGCGGTACTCGTCGAGCGTCGTAGCGCCGACCACGTGCAGCTCGCCGCGGGCGAGCGCGGGCTTGAGCATGTTGCTCGCGTCGACCGCGCCTTCGGCCGCGCCGGCCCCCACGATGGTGTGCAGCTCGTCGATGAAGACGATGTAGCGATCCTCGGCGCTGGTGAGCTCCTTGATGACGGCCTTGAGCCGCTCCTCGAACTCGCCCCGGTACTTGGCCCCGGCCAGCAGCTGGCCGATGTCGAGCGCCACGATGTCCTTGCCGCGGAGCGACTCGGGCACGTCGCCGTTCACGATCCGCTGGGCCAGGCCTTCCACGATCGCCGTCTTGCCGACGCCCGGTTCGCCGATCAGCACGGGGTTGTTCTTGGTCCGGCGGGAAAGAACCTGCATGACCCGGCGGACCTCCTCGTCCCGGCCGATCACCGGGTCGAGCTTTCCCTTGCGCGCCAGATCGGTCAGGTTGCGGGTGAACCGTTCCAGCGCCTGGTACTTCTCCTCGGGCGACTGGTCCGTCACCCGATGGGCGCCGCGCACCGCTTCGAGCGCGGTCCTGAGCTCGTCGGCGCCGATATGCTGCGCCGAGAGCAGCGCCCGCGCGGTGGTGCCCTTCTCCTCGACCAGACCGACGAGCAGATGCTCGGTGGAGACGTAGGCGTCCTGGAGCCTGGCTGCGTCCGCCTCGGCGCGATCGAACACCTTGTGCAGCTCGCGGCTGTAGGTGACGGAATCGCTGGCGCCCTCCTGGCGCGGCAGCCGGGCGAGCTCCCGCTCGACCGCTTCCCGCAGCGCCGTCACGTTGAGTCCGGCCTTCTGAAGGAGGGGCTGGACGACGCTCTCGTCCTGGGCGAGCAGCGCCGCGAACAGGTGGGCATCGTTCACGACCGGGTTGCCGCGCTGGCGCGCCAGCTCGCCGGCATCGCGGAACGCCTCCTGCGCCTTGATGGTGAGCCGCTCCGGGCGGATCATGGTCCCAGCCTCACGTGATTAGAGTTCTGAGTGCTGAGTGCTGAGTGCTGAGTTCTGGGTGCTGAGTTCTGGGTGCTGGGTTCTGGGTTCTGAGCCCGCGGAAGCGATCCTGCCCTGGAGGAAGTTAGAACCCAGAACTCAGCACTCAGAACTCAGCACTCAGAACTCAGAACCCTACTTCAACGTCCTCCGGCCCGTTGCATCGCGTCGGGTGACCGCCCGCCGGTCGGCCCATTCGAGAAGCGGGATGAGGAACTTCCGGGAGAGTCCGGTGCGCTCGCGTACCGCTGGCGGCGAGATCTCCGCCCCACCGGCTCCGAGCTCCCGGAGGACCCCGGCGAACCGATCGAGCGAGTCTACCGCGCAGAACCGGTCCGTCTCGATGGCTTCGACGAGGCCGCGGCCGGCCGCGACCCGGAGCGCGCCACGAAGGTCCTTGAGGCCGAGTCGGCTCTCGAGCTCCGGAACCGTCGGAGGCTCGAAGCCGGCTGCGCGAAGCGCTTCCACCGCTCTCTCGACCTCGGGCTCGCCGCCCCCCGAGCGCGGCTCGAATCCCTCCCGAGCCACGATGCCGTCCCGGGCCCGCAGCGCGCCTTCTCTTGCGAGCCCCGCAATCACGGCGTCGGCCATCCAGTCGTCGGATCTCAGGACCCGGCGAAGCGTCTCGAGCGAAAGGCCCGGCGAGGACGGATGATCCGTATGGTGGAGATCGACCCGCGAAAGGAGAGCCTCCCGAGCCGCCGTGTACCGTGACTCCGGGATCCATCGGTCCTCGACCAGCACGAGCCCCCGCACGCGCCCGGCCACGCGCCGGGCTTCCTCGGGTACCACACCCAACAACACCGGCAGCTCCTCCGGCGCGACACCGTCCCTTCGGCGCAGCACCAGGGCCTCCAGGCGCTCGGCCGCATCGTCGGCCGCCAGCCCGGCGCTCCAGCCCGGGTGCCGCGGCGGAAGCGGGTCTACCACCCGCCCGCCGCCGATGGTCGTGACCGGACTGTAGCTCCGGAGCACGAGACGGTCCCCGCCTCTCGCGACCGCCGGGGTCTCGAGAACCAGCCGTACCAGCCCGCGCCCGCCGGGCTCGATCGGCCCCCTCGGGAAGACCCGGGCCAGCAGCTCGGCGGTTCCGAGATGGACGCGAAGGCGGGTGCGGCGGTCGACCCGCGGCGCCGACTCGAGCAGCGAGATCTCGGCGTCGATCACGACGGTCGGGGCCCACGGATCACCCGAGGCGACGAGCACGTCGCCGCGGCGCACGTCCAGCCGGTCGACGCCCGCGAGTCCGACCGCGGTGCGGATCCCCGGGCCGCTCTCGCCGCGCGACTCGCCGTAAGCCTCGATGGTCCGGACCCGTGCGGTTCGGCCGGAGGGCAGCAGGCGGACGGTGTCGCCCACCCGCACGCGTCCGGACCACGGAGTTCCCGTCACCACGGTGCCGACACCGGCGAGGGAGAAGGCCCGGTCCACGGGGAGGCGCAGCAGGTCATTCGTCCCGCGCGATCCGAGTGCGGTCGCATGCTGCCGAAGCCGCTCGCGCAGCTCCGGCATTCCCAGCCCCGTCACCGCTGAGGTGACGACGGGGTCTTCGAACGCAACGGTGGAGCGGGCGAGGCGTGCGGTGAGCTCGGAGAGCACGAGCTCGAGCCAGTCCCTCTCGACCAGGTCCGCTTTCGCGATCACGGGAATTCCCCGCGCGATCCCGAGCTGCTCCACGATCGCGAGGTGTTCCCACGTCTGGGCTTCCGGTCCCTGGGCCGCGTCCACGACGAGGAGGACCAGGTCGATGCCCGACGCGCCGGCGACCATGGTCCGCACGAAATCCTCGTGACCCGGCACGTCGACCAGCCCGGCCGGAGGCAATCCGTCCCAGCGGAGCGGCGCGAAATTGAGGTCGATCGTGATGCCGCGCCGCCGCTCCTCGGCGAGGCGGTCGACCGCGATGCCGGTGAGCGCCGTCACCAGCGCGGATTTCCCGTGGTCGATGTGTCCGGCGGTGCCGATGATCATGCGGCCGCCCACCGGCGGTCGAGCCAGAACGCCAGGGCGGGCAGCGTGGCCCCTTCGCCGAGGTGCTGCCGGACCCACCGATCGAAGAGCCGCCGATGCGCGGCGAGGTGGGGATCGTCGAGGGCGGGCAGCTCGGCTTCGGGCTCGAGGAGTGCCGTCAGGCCGGCGCGATCGGACGGCTCCATCCGGGACCCGGACACACCGGCGCCGCAGCGCGGACAGAGGAACCCGCCGTCGTGAAGCGAGAAGATGGCCGCACGGTCACCGGGAATGGCCGCGCCGTCCCGCGCACAGGCCTGGAGCGAGGGCGCGAAGCCGAGCACGCTGACCAGACGCCAGAGGCACCGCAGTCCCACGACCTCGACCGCGCCGGCCGGCGTGGCCTCGAGCACGGCGAGCGCGTCCCGCAGCAGCTCGTAGCTCGGGCGATGGGGCCCGGCGGGGGCACAGCGGAGCATCAGCTCGGCGAGCAGGCACGCGAGGGCGAACCGGTCCAGCCGCTGGGCCAGGCCGATGCGCACCGCGACAGGATCGAACTGCGCCAGGGTGTGCAGGTCGCTGCTCCGCGACAGGTGCAGGGTCGCGTTCCCCTCGCTCAGGAGATGCAGCGCGGCGCCGAAGGGGCTCTTCGGCCGGAGCGCCCCCTTCGCGATGCCGCTCTGGACGCCGAGGTCGCGCGTCGCCAGACGCGCGATCTTCGACGTCTCCCCGTAGCGGAACGTCGCGAGGACGATGGCGGGGGTGCTGACCGGGGGCATGGCCCCGAGCTCAGTCGAAGGGAACCGGAGGGAGGCGGACCAGCCCGGCCGCCGCCGCGCACACACCGGCGGTCACCACACGCGCTTCGGTGAGGTCCGGCCGGAAGACGCGGATCCGTCCCTGCAGCGGGTAGGCACAGCTGCCGCTCTCGACCACGTACACCAGGCCGTTGCCGTCGACGGCGGCCTCGCGCCCGCGATCCAGAGGAATCGCCGAGGCGGCGCCCCGCACGACGCGACGCGTGCGGGTGTTGAACTCCATGAGCCCGGTGGCCGACACCACGTACAACCGCTCGCGGCCGTCACTCGCCAGCGCGATCGGCAGAATGCCGAATCCGCCGAAGCTTCCGACCTCGGTCCGGCTCACGGGATCGACGACACTGAGCCTTCCGGCTTCCTCCGCCGTTCCCGCGCTCAGCGCGTAGACCTGTCCATCGCCGCCCACCGTGATCGCGGACCCGTTCCCGGGCCCGGGCAAGCCCACCGAGTCGGTGACGATGTTGCGCTCCGGATCGACGACGCTGATCCAGCTCGCGCCGAGCACGCACGCGGCGGGATCCTCACAGGCGGGGTCGACATTCGCGTTCAGCACGAAGATCCGTCCCCGCGCAACGGCCAGGGCGACGGGCGCCTGCCCCACCGCCACACTTGCCGTGTCGCCGCTCAGGACGTTCACCTGCGTGACGACGTTCGCCAGGGGGTTCGCGATGTACGCCACGGAGTCATTGAGCAGCCCGCCGCTTCCGGGTGCGTGCTCCAGGAGAATCGTCCGCTCCAGACGGCGGAAGGTCAGGTCGAGCACGTCGAGCGCCTTCGCCTCCGCCGACGTGACGACCGCGATCGGCCCGAGTGTGAGCAGCCCCGTCGGGCCGACGCTGGTGGGACCGAGCGTCAGGGTCGAAGGCGGGCCGGGCACCGTGATCGGCAGGATGGTCAGGGTCCCGACACCCTCATTCAGCACGACCAGGGTTTCGGTGGACGGCGGCAGGGTCGGAGACGTGGAAGCGCAGGCGACACCGGCCGAGAGGCCGGCGGCGACAACGAGCCGCCGGCGGGCCGCCGGGGAGAGCGGGCCCGTCGGGAACAGGTGCGTCGGCATGATTCAAGGATAATCGCCCCCGCTGGGACGGAGAGGGACGATCTGGCCGCCGCCGTCCGGGAGCGGAAGGACAGTGACCGGCCAGCGGAAGACCGCGCTCAAGACCTCGGGTCGCAGCACGTCGCCCGGAGTGCCGGAGGCCACGGCCCGGCCGCCGTCGAGGAGGAGGAGGCGATCCGCATACCGGCCGGCGAGGGTCAGGTGGTGAGTGACGACCAGGGCGGCGAGACCTCCGCGCACGAGACTCCGGACGAGCTCGAAGAGCGCCATCTCGTGACCGAGATCGAGCGACGCCGTGGGCTCGTCGAGGGCGAGCAGCTTCGGCTCCTGAGCGAGGGCGCGCGCCAGCCGCACCCGCTGCCATTCTCCCCCCGACAGGGTCTCGACGCTTCGCGCTCGCAGCGCCGTGACGTCGCAGCGGTCGAGTGCCCGGTCCACGGCCTCCCGATCCGGCCGGGTGAACGGCGACAACGCTCCCAGCCGGGCATACCGGCCGAACCCCACCATTTCGTCGACCGTCCACGAGAACGGCGAGTCCTCCCGCTGCGGCACGACCCCCACCGCCTGGGCCAGCGCCGCGCGGGGCCAGGTCGCGAGATCGCGACCTTCGAGCCAGACCCTGCCGGCCTCGAGCGGCACCAGCCCGAGCACCGCGCGGAGCAGGGTCGTCTTCCCGCTGCCGTTGGGTCCGACGACGGCCACGAGCTCACCGGCCCGGACGGCAAGATCGACCGCTTCGAGCGCCGGTCCCGCGCTTCCGGGGTAACGAATCGTCAACCGCGAGGCCTCGAGCATCAGCGGATCGAGCGCCGGAGGAGGCTTGCGAAGAGCGGGACGCCGACCAGGGCGGTGACGATGCCGACCGGCAGCTCCTGCGGACGGGCCACGGTTCTCGCCAGCGCGTCCGCCAGCACGAGGAACGCTCCGCTGCCCACGAAGACGGCGGGCAGCAGGCGCCGATGGGCCGGCCCGAGGACCGTGCGCAGGGCGTGAGGCGCCACCAGGCCCACGAATCCGATTGCCCCGCACACCGCGACGCTCGCGGCGGTCAGGAGCGAGGCCGAGAGATACACGAGGCGCCGGGCGCGGGTCACCGGGAGGCCCAGCGTCTCCGCCGGCTCCTCGCCGAGCGAGAGCAGATCGAGGGCACGCGCGGACAGGAGCAGCGCTCCGAGCGGCAGGACGGCGTAGGCGGCGAACAGCCCGACGGCCGGCCAGGACGCCCCGCTGAATCCGCCGAGCAGCCAGAGAAAAGCGTTCCGCAGCTCGGCCGCCTCCGAGAGGGTGAGCACAGCCGTGGTCAGTGCCTGCAGGAACGCGCTGACCACGACACCCGCCAGCACCAGGACCCGGGGATCGAGGCGGCGACCCGCCACCGCGCTCAGGCGATAGACGGCGGCGACGGCCCCGAGCGCGCCCAGGAACGCCGCCAGCGGAACGCTCCAGCTCCCGGCCACGCCGGCCGCGATGGCCACCACCGCGGCGAGCCCCGCCCCCGTCGAGATGCCGAGGAGATAAGGCTCGGCGAGCGGGTTACGCACGAGCGCCTGCAGCGCGGCCCCCGACACGCCGAGGCCGCCACCCACGAGAAACGCGAGCAGGACGCGCGGCACCCGGAGGCGCCGCACGATCTCCGCATGGGGGCCGCTTCCCCCGGCGAGCGCGGACAGCACGGCGTCGAAGGGCACGTGGACGGCGCCGACCGCGAGTCCCACGACGATCGCCGCCACGGCCGCCAGCGCGAGGACGATCGCGACCCGCACCTAGCGGCCCCGGCGGCGCAGCGAGTCCGCCAGCGACGCGACGGCCTGGGGGAGCCGGGGGCTGGGCCGGTTGTATTCCGATCCCGTCACCCGGAGAAAACGGCGCTCGCGGGCGGCGCGCACCACCTGCCACTCGGCGCGTCCCGCGAACGCGGGATCGCCGTCCCCGCTCACCAGAATGAGATCGGGATCGCGCGCCGCAATCGCCTCGATGCTGACCGGCGCCGACGATGCCGCGAGATCGCCGAAGGCGTTTCGCGCGCCGGCGCGCTCGACGATCTCGGAGAGGAAGCTTCCCCGGCCGAGCACCATCGGCGGCCGGTCCCAGACGATGAGGACGACCGACGGCCTGGCCGCGGTGTCGGCGATACGGGCGGTCGCCGGCGCCAGCTCCCGATCCAGTCGCGCCAGCACCGAGTCGGATCCGGCCGGCTCGCCGAGGGCGGTCCCGAGCAATCGGGAGATCCGCCGCAGGTCCTCGATGGTGTCGAAGGCGAGCTCGAGCACCGGCGTCCCGAGTGCGCGAAGGCGCTCGGCCGCGTTCCGGTTCGAGCCGGAGCGATACAGGAGCACGAGGTCCGGCCGCGTGCCCAGGACCGCCTCGACGCTCGGGTCGATGCCGTTGCCCAGGCTCGGAATCGCGGCGGCTTCGGGCGGCCAGTCACACCATGCGGTGCGGCCCACCAGCCGGCCTCCCGCGCCCAGGGCAAAGACCAGCTCGGTGGCGGCCGGAATGAGCGAGACGACGCGCCGCGGCGGCGACGCGAGCTCGACCGTCACGCCGGCGTCGTCCACGAGGCTCGCGCCCGCCGCCTGCTGCCGGCCGCCGCAGGAGACGACGGCCGCGGCGAGGGCCGCTGCGGGAACGATGCGGGTTAGAAGTCTCGACGTCAGAACGCCCACTCCCGGAGCGACGGGAATGGGCGACCGATCGGCGGCTCGCGCCATGCGCCTCGCCCCTCCCCCGAGGGACCTGAGGTGGCGCGCCGCGAAGGTCTCCTGGCTCCGGGCTCCCGCTCGCCTTCCCGGTTTCCCAGTGGCGTCGTGAGCGGGGGATGATGCGCCCGTGACAGTGGCGGGGCCGCGCCGGATTCACACCGGCTTCCGAGCGTCCGCAGCGCGATGCTGTGGTGGCGAACTTAGGAGCCGCGGCGGACCCTCGCAAGAGCACGGGCGAGATCCGCCTTGAGCCCGGCGCGCTCGGCCTGATACGCGCGCCACTCCCCGGCGGGGACCTCGGTCTCGCGCCCCGCATAGCGGAGATCGAGCCGCGCGAGCGCGTCCGCGAGGGCCGCGGGTTCGGGCGCGGAGGCGCCCCGCCCCCGCCGGACGACCGTCACCGCGAGTCCGGCGAACGCCAGCGTCGCGACGACGGTGAGAAGCAGCAGCGCCTGTTCGGGGGTGGCGAGCGGCGCCGCGAACGCCACGTCGAGGACCGACCCGGCCCTTCCGGCGCCCGACCAGCGCTGGAAGGTGCGGCCCTGAATCGACTGCGAATCCACCTTCACCAGTCCGCCTCCGCGCACCCGGGCGGTGGTCTCCTCCAGCAGCAGGTGCACCGAGTCGGCGCCCGCGCCGAGCGGCACGGCGAAGTCGTCGGCGCCGCCGGGGATGCGATACTGCAGCAGCAGCTCGCGACGGCCGGGAGAGAGGGGCGCCCAGAGCAGGACGCTGTCCCGGCGGAAGGTGATCGCGTCCGGCGAGAACTCGCTGAGTCTCGCGTCGGCCGGCCCGACGTCATCCACCCCGCGGGGGAGCGGCGCGGCCCACACCGGGCGCAGCGTGTCGCCGGTGACGCGGGTGAGTCCGGATTCGTTCACGAGGGCGAACCAGTCGAGCACGAGACGCGAGCGACCCTGATCCGGCGCCGAGACCACCAGCGTGCGCACCCGCAAACGGACGGGCGCGGTGCTCGCCGTATCGGCGACGACGATGACGAGGCCGGTGTCGCCCCTGACGGGATCGGGGGCGAGCGGCGGCGAGAAGTACTCGATCGCGGCCCAGCGGACGCTGACGAGGTAGGTCGCGGCCGTATCGGGAAGAACGCGGAACGCGAACCGCCCGCCGGGGCCGCTCGGCACGGTGTCGACCGGGCCCTGGGCCGTCCGGCTCACCCGGTGCAGGACCACGGGGAGCCCCGCAAGTGGAATGGTATCGGCGGCCGCCACCCGAACCACGCGACCCGCGGCCACGACCGGGGCCCGCACACCGCGACCACCCCGTACCGCCTGGCCGTCCGCCCGCGACGCCGCGGTCGACGCGGCGATCAGGACCGCGACGGCGAGCCTACGGCTGGAACCGCCCAAGATCCTGGGGATCGAGCTTCTCGAGGAACTTCTTGAGGGCGTCGGGATCGGAGGGGGCTTCCGGAGCGGTGCCGGTCTCCCGGTTGCCCTGCAGCAGCTCGTCGTTGGTGAAGATCGGCGCGTTCATGCGCAGCGCGAGCGCGATGCTGTCCGACGGCCGCGCGTCGACCTCGAAGACCTCGGCCCCGCGGTAGATGAGCAGCTCGGCGAGGTAGGTGTTCTCGCGGAGACCGGAGATCACGACCCGGCGGAGCTCGCCCCCGAGTCCCGTCACCAGATGCTTCATGAGGTCGTGGGTGAGCGGGCGCTCCGGCTTCGCGCCCTGGAGCTCGAGCGCGATCGCATTGGCTTCGGGGGCGCCGATCCAGATCGGCAGCGTGCGCTCGCCGCCTTCCTCCTGCAGGATCACCACCGGGGTGTTGGTCGAACGATCCAGCCCGAGGTGGGCGACCCGCATGCGGACCATGTCCACGACGTCCTTCGTTCAGCTCCGCGCCGCCGCCGACCGCAGGGCGCCGACGCGCGACGGCTGCTCCCAGGGAAACAGCTGCACGCGCCGATCCAGCACCGTGGTCTCGCGGGGGCGGCGGCCGAAGTGCCCGTAGGCCGACGTCGGCCGGTAGATCGGACGCTTGAGCTTGAGGGTGTCGATGATGCCCTTCGGGGTGAGATCGAACACCTCCGAGACGATCCGCTCGAGGCGCTCGTCGGCCAGCTTGCCGGTGCCGAACGTCTGCACCATCACCGAAACGGGCTCGGCCACACCGATCGCGTAGGCCACCTGCACCTCGCAGCGATCGGCCAGGCCGGCGTCGACGATGTTGCGCGCGACCCAGCGCGCGGCGTACGCCGCGGAACGGTCCACCTTCGAGGGATCCTTGCCGCTGAACGCGCCACCGCCGTGGCGCGCCATGCCGCCGTAAGTATCCACGATGATCTTACGGCCGGTCAGGCCGGCATCGCCGTGGGGCCCGCCGATGACGAATCGGCCGGTCGGGTTCACCAGGAATTTCGTCCGCCGCCCGTCGAACCCGTGGGCCTCCAGGACGGGCCGGATGACCCGCTCGATCATCTCCCCGCGGATGGTTCCATGCGCCAGGGCCCGCCGTCCGTTGCGCTCGGCGTGCTGGGTGGAGAGGACCACGGTGCGCACCGCCACCGGACGGTCTCCCTCGTACTCGACGGAGACCTGGGTCTTCCCGTCGGGCCGCAGCCAGTCGATCGGGCCCTCGCCGTTGGTCCCTTTCCGGACCGCCGCGAGACGCTCCGCGAGCCGGTGCGCCAGGACGATCGGCAGCGGCATCCGCTCCCGGGTCTCGCGGGTGGCGTATCCGAACATCATCCCCTGGTCGCCCGCGCCCTGGGCCTTCGACGCGGACGCGTCGACGCCCATCGCGATATCCGGAGATTGACGGTCGATCGAGGTGAGGACTGCACAGGTCTGCGCGTCGAAGCCGTAGGAAGCGTCCGTGTACCCGATCCCGCTCACCGTTTCCCGGACGATGTCGGGAATGTGCACGTAGGTGTCCGTGGTGATCTCGCCCGCGACGACGGCCATGCCCGTGGTCACCAGCGTCTCGCACGCGACCCGCGCGGCGGGGTCTCGGGCCAGGATGGCGTCGAGCACCGCGTCGGAGATCTGGTCGGCGACCTTGTCGGGGTGCCCTTCGGTCACCGATTCGGAAGTGAAGACGTGGCGCTTCGCGCGGGACATGGAGTCGAGGATGGAGGGCGATAGCTGACGGGACGGCGGCGCCGTCCCCTTCAGTGGAGCAAGCTAGCCCCGGAGGTGCGGCCGGGCAACGTGGCGAACGGGTCCACGAGACGCACATCGGCGTACCGGGAGATGGCCGTTCGCAGCACGGCTTCCACGTCGTCGGGGGTGCGGGCGTCGAGGGCGGCCGTCGCCGCGTCGCGCGCCGCGGCGTACGGCACGGTGCGGACCAGCCATTTGATGAGCGGGAGCGCCGGCGGCGCCACGCTCAGCGTCGTGAAGCCGAGCCCCAGGAGCAGCATCGCGCTGAGCGGCTCGGAAGCCATCTCGCCGCACACGCTCACCGGGATGCCGGCCGCTTCCCCGGCCCGGAGGGCGTCGCGCATCATCCGGAGAATCGCCGGGTCGTGCGGGGTGAACCGGGCGGCGAGGTGCGCGTTGCCGCGATCGACCGCGAGCGTGTACTGGGTGAGATCGTTGGTGCCGATGCTGAAGAAGGCGCTCACCTCGGCGAGCCGATCCGCGATCACGACCGCCGCCGGCGTCTCCACCATGACGCCCACCGGCACGGTCTCCGCCGCGCGCACGCCCGCCCGCTTCAGATCCGCGGCCTCTTCGGCGATCATGTCGCGCGCGCGGATCACCTCGTCGACCCGCGTGATCAGCGGCAGCATCACCCACACCGTGCGATCGGCGGCCGCGCGAAGCAGCGCGCGCAGCTGCGGGCGGAAGATCTCCGGCTGATCGAGGCACACCCGGATCGAGCGCCAGCCGAGAAACGGGTTCGCCTCCGAGGGCGCCTCGAAGGCCGCCGGGAACTTGTCGCCGCCCAGATCGTAGGTCCGGATCACGACCGGCTGGCTGCCGAACGACGCCCCGACCCGGCGGAAGTACTCGAGCTGCTCCGACTCGGTCGGCAGGTGGGCGCGACCGGTGACCATGAACTCCGTGCGGAGCAGACCCACACCTTCCGCTCCGTGCCGGACCGCGAGGTCGATCTCCTCCGGCACGTCGACGTTGCCCATGAGCCGGATCTGCCGTCCATCGGGCGTGACTCCCGGCTGTCCCACGGCCATCTCGAGCTCCAGCTCGAGCTTGTGCCGTCGCGTCGCCTGCATCTGCGCCGCCTCGAGCT
Source organism: Gemmatimonadales bacterium (assembly GCA_050733195.1). GTDB lineage: Bacteria > Gemmatimonadota > Gemmatimonadetes > Gemmatimonadales > GWC2-71-9 > JABFSM01. Next base: position 23,338 of record JBOHSH010000201.1, read on the forward strand.
CCTGCACCGTGGGCTCGATCAGGATCTGCCCGGTGGCGCCGTCCATCAGCACCATGCTCCCGCCCTCGATCCGCCGCACGGCGCCGGGGACACCCATCACGCAGGGAATGCCCAGGGAATGCGCCAGGATCGCGGCGTGGGAGGTCCGGGTGCCCTCCTCGCTCACCAGGCCGAGCAGCTGATCGCGGTCCAGCTGGACCGTGAGGCCCGGGTACAGCTCGTGGGCCACGATGATCACGTGCTTGTGGTCCTTCAGGCCGAACAGCTCCTCGTCCGGATCGCCCATGAGGTGCCGGAGCACCCGGATCTGGGTCGCGAGGAGATCCGCGAGGCGCTCCCGGAGCCGGACGTTGCCGGTCTGACCCCAGGCCGCACGGAGCTCGAGCGCCTTGAACTCGTAGGCCGTTTCGGCGCTCAGATTGTTCTCCCGGATGAGCCGCTCGACGCCGGCGAGGAAGTCCACGTCCTGCACCATCATGATCTGCGCCTCGAAGATGCGGCTCTCCTCGAGGCCCGCCCGGTGGAGCACCCGCTCCCGCAGGCCGTTGAGCGCGTCGCTGGCCGCCGCGACGGCGTCGTGCAGGCGCCGCACCTCCCCCTCGATCTCGTCGGGCCGCACGCCGCGGTCGGGCACGTCCGGGAACTTCCATTGCAGGACCGCCGCCGGCGCGTAGGCCAGCCCGGGCGAGACGCCGATGCCGCGGAGCACGCGCGGGTCGCTCATGCCTCACCGAACCCGCTGTTGATGAGCTCGGCGAGCGCCTCGGCGGCGGCCGTCTCGTCCGGCCCCGTCGCACGGACGGTGAGCGAGCTGCCGCACTCGGCCGCGAGCATCATGACCCCCATGATACTCTTGCCGTTCACCGGCATGCCATCCTTCACGAGCTCGATCTCGCTCGTGAACGTGCTCGCGAGCTTCACGAGCTGCGCGGCCGGACGGGCGTGAAGCCCGAGCGGATTGACGATGGTGGCTTGGCGTTCGCTCACGCAACGCTCCAGCGCCAGAAGAGGACCAGTCCCGCCGCGGCCATGGTGAACGCGATCGCGGGCATCCGCCGCCGGATTCCGGCGAGCCCGAAGGCCAGCGCCCCGGCGAGCGCGAGGCCAAGGGTGCGGTCGCCGTAGCCGGCGTCGCGCAGCAACCACTCGGCGACGACGGGGATCGCGAATCCCACCAGCACGGCCGCCGCGCCGCCGGCCCAGCCGATGGCGCCGCGCAGCCGGGACGAGGTCACCGCCTGGGCGACGTGGATCCCGTGCGCGAGACCGATCCGGAGCCCCCAGGCGGTCACCGCGAAGCGCACGACGTTGTACACGAGCACCGCGAGGCCGACCGCGACGAGTCCGCCGCCGAGCACGACGGCTGCCAGCGCCCCCGCCATGGTCGCCGGCACCAGCCCGACCCAGAAGATCTGGTCGCCGAGCGCTCCGAGCGGGCCCGACAGCGCCGTCCGCAGCCGGAGGATGCGCTCGCCCGGCTCGCCGTCCAGCTCCGCCCGGGCGAGCGCCCCGACCGCGACGCCCCCCAGATACGGGTGGGCGTTGAAGTACTGGACCGACCGGCTCCGCGCCTCGCGCTCGTGGTCGCCGTCTCCCCTGGCCAGGTCGAGCAGCGGCTCGCTCGCCACGCCGATCCCGATGCCCTGCATCCGCTCGTAGGTCCAGGAGGACTGGAGCGAGAGCAGCCGCAGCAGCACCCGCAGCCGGGCCGGGAGCGCCGGCGTCATCGAAGCATCGCTCCCGCGAGGCCCGCCAGGGCGCCGCCCAGGAGCCAGCCGAATCGGCGCATCGTGCCCGCCCGTCGCAGCGCGCCGCCAGTGACGGCCGCGAGCCCGCCGACCACGACCACGAGCGCGAGCGCGCGACCGGTGGGCACGTCGAGCCGCGGCGCTCCCGCCACCAATGCCGCGCTCAGGAGCGCGAGCGCGGAAACAAGCGCGCTGCGCCCGAGCTCGGCGCCGAGCCCGATACCGTGCACCCGGCGCGCGACGCCGGGGTCTCCCCGGTCGAGCTCCGCCTGGTGACGGCGGAGCGCCCAGGCCGTCACCCGCCGCTGCACCACGAGCGTCCATCCCGCCGCCGACGCGTAGAGCAGCCCGAGCAGCACGGAAGGCCCGAGCGCGAGCTCCCAGGTCTCTCCCGCCCCGAGCGCGACCGCCGCGACGGTGGCCGCGCCGAAATCGGGGTAGCGTGACGCGCCGACCGGGAGCACGTCGAGCGCGAACAGCTCCAGCACGGCGCCGATGCGAAGACCGCTCTCCAGATCCCCCACGATCGCCCCGGACACCGCGCCGGTCACGAGCGGGCGGCTCAACAGCCCCTGAAGGACGCTGGCCTGGTCGAGGCCGGCGACCGTTCCCCAGAGGAACAGCGCGAGCAGCGGCAGATCGCTCACCGGAGCTCCCCGAACGGGACCGCCCGCGCGGTCGGCACGTCCTGGGCGACGATCTCGACTCCCTCGCGCGCCAGCTCGTCGAGCTCCAGCACCTCGCCCTCCGAGAGGTAGAGGTAACGCAGCCGCTCCCGGCGTCCGGGCGCGGCGTGGATGCCGCCGAGATTGAGCCGGCGGATCGATCCCGGCGCGCCGTGCACCAGATCCGCGACGGTCGCGATGGCGCCCGCCAGCACGAGCACGCGCTCGCGGCCCGCCTCCAGCGCCGCGAGCCTCGGCGCGGCTTCGGCGGCGCTCAGGAACTCCACGGCCATCTCGCGCGGGGCCGCCATGCGATACAGCTCCTGCTCCCAGGGACTCTCGCGGACCTGGTCGTCGACGAGGATGATCCGCTGCAATTGCAGCGGCCGGCCCCAGCCGATCACCACCTGGCCGTGCACGAGCCGGTCGTCCACCCGTGTCAGCACGATCGGCATCAGCGCCCGCCGATGGCGCGGGATCCCGCCTCGATCGCGCGGGCCCGGGCCACCTCGACGTCCGCGTCGCGGTGGAACACGAACTCCAGCAGCATCGCCAGGTTCACGCCGGTGACGACGCGGACGCTGTCCAGACCGCCCAGGCGGCGCATCGCCGCGAAGAGGCACGATCCGCTCGGCAGATCCACGAACACCAGGCCCGGCCGGCCGACCACCGCCTCCAGCACCTGCTCCTCCAGCGCGTTGCGGTCACGGCCGGCATTCGAGACGGCGGTGAGCGCCCCCCGGATTCCGCTGATCTCCTCGACCGCCCCGACCAGCGCCTGGGCCAGCTCCCCGTGACACACCACGACCCCGTGGAGGGGCTCGCTCATTCGTAATCTTCCTGCAGGTACTCCTTGAGCCCCCGCTGCTCCATCATCCGGCGGATGAGCCGGTCGTTGAAGGCCGCGGCCACGTCGACGCCCGTCATCCGGAGCAGGTGGGCCATCGCCACGACCTCGGAGATCACCGTCAGGTTCTTTCCGGGATTGAGCGGGACGATCACCTTCGGGATCGTGACCCCGAGAATCTCGGTCTCCTGGCGGGTCAGGCCGGTCCGCTCGGCGTCCTTGGCCTTCTCCCAGTCCTCGAGCTGCACGGCGACCTCGATCCGCTTCTGCTGGCGCACCGACCGGATCCCGAACAGCGCCCGCACGTCGATCAGCCCGATGCCGCGGATCTCCATGTGATGGGCCGCCAGCTCGTGACCCTGCCCGATCAGAATATCGGAGCCCTTCCGCGCGACGAGGACGATGTCGTCCGCCACCAGCCGGTGCCCGCGCTCCACGAGATCGAGCACGCACTCGCTCTTGCCGATGCCGGACCGCCCGGTGAAGAGGAGGCCCACACCGTAGACGTCCGCGAGGGAGCCGTGGAGCGTCGTGCGCGGCGCGAAGGCGTCCTCGAGGATCGGCTTGATCTTCCGGTAGAACTCGCCGGTCTTGAGCCGGGTCCGGATGACCGGCACGCCGCGCTCCTTCGCCATTTCGAGGAGGACAGGGGGCACGTCCTGCGCCTTCGTCACGAAGACGCAGGGCAGATTGAAGCCGAAGAAGGTCTCCAGGGCGCGCTTCCGGGCGGCGTCGTCGAGCGCGTGGAGATAGCTGATCTCCGTCTCGCCCAGGACCTGCAGCCGCTCCGGCACGAAGCGGTCGGTGTAGCCCGCGAGCACCAGTCCCGGGCTCGACACGTCCTGATCGGGAAGCGGCCGGTCGAGCCCCTGCTCGCCGGTCAGCGACTCGAGCTGCAGGGGATCGCCGCGACGAGTGAGGAGGTCCCGCGGGCGCAGGCTCACGGAGAGCGGGCGGGGCGGCCGGTCGACGGCCGCCGGGACCGCCGTCGCAGGCTGGTGGCCTTCTCGAGCTGCGGGCGGAGCTTCTCCTCCGCGCGGTCGAGCGCCGAGCGGTGGTCCTGCCCGGCGCCCGTGCCCACGAGCATTTTCCGCCCGCGCGCGTGCAGCCGGATCTCGACGGTCTGATTCAGCGCCTTGGCGTCGAACACGACGGTGGCGTCGAGCGCGTGCGGGGAAAGCTGCGCCAGCCGCCGGGTCACGGCGCGGGCGCGCTCGCGGAGTTCGTCGCTGATCTCGCAATGCCGGGCGCTGATCGTGGTGCGCATCGAAGCTCCGATCGTGTGCGCGGGTCAGCCCGCGGTGAGCGCCTTCAGGTGGTCCAGCGTGGCCTGCGCCGCATCGTCCCAGCTCCAGGCCAGGGCATGACGCCGGGCGGCCGCGCCAAGCCGGGCTACGAGTCCGGGATCCGCGGCCAGCTCGAGCATCCGTCCGGCCAGCGCCGCCGCATCCCCGTGCGGCACCAGGAACCCGGTCTCGCCGTGGCGGACCGAATCGCGGAGCCCGGGGCTGTCGGACGCGAGCGACGGCGTGCCGGCCGCGGCCGCCTCCATGATCGTGAGCCCCCAGCCTTCCTTGGGAGAGGGGAAGAGGTTCGCCCAGGCGGAGCGGAAGAGCGCCTGCTTGGTCGCCTCGTCCACGAATCCCAGGAACCGCACCGCGCCCGCGAGGCCGAGGCGTCTTGCGACCCGCTCGAGCCTCGGGGCGTCATCGCCGGTTCCGGCGACGTCGAGGGTCAGGTCCGGTCGCGTCCGGCTCGCGATCGCGAGCGCGCGGAGCGCGACCTCCACGCCCTTGTACCGCTTCAGCCGGCCGACATATAAGAAGGCCGGGGCACCGGCGCGGTCAAGCCCGGTCGCGGGCTCCCCGGCGGCCACGGTGACGCCGGGATGAATGACGCGGATACGCTCCGCCGGCACCCCGCGGGCGACGAGGTCGTCGCGGGTCGACTCGCTGATCGCGTGGAATCCCGCCCGCCGGTACACCCGCGGAATGGGCCGCTCGGCGAGCGCCACCGCCGCGGCCACCACCGGGCTCGCTTCCTGGAAGGCGGTCGTCCCGAAGAGGTGCGGAACGAGGGCGCAGAACGGCAGCCGCGTGAGCCCGGGGAGATAGAGCGGAAGCTTGTTGATATCCTCCACGATCACGTCCCACCGCTCCCGCGCGAGCGCGCGCCGGACCGCGCCGCGGGCGACCAGGGCGAAGCTGTGCCGGCCGCCATGGCGCTCGACCGTGACGCCCCGCACCGTCGCCGTCGCGGCGCCGCCGGGCCAGCCCGAGCAGACGAGGTGCACCCGGTGTCCGGCGGCCGCGAGCCGGCCGAACAGCTCGAAGAGATGGAGCTCCGCCCCGCCCGCGTGCGGGTTCTCGGGGTCCTGCCAGTTGACCAGGAGGACGTTCACAGGCGACCGAGGCCGCGGGCCACCGCATCGAGCACGCCGTTGATGAACGCGGGTGACTCGCGCCCGCCGAAGCGATGCGCGAGCCAGAGGGCCTGATCGATCGCGACCCGGGGCGGCGTGCGGCCGGTCAGCAGCTCGAAGGCGCCCAACCGGAGGATGTTCCGGTCGATCACCGCGAGGCGCTCCACGCGCCAGTGCTCCGCCGCGCGGGCGAAGAGCTCGTCGAGCTCCGCCCGCCGTTCGATGACCCCGCAGGCGAGCTCGGTGGCGAGCTCGAGCACGCTCGGGCCCGGCCGGGTGAGCCGCGCCACTCCCGGCAGCAGCGCATCGAGCGGCGGGCGGCCGTCGGTCTCCCACGCATAGAGCAGCTGGAGCGCGCGGGCGCGCGCGCGGGTCTCAGGACGCAGCGCCATCCCGGAGCTGCCGGATGGCATCGGCGGTACGCAGTGCGGCCTCGGCGGCCTCGTAGCCCTTGTTGCCGGCCGAGCCGCCGGCCCGGTCCACGGCCTGCTGGAGCACGTCCACGGTGAGCAGGCCGAACCCGACGGGAAGCCCGCGATCGCTCGCGACGCGGCCCAGCGCCCGGGCGGACTCACCGGCGACGTAGTCGAAGTGGGGCGTATCCCCCCGGACGACGCAGCCCAGCGCGACCAGGGCGACGTACCGTCCCGTCTCGGCCATCGCCGTCGCGACGCTGCCCAGCTCGAACGCCCCCGGCACCCAGACGACGTCGATCTGATCTTCGGCGAGGCCGGCCTCGCGGCAGCACCGTTTCGCGCCCTCGAGCAGCCGCGTCGTGATCCGCTCGTGATAGCGGCTCACCACGATCCCCACCCGTCCCACGGCGGCGATGCGCCCGGCAATCTCAGCCATGGGGCTCAGGAGAGGAGGTGTCCCAGCTTGTCCCGCTTGGCGTCGAGGTAGGTGCGGTTGTGCAGCGTGGGATCGGTGGCCAGCGCCACGCGCTCGACGATGGTGAGCCCGTACGCGTCCACGCCCACCACCTTCCGAGGATTGTTGGTCAGGAGCCGGATGGACGACAGGCCGAGATCGCGGAGAATCTGGGCCCCGATGCCGTAGTTGCGGAGGTCGGGCGCGAAGCCCAGGCTCTCGTTGGCTTCCACGGTATCGTGCCCCCGATCCTGCAGCTCGTAGGCGCGGAGCTTGTTGAGGAGCCCGATGCCCCGGCCCTCCTGGTCCAGGTACACCACCACGCCCCGGCCGGCCTCCGCGATGAGCCGCATCGCGGTGTCGAGCTGCGGGCCGCAGTCGCAGCGCAGCGAGTGGAAGACGTCTCCCGTCAGACACTTCGAGTGCATCCGGACCAGGACGTCCGACGCGCCCGACACCTCGCCCAGCACCAGGGCCACGTGCTCGGCGCTGTCGACGTCGTTCCGATAGCCGATGATCTGGAACTCCCCGTACTCGGTCGGGAGCCGCGCCTCCGCCGTGCGGTGCACCAGGCGCTCCGTGCGGAGCCGGTACGCCACCAGCTGGGCCACCGTGATGAACGTGAGGCCGTGCCGCTCCGCGAAGCCGTGCAGCTCCGGCACCCGCGCCATGCTCCCGTCGGGATTCAGGATCTCGCAGATCACCCCGGCGGGATTGAGGCCCGCGAGCCGGGCCAGGTCGACCGCCGCTTCGGTGTGTCCCACTCGCTGCAGCACGCCGCCCGGCCGGGCGCGCAGCGGCGGGATGTGGCCGGGGCGCCGGAGATCTCCCGGCTGGGTCGCGGGATTGATGGCGACGTGGATCGTGGTGGCACGGTCGGACGCCGAGATGCCGGTCGTCACGCCGAACTGCCGGTCGGCATCGATGGTGATCGTGAACGCCGTCCCGTGCTCGTCGGTGTTGCGGTCGACCTGCTGCGGCAGCGCGAGCTGATCGCACCGCTCGGGCGTGAGCGCGAGACAGATGAGCCCGCGACCCTCCCGGCTCATGAAGTTGATGAGATCCGGCGTCACGAGCTCCGCGGCGCAGATCAGGTCGCCTTCGTTCTCCCGATCCTCGTCGTCCGCGACGACGAGGAGACGCCCGTTGCGGAGGTCCTCGATGGCGTGATCGATCGTGGCGAATGGCATAGTGGCGAGGGGCTAGGGGCTAGGGGCTGGGGAGCTAGACGCCCCGCCCTACACCCTAGCTCCCTGGCTCCCTGGCTCCCTGTAGGAACGCCTTCACATACTTCCCGATCACGTCTCCCTCGCAGTGCACCCGGTCTCCCCGGCGCAACGCACCCAGCGTGGTGCGTTCGAGGGTGAACGGAATCAGTGACACCTGAATAATACCGTCCGAGGGCATCGCATTCACCGTGAGGCTCACGCCCTCCACGGTGATCGAGCCGAGCGGAATCGCCGCCTCCCAGGCCGCGCGCGGCACCCGAAGGTCGAGCAGCCGTCCGTCCGCCGCGGGCGCGACGGCCACGACCTCGGCCACGCCGTCAACGTGGCCCTGCACCAGGTGGCCGCCGAGCGGGTCGCCGGCGCGGACCGCGCGCTCCAGGTTGACGCGGTCGCCCGGCGCGAGGTCGCCGAAGCGGGTGCGCTCGAGCGTGGAGCCCACCACGTGCACCGCGAAGGTGCCGCCCTCGACCGCCGCCACGGTGAGACAGGCTCCCGCCACGGCCACGCTCTCGCCGGGAGAGAGATCGGGGTACGGGGCCGCGATCGTCATCGTGCTCCCCGCCCCGTCCCGGCGCACGCTCCGGACCTCGCCGATCGCGGTGACGATGCCGGTGAACATCAGGCGCGATCCAGAACGAGGAGCGTGTCGTCGCCCAGCGCACGGCGATCGGTGGCGGTCCACCGCTCGGCCGCTTCGAGCGTCTCGATATCCCAGCCGGACACCGCGGGCGCGCCGCGGCTGCCCAGCCAGATCGGCGCCTGAATCCAGTAGAAGCGGTCCACGAGTCCCGCCGCGAGCAGGCCGCCCGCCAGGCGTCCGCCGCCCTCGATCAGGAGCGTATCGACCCCGCTCCGGCGCAGCGACCTCAGGGCTTCGGCGAGCGAGGAGGCGCGCAGGGTCTCCACCCCGAGCTGCTCGAGCCGCACCGCGGCGGGCTCGGGCGCGTCCGGCGGCAGCACCACCGCGGTCGGCACGTCGCGCGCGGTCCGGACCAGGGTGAGGGTTTCCGGGAGCGGCGTCGAGCCCGCGAACACGATCCGCCGCGGCGCCACACGGGGCGTGATCATGCCGCGCACGGTGAGCGACGGGTCGTCGCGACGTGCCGTGCGCGATCCGACGGCGATCGCGTCGAAGCCCGCGCGCAGCTGGTGCACGAACCCCCGCGACGCCTCGCCGGAGATCCAGCGGGAGCGGCCGCTCGCGTCGGCGATGCGGAAATCGAGGGAGGTCGACAGCTTGAGGGCGACCCAGGGACGGTCGCTCGTGGAGAACCGGTGGAAGAAGGCGGCGTTCAGGCGCCGGGCTTCCTCCTCCAGCAGGCCGATCACGACCTCGATCCCCGCCGCCTCGAGCTTCCGCGCACCGCCTGCCGCGACCGGATTGGGATCCGCGACCGCGGCGACCACCCGCCGGACGCCGGCCGCCGCCAGCGCCTCGACGCAGGGCGGCTGTTTGCCGAGGTGCGCGCAGGGCTCGAGGGAGACCACCATCGTCGCCCCGACGGCGCGCGCCCCGGCCGCTTCCAGTGCCGACCGCTCGGCGTGGGGCCCGCCGTACTCGGCGTGATACCCCTCGCCCACGGCACGTCCGCCGGCCAGCACCACGGCCCCGACCATCGGATTGGGATGCACATGCCCCCAACCGCGCCACGCCAGCGCGAGGGCCTGGCGCATCGCGTCGACCTCGGTCGTGTGCATGGAGACGGGATTTCAGGCGAAGCGCACCGATCGCGCCCCGCGACGGATCTCGCCCAGGACCCAGGTGCGGTCGCCGGCCCCGCTCGCCGCGGCGTGCACCGCCTCGACGGCCGCGGGGGGCACGATGGCGATGAGGCCGATGCCGAGGTTGAAGACGTCGCGCATCTCGTCCTCGCTCACGCCGCCGCCCCCACGGATCAGCGTGAACACGGGCGGCCACTCCCAGCTTCCCCTGTTGAGGACCGCCTCGCACCCCTCCGGCAGGACCCGCACCAGGTTCCCGGGGATGCCGCCGCCGGTGATGTGGGCCAGCGCGTGGACCCGGTCGAGCACCGGGCCGACCGCGGCGAGGTAGCTGCGGTGCACGGCGAGGAGCGCGTCCACGACCGTGGTACCAAGCTCGGAGGGCACCGCATCGAGAGCGAGCCCGAGCCGCTCGAAGAGCACACGGCGGGCGAGGGTGTAGCCGTTGGTGTGAAGCCCGGTGGAGGCGTAGGCGATGAGCACGTCGCCCGGAGCGACCGCCTCACCGTGCAGGGCCTGCTCCTCCTCGACCACGCCGAGGATCGTGCCCGCGAGGTCGAATTCGCCCTCGCGATAGAGGCCCGGCATCTGCGCCGTCTCGCCGCCGGTCAACGCCATGCCGTGCGCCCGGCAGCCGCGCGCCACTCCCTCGACGATCGCCGCGATCTCGCCCACGTCCAGGCCCGCGCCGGCGACGTAGTCCTGAAAGGCGAGCGGCCGGGCGCCGTGGACGAGGATGTCGTTCACGCTGTGGTTGACCAGATCCTCGCCCACGCTGTCGAGCCGGCCCGCCTCCCGCGCGACGAGGACCTTGGTGCCGACGCCGTCCGTGCTCATCACGAGCAGCGGCCGCCGGTATCCCTCGGGGAGTCGCACCATGCCCGCGAACGCACCGATCGCGCCCACGGAGTACGCCGTGCGGGTCCCCCGGACCAGCTCGCCGATGCGGCGCTTCGCGGCCTCCGCGGTGTCGAGATCGACACCGGCCGCGGCGTACTGCCGGTCGCTCATGGTATCGGCTCCGCGGCCGGCACGTGGGTCAGCTCGACGAACGCGGCGACGCGCTGCTGCACCGCGTCGAAATCCACCGATTCGAATCCGCGAATGCCGAATCCCTGGACCGCGAACCCGCCCATCGCCGAGCCGTACACCATCGCTCGGCGGAGCTGGCCCGGCTCGGCGGAATCGACCCGCGCGAGGTAGCCCATGAAGCCGCCCGCGAAGGCGTCGCCGGCGCCCGTGGGATCGAAGACTTCCTCGAGCGGAAACGCGGGGACGTAGAACGTGCGGGCGCCCTCGAGGAGGAGCGCGCCATACTCGCCCTGCTTGATCACCACCATCCGGGGCCCGCGGGCGAGGATCCAGCGCCCCGCGCGATGGATGTTCCAGTCGCCCGAGAGCTCGCGCGCCTCGCTGTCGTTGACGAGGAGGATGTCCACGCGCTCGAGGAGCGCCATCAGCTCCGGCTTCTTGCTCTTGATCCAGTAGTTCATCGTGTCGCACACCACGAGGCGCGGCTTGCTCACCTGCTCGAGCACGCGCAGCTGCAGCACGGGATCGATGTTGCCGAGGAAGATGTACTTCGCGTCGCGCCAGCCGTCGGGAAGCCTGGGCTCGAAGTTGGCGAAGACGCCGAGCCGGGTCTCCAGCGTCTCCCGGCTCTGCAGATCGTAGGAGTACTTGCCCTTCCAGCGGAAGCTCTCGCCGGCGGCGCGCTCGACGCCGGACCAGTCGATCCCCGTCGGGGACAGCCGCTCGAGCTCGGCCAGGGGGAAGTCGTCCCCGACCACCCCCACGACGCGGACCGGGTGCAGCAGCGAGGCGGCCACGCTGAAGTACACCGCCGATCCGCCGAGGGCATCCGCCGTCTCGCCGAAGGGCGTGAAGATGGAGTCGAGGGCCACGCTGCCGACGACGAGCAGGCTCATGCCGTCACATCCGGTCGGGGGCGGAGAGCCCGAGGAGCCGCAGGCCGTTCCCGAGCACCTGCCGGGTGGCGCGCGCGAGCACGAGCCGAGCGCGCTCGGTCGCCGGGGCCTCCCCGAGCACCCGGCAGTGGTGGTACCAGCCGTGCGCCAGCCGCGCGAGGTCCTCGAGGTAGCCGGTCACCCGATGGGGCTCGCGCGCCCGTGCCGCCGCGACCACCACGTCGGGAAAGAGGGTGAGCGCCTTGAGCAGCTCGTGATCCGCCGGCGCGACGAGACCGGCCGGATCGGCGGTCTCCCCGACGTCCTCGGGATCGCGGCCCGCCACGCGGAAGATGCCGCTCATGCGGGCATGCGCCATCTGGACGTAGAAGACCGGGTTCTCGTCGGTCTGCTTCCGGGCGAGATCCACGTCGAACGTGAACGGGGCGTCGGCCCGGCGCATCAGGAAGAAGTACCGCGCGGCATCCGTGCCCACCCAGTCGAGGAGGTCGCGAAGGGTGACGAAGTCGCCCGCGCGCTTCGACATGCGGACCTCTTCCCCGCCCTTCACGACCTTCACGAGCTGCACGATCACGACCTCGAAGAAGTCGTCCTCGTACCCGAGCGCCCGGAGCGCGGCGCGCATCCGGGGCACGTAGCCGTGATGGTCGGCACCCCAGACATCAATGGCCCGATGAAACCCGCGCTCGTGCTTGGCGCGGTGATAGGCGATGTCCGGCACCACGTACGTGAGCGCGCCGTCGCTCTTGCGGAGCACCCGGTCCTTGTCGTCACCGTGCGCCTCGGTCGCCAGCCAGAGCGCCCCGTCCTTCTCGTAGGACAGCCGCTTGGCCGCCACCTCCTCGAGCAGTGCGGCGACCAGCCCCTGGTCGTAGAGCTGCTGCTCGGAGGTGTGGACGCCGAACTTCACACCGAAGTCGGCGAGGAGCCGGTCCTGCTCCTCGCGCTGGAGCTCCAGGATGTATGGGCGGAGCGCCGGAGCCGCCTCCTCGAACGAGCCGGCGAGGAGCGGCGCCGGAAGGTCCGTGACCGCCCGCTCTGCCGCCTCCACCAGATACTCGCCGTGGTACCCACCCTCGGGAACCGGCTCCTCGTGGCCCTGCCGCTGGCGGATGCGGGCCCTGAGGCTCTGCACCAGACGGTCGATCTGGGTACCGGCGTCGTTGATGTAGAACTCCCGCACCACGTCGTGGCCGGTCCACTCGAGGAGCGACGCGATGGCATCGCCCAGCGCGGCCCCGCGGCCGTGCCCGACGTGCAGCGGCCCGGTGGGATTGGCGGACACGAATTCGACGTTGACCCGAAGGCGCTCGCCGGTTGTGGCCCGCCCGTAGGCGGCGCCCGCGCGCACGATGCGGGCGAGGTCGCCGGCCAGCGCGTCTTCGGCCAGCCAGAAGTTGATGAATCCGGGTCCGGCGATCTCGACCCGGCTCACGACCGCTTCCGGCAGCCGGAGCGCGTCGACGATCTCTTCCGCGACCCGGCGCGGGCTGGTCCGCCGCTCGCGGCCGATCAGCATGGCGAGGTTGGTCGCCAGATCGCCGTGTCCCGCGCCGCGGGGGCGTTCCAGCACGAACGGCGCCGCGCCGGCGCCCATCGAGAAAGCCACGCGGGCGAGCTCGGCCTTGATCGTCTCGCTCACGAGCCCGCCTTCTTCTTCTTCGCCGGTTCCGGCTTCGCCTCGGGCTCCGTCGCGGGAGCCGGGGTCGTCTCCGCCTTCGCCTCGCCCGTGGCCGGCTTCGCTTCGCCACCCGGCTCCTTCCGGGGGCCCTTTCCATCCTTCCCGTAGTCGGTGATGTAAAAGCCCGAGCCCTTGAAGATGAGACCGGCGCCGCCCGAGATGAGACGTTGGGCCGTCTTGCCGCAGACGGGACACTTGGTCCGCGGCCGATCGGAGATCCGCTGGAAAACCTCGAACTGGTGCCCCTCGGGGCAGGCGTACTCGTAGGTCGGCATTCGATCCGAAGCGTCTAAGTCCAAACAAAACAGAATCTTACGCCGCTCGACCGCCCCCGGTCAAGCAGGTCCGCCCGAATCCGAAACCCTTCCCCGACAGGGGCGTAGTGGAAAAACAGCCAATCGGAGACCATCGATGCGATTCGTCCCCGCTCTGGTGGCGCTGCTTGCGCTTTCCGCGACCGCGACCGCCGGGCAGGCGCAGCAGCCCGCTCCCGCGCCGGCCCCCCCTCCCCCTCTTCCATCGTGCGACTCGGCCGCGTTCCGCGCGTTCGACTTCTGGATCGGCGAGTGGGGCGTCACCGTCTCGGGGCGGCCGGCAGGGCGCAACGTCATTACGCTCGAAGAGAAGGGTTGCCTCATCCACGAGCACTGGACCGGGGCGCGCGGCGGCACCGGGCAGAGCTTCAACTTCTACGACCGGCAGGACGGGAAGTGGCATCAGGTCTGGGTGAGCAGCACCGGTGCGGTGTTGCGTCTGAGCGGCGGCCGGGAAGGCGACGAGATGCGGCTCGCCGGCGAGACGACGACGGCCGTCGGCATCACCCGGCACCGGCTCACCTTTACGAAGAACGCCGACGGGACCGTCCGGCAGTTCTGGGAGAGCTCTTCGGACGGCGGGAAGACGTGGGCCGTCGCGTTCGACGGGCTGTACCGGAAGGCGCCCTGAGCGCCGGGGGCAGCTTCGACCCGATGGTGCGTCGTCCCTCGATGGCCTTGAGCATCCGGCGGAACGCCGGATCGTTCATCGGCCGGGCGACCCGGTACAGCCGCCGCCAGATGGTGTAGACCAGGCGGCGCACTTCGTCCGCGCCGAGGCTCTGGCGATCCCTCGAGATGGGCTGGAAGTAGAGGACCAGGCGGACGGGTCGGGCGCGTCCGTCGAGGCAGGGCTGCCAGTAGGGGAAGTCGAGCGCCAGGGCGTCGTGATACTGGACGAGATGCCGAAGCCAGGGGTTATCGGCTCTCACCTCTCCCACGAGCGCGCGCAGCGGACGCCGCCAGCGTCGCAAGGCATCGTGATGCGCGAGCCGCATCAGCCGCGCCCGCAGCTTGAGCCCGAGACCGCCGGCGCGCTCGCCCGGACGCACGGCGAGATAGCCGACCACTCCGATGTTGAGCTCGCCGATGTAGGAGACCGTCGCCACGCCGACCAGGCGGCCGTCCCGCTCCGCGACGATCATGTGCCAGTTGAGGTCGCCGAGGAACCCGCGGTTCCGCTCGACGATCGCCTCGCGGAGATCGCGGCGGCGCACCAGCTCCTCGGTCGTGAAAATGCGCCGCAGGAGCCGGTGGGCCTCCGGGATCACCGGGTCGGAGGGGTCCCGGACCGTTCGGAAGCGCAGGCGCGACCCCCGCTCAGGCACCCTCCCGCTCCGCCTCCGTCACAGCGCCTCGTAGGCGCAGCCGCGCTCCTGGCAGAGTCCGAGCAGCATGGTGTGGGCGGGAATGAGGAGGACGCCCGGGTTGAGCCCGGCGCGGAGCTCGTCGTACACCTCGGGCTGCGGCCGCTTGACCGCGGCGGCGAGCCGGCCCGCGATCACCTGCAGCGCGTTGTTGCACTGCCAGAAGATGGCGCCGCGCGCCATGAGCGGCTTGACCTTCGCACCCTGCTCCGGCGGCGTCGCTCCCCCTTCGATGAAGAGGTTGCGCTTCGCCCACTCGCCGGTGGCCGGATCCTTCACCTGCCACTCCTCGCCGATCGGAAACCGCCGGTACAGGTCGTCGCTCGCATTGAGGGGGAACGCCTTCCGGGCGATGCCGACGACCGCGTTCACCTCCGGATGCTTGAGCCGGAGAATGGACTCGTACGCATCGTACCAGTTCCGCACGACGACGAGCCCGCCCGGAAAGTCGGCGACGTCGAAGACCTGGCGATGCTTGCCGGTGAGCCGGTCGAGCCACGAGAAGTCCCACCCCCGCGCCTGGACCTCCCCGGCGGGGAGCGCGGGCGCCATGGCCGAGGCGCCGGCGAGCCCGCCGACCGCGGAGAGGAACGAGCGTCTCGAAGGACGATTCATGCGGCCTCCTGGGCTGAGCGGAGCCGGCCGGGGGCCACCGTGCTCACGGTGACGCCGGTGCCGGTGACGATGCGGCGATGATAGTCGACCTGACCGAGATGGTACGCCAGATGGCTCACCAGGTGCACGAGGAAGTCCCCGGTCTCGACCCGGAACTTGCCGATCGGCACCGGATACTCCCTCCCCAGGTCGGCGTCGGTGAGCCGCGTGAAGGCATCCTCCACCGCCCGGATCGCGGCGTCGATCCGCGCGATCACGTCGGTCCTCGAGAGGTCGCGGGTGGAGAACTCGGCGTCGCGATCGCGCACATAGCCGGACCCGCCAAGAACGGCACCGACGAAATGCTGGAGGTTGCCCGCCAGATGGATCGCGAGCGTCCCACCCGGGTTGGTCGTGCCCGGCGCCGGCTGCCAGAGCTCGGCATCGGACGGGTAGGCTTCCACTTCCTTCCGCAGCGACACCAGATCGCGGCTCAGGATGCCCGCGATCGCGGCACTCAGGGGAATCATGTCACGCCTCCGGATCGGTAGTCGGATCGAGCTCGCGGAGCGCTTCCGCCGTCACCCGGTGTCCAGCGTCGGGACGCCGCAGCTCGAACGGGACGCCCGCCGCCTCCAGGCGCTCGATGTCGCGCTCGAGGTCTCTCGCCTCGACGTATCGGTCGCGGGCCCCGACCACGAGAACGAGCGGGGCCGCGCCGACCGCGGAGCGGAAGCGGCTCAGGTCGAGGTCCGGCGGGACGCCGCCGCCCCAGAGGACCAGCCGGTCGACTCGATGCCGCCCGAGGGTGACCCACCGGCTCGCGGTCGCTGTCCCCTGCGAGAATCCATGGACCTCGACCTTCGGCCGTTCGTCCATCGCCGCCAGGGTACGGTCGGCGACGAGATCGAGATACCGCACGTAATCCTCGATCTCGACCTCCCGGTCTTCCTTCGTCATCCAGGACGCCCCGACGCGCCGCATCCCGTGCTGCTCGAAGTAGGCGCGGGACAGCCCCTCGGGCGCCACGAGGAGCCTGCCCGGCCGGACCGCGGGTTCGAACCAGTCGAGGATCCCCCTGGCGAGCATGCTGTACCCGTGGAGAAGGAACCAGACCTCCGCCGCGGCCTCCACCTCGCCCAGGGTCAGATAACGGGCCGTGCGCGGCACGGTGAGATGATGCGCGACGGGCGTCATCCCTTGTAGGTGCCCCACACCGCTCGCAGGACATCGCTGATCTCGCCGAGCGTCGCCCGTGCCCGCACCGCATCGACGATGGCCGGCATGACCGGTCCGGAGCTCCGCGCGGCGGCTGCGACGGCCTGGAGCGCCGCTTCGACGGGGGCGGCGGCACGGGCTCGACGGGCCTCCGCCACGCGGTGCTGCTGGCGGGACTCGAGCCCCGCGAAGTCCGGCGCCTCCATGCGGGGCGGCGGCTCGTCGACGGTGAACCGGTTCACGCCCACGACGACGGTCGCGCCCGATTCCTGCGCCTGCTGCAGCGCCCAGGCGCTTTCGGCGATCCGCCGCTGGAAGAAGCCCTGCTCGATGGCGCGGGCGGCGCCGCCCATCGCGTCGACCTCCTCGATCAGCGCCCGCGCTTCGGCCTCGATCCGCTCGGTCAGCGATTCCACGTAGTGGCTGCCCGCCAGCGGATCCACCGTTCGGGCGACCCCGCTCTCGTTGGCAAGCACCTGCTGGGTCCGCAGGGCGAGGGTGGCCGCCTCCGCGGACGGCAGGGCCAGCGCCTCGTCGTAGCCGTTTGTGTGGAGCGACTGGGTGCCGCCCAGGGTCGCCGCCAGGGCCTGCACGGTCACCCGGACCACGTTGTTCAGGGGTTGCCGCGCCTGGAGGGTAACCCCGCCGGTCTGGGTGTGGAACCGGAGGCGGCAGGTCTGGTCGTCCGCGCCGAAGCGCTCCCGCGCCAGCCGCGCCCAGAGCCGGCGGGCGGCCCGGAACTTCGCCGCCTCCTCGAAGAGGTCGTTGTGCGCGGCGAAAAAGAACGAGAGCCGGGGGCCGAACCGCTCGAGCCGGAGGCCGGCGTCGAGGCCGCGGCGCACGTACTCGCACGCGTTCGCGAGCGTGAAGGCGACCTCCTCCACCGCGGTGGCGCCGGCCTCGCGCATGTGATAGCCGCTGATCGAGATCGGGTTGAAGCTCATCCCGGCATCGGCGACGAACCGGAAGATGTCGGCGACGAGCCTGAGCGACGGCTCGGCGGGGAAGATGTATGTCCCCCGCGCGATGTATTCCTTGAGGATGTCGTTCTGAATCGTTCCCGCGAGCGCGCGGCGGTCCACGCCCCGCTCCTCGCCCACGACGACGTACATGGCGAGCAGGATCGCGGCGGTGGCGTTGATGGTCATGGAGGTCGAGACGCGGTCGAGCGGGATGCCCTCGAAGAGGACCGCCAGGTCGTCGACGGTGTCGATCGCCACGCCGACCCGCCCCACTTCCCCCGCCGCCATCGGGTGATCGGAGTCGTAGCCCATCTGCGTGGGCAGGTCGAACGCGGTCGAGAGACCGGTCTGGCCCGCGCCGAGCAGCGCGCGGAAGCGGCGATTCGTCTCCTCCGCCGTCCCGAAGCCGGCGTACTGGCGCATCGTCCAGAGCCGCGTCGTGTACATCGACGGCTGGATCCCCCGGAGATACGGCCAGACCCCCGGCTCACCATGCTCCTCGTGCCAGTCGTCCCGGCGGTACACCGGCTTCACGGGCAGGAGGCCGGGGTGTCCCTCGGGCCGCGGCTCCGCTTCGCGCGCCGGCGGTCGCCGGGCCTCAGCCACACTCGGCCGCCTGGTCGCTGGCACGGCGCCGGGCGACCGGCGCCTCGTCGCCCTCCTCGAGGCACTCCGCCACGAAGGCCACATCCCGCTTCGATCCGATCACGAGCGGCGTCCGCTGATGCAGGTGGGTAGGCTGGATGTCGAGGATGCGCTGCAGGCCGTCGGTCGCGGCTCCGCCCGCCTGCTCGACCAGGAACGCCAGCGGGCTCGCCTCGTAGCAGAGCCGCAGCTTGCCCTCGGGGCGGCTGGATTCGGCGGGATAGAGGAAGATCCCTCCCGAGATCAGGTTCCGGTGGAAATCGGCGACCAGCGCGCCGATGTAGCGGCTGTTCTTCGCCTGGATCCGCTCGGGAAAGTCGCCGTGGAAGCCGCGGACCGCCCGCTGCACCGCCCGGCTCCAGCGCGCGAAATAGCTCTCATTGACGCTGTAGTACCTCCCCACCTCGGGGATCGCGATGTTGGGGTGCGAGAGCACGAACTCGCCGATCGTGGGGTCGAGCGTGAATCCGTGCACGCCCTGCCCCGTGCTGTACACCAGCATCACGCTGGAACCGTACATCACGTAGCCGGCGGCGATCTGACAACGTCCCGGCTGGAGCACGTCGGCCAGCGTGCCGTTGCCTTTCTTGCTCGTGCGGCGGTAGATGCTGAAGATCGTCCCGACCGGGTTGTTGTTGTCGATGTTCGAGGAGCCGTCGAGCGGGTCGAAGAGCACCGCGTACTTGCCCGAATGGATATCCGAGGGCACCTCGATGAGCTCTTCGTCCTCCTCCGAGGCCATCACGCAGACGCGGCCGGTGTGGCTCATCGAGTTCTTGAGCGCCTCGTTGGCGAACACATCGAGCTTCTGCTGCTCCTCGCCCTGCACGTTCACGGCTCCGGCGGAGCCGAGAATGTTGATCAACCCGGCCCGGCGAACCGCCGACGCGATGATCTTGGATCCGAGCGCGATGTCGTAGAGAAGATTCGACAGCTCCCCGGTGGCTTCCGGAAACAGCCGCTCCTTCTCGATGATGAACCGTTCGATGGTGACGACGGACGTGCTGGGAAGCGGCATGGGGAATCCTCAGGGACGTATCGGGTAGCGGCGCTCGCCCCGGCGCCCGCGAACGGTCATGGTGGATCCGGTGACCCGCGCGGTCACGGTGCCGTCGCGATCGGTGCGCCACACCTCGGCGCCCGAGGCGGCGAGGCGCCGGAGCGCCCCGGGCGCGGGATGCCCGTACCGATTGACGCCCACGCTCACCACCGCCGCGCCGGGCCGGATCACCGCGAGCAGCGCGGGGCCGCTCGAACCCTCGGAGCCGTGGTGGCCGACCTTGAGGAGCTCGACCGGTCGGAGCCGGCGGGCGAGGAGCGATTCGGCGCGGATGCCGATATCGCCGGTGAGCAGGGCCTCGAACGCGCCGGACCGCACCAGCAGCACCGCCGAGTCCTCGTTCAGATCCTCACCCCATCCCGCCCAGCGAGGATCGGGATGCAGGACCTGCAGCACGACCCCGTCGAGCACCAGCGAATCGCCGGCTCGCGCCGGACGCCAGGCCAGGCCCCGCTCCTCGACCAGGTTCAGCAGCTCGAGGTAGCGCGGGTCGGGAACGCTCACGCCGGGCTCGAGCACGAGATCCGCCGGAATCCGCCGGAGCACCGCGGGCGCGCCGCCCAGATGATCGGCGTGCGCATGCGTCACCACCACCGCCGCGAGCCGCCGGACACCGTGTCGACGCAGAAACGGGAGCACCACGTCGCGGCCGGCGTCACGCCCGCGGTCCGCCGGCCCCGCATCGACGAGCACCCAGCGGCCCGCCGGCGTCCGGATCACCGCGGCATCGCCCTGGCCGACGTTCAGGAAATGTAGCGCGAGCCCCGAGCGGTCGTCACCCGCGGCCGGGCGAATCAGCCATGCGAGCGACGCCAGCCCCGCGACGGCGGCGACCCACCCCGCGCGCCGCAGCACCTCCCGCGCCGTATTGCGTGAGCCGGCGGCCCACAACGCACCCGCGAGCAGCGCGGTCCAGGGGGCTGCCGCGGCCGGTCCCGGCTCTGCCAGCATGGCCGCTCCCGGCAGCGACGCGCCGAAAACCGCCAGGCGCTCCAGCACCAGCAGCGCGAGACCGCCTCCGGAAGCGAACGGGGCCGCGAGCACGTCCACCGGGGCCAGCAGCAGGCTCAGCACCACGGCGGGCACCGCGAGGGCCGCGACCGGGATCGCCGCGAAGTTCAGGAGGAGACCCACGAGCGCCACCGAGCCGAACGCGGCGGCGGTGAGCGGTGCTGTGCCGAGGGTCGCGCCGAGCGAAGCGAACCCGAGCCGGATCGGGGTCGCCGGCCCGATGGCGACATCGCTCCAGCGCACGAACCGGATGGAGCCCCAGAAGGCCGCCACCGAGAGCCAGGCGCCCAGGTCGGTGATCGCCCACGGGTCGAGGAGCGTGACCAGCAGAATCGTCACGGCGAGCAGCGCGCTCGTGGAGGGGTGGCGCTGGCGGGAGATCGATCTGGCGGCGAGGATCGCGAGCACGGCCGCGCGGGCGGCGGGAGGAGGCCAGCCGAGCCAGAGGACATAAGCGCAGGCGAGCACCGCCGCTCCCGAGGCCGCCCGCTCTCGGCGGACGCCGGCCGCGCGAAGCAGGATCACGCCCCAGGCAAACAGCAGTCCGACGTGAAAGCCGCTGATCGAAAGCAGGTGCACCAGGCCCGATCGGGCGAACGACGCGTTGAGGTCGGGGTCGATGCCCCCTCGGCGGCCGAGGATGAGCGCATCGACGAGCCCGGCGCGGTCGCCGTAGAGTCGCCGGCTCGCGCGGGTCGCCGCGGTGCGAAGCCGCTCCGCCGGAGCCGGCGTGGAGCGAGAGAGCCGGTAGTCCCGGATGACCAGGAGGCCGTCGGGCCGTCCGCCGAACCGCTTTCCGGGAATCCACCGGCCGGTGGCGTGGAGGCTCGCGCCGGCGGGAAGCAGCCGGTCGCCGCGGACCCGGACGGTCACCGCTCCCCGACAGCCGAGCGCGGGCAGTGTTGCGGCGGCGAGGCCGGACCGCACCGGCTCACGCAGGCGCACGTCGAGGCTTAGCACACCCGGCCGGAGCGTGGCGGCACACCAGCGCGTCGATTCGGCCCGGGCCGCCGCGCCGACGACGAGACCGGCCAGCGCGGCGCATGGAAACACCGCGGCGCGGCGCTGGCGGAGCACCCAGACCGAGGCCGAGAGGAGCATTCCGCCGAGCCAGAGCCCGGGAAAACGCGCGAGGCCGGTCGCGAGACCGGCCTCGAAGAGTGCCGCCAGCAGCAGGACGGGCGGGGCCGTCACGGCCCCCGGCGACCCCTCATGGTGTGAGGGGACGTGTCCCCGCCGTCTTGCAGCGCGGGGACTGCGCCACCCTCCGGAGCCCGTCCATCACAGCGACCTCGATGGTCGCCCGGTTCTGGTCCTTGTCCAGGCTGAGCTCCGTGATCACCGTGCCCTCCAGCGTGGAGACGTACCGCGCGGGGAGGCGATTGAGCGCGAAGACCAGGACGTCCGCCTTGCACACCTCGCAGCCGCAGAAGTTCGCGAAGTGGCCCTTGAGCGAATCGTAGGCTTCGATCACGTGCTCTTCGATCTTGTTGCGGATCATGTCAGCACGGGGAGGTGGTGGGCGACGAGCGCCCCGGTGAAAGTCGAACCGGTCGTCCCGGTGAGCCGGACCGTATGGTACTCGCCGGCGGCCGAGGCCGGGAGATCGAGGAGCACGAGGTGATTCGTACGGGTGCGGGCCAGCATGAGACCGCCCCGCCGCGCGGGCCGCTCCACCATCGTCTCCTGGACCTGGCCCACGCGCTCGCGATTGCGGGCGCGGGCCTGCTCGCGCACCACGTCGATGAGGCGCTCGAGACGGGCGGCCGCGACGTCCTCGGGGACCCGATCCTTGAGCCGGACGGCCGGCGTGCCGTCCCGCGGGGAATAGCGGAACGTATAGGCGTCGTCGAAGCCGGCCTCGCGCACGAGCGAGATGGTCTCCTCGAACTGGGCCTCGGTCTCGCCCGGGAACCCGACGATGAGGTCGGTGCTCAGGGTGATCCCCGGAATCGCCGACCGGAGCCGCGCGACGACCTCGAGGTACCGCTCCCGGGTGTAGCGGCGGAGCATCCGCCGGAGCACGGCGTTCGATCCGCTCTGGGCCGGCAGGTGCACGTGCTCGCAAACCGCGGCCGTCGCCGCCATCGCCTCGATGACGCGGTCGGTGAAATCGGTGGGATAGGGGCTCGTGAAGCGGACCCGCCGAATCCCGTCGATCGCGCCCACGGCCCGCAGCAGGTCGGCGAAGTCGTGGGTGCCGTCGCAGTAGGAGTTGACCGTCTGCCCGAGCAGCGTCACCTCCGTCGTGGCTTCCGCCGCCAGCGCCCTCACCTCGGCCGTCACGTCCTCGAGCTTGCGGCTCCGCTCGGGCCCCCGGGTATACGGAACGATGCAGAACGTGCACCGATAATCGCAGCCGCGCTGGACCGTGACGAACTGCGCAGGTCCGGCCGTCCGGACCACGGGCACGTCCTCGTAATGCTCCCAGGAGCGGAACTCCGTGTCCGAGACGCGGCTGCCCGTGCCGGCGTGGCCGATCAGCGCGGGAAGGTTGCGATACGCGTCGGGTCCCACCACGAGGTCGACCCGCGGGGCGCGCTCGAGCAGCGCGGGGCCCAGCCGCTGCGCCATGCACCCCACCACGCCGAGCACCGTCCCCGGACCCTTGTACCGCTGCAGCTCGCCCAGGCGGCCGATCACCCGCTGCTCGGCGTTGTCCCGGACGGCGCAGGTGTTGACCAGCAGGACGTCGGCCCCCGCCGGCGACTCCGTCGCCATGTACCCCTCGCGCTCGAGCACCCCGAGCATCAGCTCGGTGTCGGCGACGTTCATCTGGCAGCCGTAGGTCTCGATGTAGACGCGCTTCATCGTCGGCCTCAGGGCCGGACCGTTACACCGAGGTGGAGCATGGTGGCGCGCTCGCTGAATCCCTCTCCCCCGCTCCGCCACACGCGCTCGAGGGCGAGGTCGAGGCCGGCACGATCGGCGACGAAGCGGAATCCCGTGCCCAGCGAGACGCCGGTCTCCACGACTTCCTGACCCCGCTGGAGCGGAAACGGGAGACTGGCGCGCCGCGCGCCCACGCGCATCGGACGATGCCCGGGCCGCCGGGGATCGGAGAGCAGCTCGAGCCCGAACCCGATCTCGGCGGTGTCGTCGGACCCGATGCCGCCCTGCGCCACGAGGTCGGCATCGGAACGGGACCAGGTCCGGCGCGTCCCGTAGACCGCCCCCATCAGCCGCTCGCTTACCTGCACCCGCAGACCGGCGGAGAGCGTGAGCGGCAGCCTGGTGTCCGCGGTCGGCACGGAGTCGCGTTCGACCTTGAGCGTTCCGTCGTACCGCGCCATGCCGGCGAGAGTGAAGCGCCTCGACAGCCGGGCGACGACGCCTCCGGAGACGCCGAACCCGAGATACGACATCGTGAAGCGCTCCACCGCCGACGCGTAGGACGTATCGGAGAACGCCCGGCGGCTCTCGATCCGGTTGGATCCCGTGATCATGTGGAGACCGACGCCGACCTGGAGGCGCCCGGACGGCGCCCAGGCGCCGGCGATCCGGAGATCGCTCAGGCCCCCGTGCGAGATCAGGGTATCGAGCGCCTCCACCGGCACTCCCCGCAGCAGGAGCGTATCGCGCGATGCCAGCGTGAAGTTCCGATCGGTGTAGCCCGAGGCGCTCAGGCCCAGCGAGAAGCGGCTCGTCCCGATGGGTCCGGTAACCGCGATTCCCGGGAAACGCTGGTCCCGGGCGGAGGCGTCTCCCGCCGGACTCGACGAGGAGCGCCACGACTGCACCGTCTGAAACGACGCCGAGACTGCCGGGACCAGCCCGAAAGACGCGGGGTTGAGCCCCGACTCGGCGTCGAACAGGGAGAACGAGCCGCCGGTCGCATAGCCGCGCACCGAGATCGGCCGGACCGGAAGCCCGAGGCCCCGAACGCCGAACTGCGACGACTGTGCAGCCGCCTCCCCGCCGAACGCGGCAAGGCACCCCGCGACCAGGAAGGCGCGCCGACTCACGGATGCCCCGGCTGGGTCGGCTTCGCGTAGGTGAGGCGGAGTCGCGGCGCGCCCGCGCCGGACCGCGTGGAGAAGAACTCCGGCAGCGTGAACGAACCGCCCTCCGGGAAGAGGCCGATGAAGAGGACCGTCGGCGCGGGGCTGGCGATGAACCAGAGCGACACGATCTCTCTGACGTCGACGCTCACCACTCCCGTCGTGCCCGCGAGGACCTGGGCCGCTGCTCCGAATCCGACGAGCGTGGGTGACTTCGCGCCCAGGTCGGCGACGATGCCTCGAACCTGCAGTGAGGCCGGGTCGCCGGTGAGACCGGGAATCGACCCCGTCGGCGTGAGCTCGAGCGTCGCGCGGAGGACGGTGATCGAGTCGCGCAGCGCGGGCGGGATATCGAACCGGATGATGGAGCGCACCCCGCGCCGCGTGCCGACGAAGAGGATGTCGGGAGGCGGCCGCGGCTCCCCGCCCTGGACCGCGTAGTTGGCGAACTCCGGACCGACCGAGAGGGTCCGCTTCTGCTGGCTCGTGTCCGGAACGTTCACGAACGCGTAGGTGAGCAGCGCGGGGGTCCCCACCACGGAGAGGTTCGAGCCGAACCGGAGGCCCGTCGGACGGTCGCCGGCCACCCGGAGCGCCACGGCGACCTTGCCGCTGTCTTCGGGGAGCGGGACGATCTTCTCGAGCTCGGCTTCGCTCAACACGATGCGCGCCGTCGTCCCGGAGCGCGCCGTATCGCTCACCGCGACCGAATCGAGCAGCGTCGCCGGCGTCAGCTGAGACTCGATCGCCTCGAAAGTCGTCGCCGAATCCACGCCCACCACGATCCGGTGGAGATAGAGCGTGAGGCCCCGCGCCGCCGGGTCCCGGCCCTCGAGCACGAAGGTGAACGCCAGCGAGTCGGTCCGGTACGGCATGTTGACGCCGCCCACCTGCACCGAGTCGTTGACGTCGGGATACTGGAGAAACGACCGGGCCTCCCGCTCGGGAAGGTCGTCGGACACGAGGAGCGACGGGACGTCCCTGATGCTCAGGTAGCCGTCGTAGGCGCTGTCCTCCTGCACCGAGGCCACGAGCACGGTGTCGAAGATCTCGAGGCTCGTGCCGGGACAGAGCGTCGGGCAGTCGGCCGGAGTCGCGAGCTTCTCCTCGCACGCGGCGGCGAGCACGGCGAACAGGCCGAGCATGGCGTGCTGCAGGCGCTTCACGCGAGGTGCTCCGGCGTGAAGGCGTCGGGAAGCAGGTCCCGCATGGTCCACTGTCTGGTCTGCTTCGATCCCACCGCTATGACCTCCAGACCGCCACCGAACTCCGCCAGCACCTGCCGGCACGCACCACAGGGCGGCGTGGGTGGATCGGCATCCGTCACGATCGCGACCCGCCGGAACCGCCGGACCCCGGCGCTCACCGCCGCGGCGAGGGCGGACCGTTCGGCGCAGATGGTGAGTCCGTACGAGGCGTTTTCGACGTTACAGCCCTCGAAGATCGCGCCGTCCTCCGCCTCCAGGGCGGCTCCGACGAGGAACCGCGAGTACGGCGCGTAGGCGCGCTGCCGGACCGCCCGCGCCGCGTCGATGAGGCGATCAGACACCGCGAACCTCGTCCAGAAAAGACGTGCCGGCCGCGAGCGGTCCGACCCCGAAGAGCTCCGCCACGGTCTGCCCGACATCGGCGAAGGTGGCTCGCACTCCCAGCGGGACGGCCCGAACCCGCGGCCCGTAGACGAGAACCGGTACCCGCTCCCTCGAATGGTCGGTGGATGGGGTGGTCGGGTCGTTCCCGTGGTCGGCGGTAAAGATAATCAGGTCTTCCGGTTGAGCGCGCTCGAGGAGGGCCGGCAGCGCGGCGTCCAGCTCCAGGAGCCCTCGCACGAACCCCGGCACGTCGTTGCGGTGCCCCCAGCTCTGATCGAATTCGATCACATTGGCCAGCAGAAGGCCGTCGTCCAGGGTGTCCAGCGCATTCCGGATCAGCCGGTAGGCCTCCGCGTTGGTCGCCGTGTGGACGCTCGCGATGTTCCGCCCCGCGAACAGGTCGTCGACCTTTCCCACCCCCACGCGCGGTAACCCGATCTCCGCCAGCGCATCGAGCAGGTTCCGTCCCGGCGGGGGGAGGGAGAAATCCTTCCGGGCGGCAGTCCGGGACCACGCCCCCGGCGCGCCCACGAACGGCCGCGCGATCACCCTGGACACGGCATGGTTGCCCTGCAGGAGATCCCGCGCGATCGCACAGGCCCGGTAGAGCTCGGGGAGCGGGACCACCGCCTCGTGGGCCGCGATCTGAAAGACACTGTCCGCCGAAGTGTAGACGATCCAGGCGCCGGTGCGGACGTGTTCCTCGCCGTGGCGCTCGATGATGGTGGTGCCCGAGGCGGCGGTGTTGCCGAGCACGTCCCGGCCGGTCCGCCGCGCGAACTCCTCGATGAGATCCGGAGGGAATCCGCCGGGATAGGTCGGGAAGGCGTGCTCGAGCAGTACACCACAGAGCTCCCAGTGGCCGGTGGTGCTGTCCTTCCCCGCGCTCCGAGGGAGCGCCGTCCCCCAGGCGCCCGTGGGGGAAGGAACCGCGGGGACGCCGGCGAGGGGCGCGCAGCAACCGAGTCCCAGGGCCGCGAGGTGAGGCAGGTCGAGGCCGCCGACCTGTCGGAGCGTATTCCCGAGCGTATCGCTTCCGGCGTCGCCGTACTCGGCGGAATCGGGAGCCTCCCCGAGCCCCAGGCCGTCGAGGACCACGATCGCGGCGCGGCGGCCCATCAGTGCCCCGTGCCCTGCACGAAGCGGAAGCGGAGGGCCGTGAGCGCATTGCCGAGCAGCTGCTGCTCATCGGCGTCGAGATGGCCGCGGGTCTTCTCTTCGAGCATGGCCAGCGTATCGATCAGCGTCTGGGCGATCTGGCGCGGATCGGGCCGGGTGCCGAGCTGTTCGGCACCCGGCGGGAGGCTGCCCTGCAGGGCCGCTTCCGCCTGCTGGGTGATTCCGAGCACGAGCGACACGAAGTGAGGATTCATCGGTCCCTGGGCTCTCCCTCCACATAGCGGCGGGGGACGCGCGCCGTAACCCGCGTCAGGAGCTCGTAGGTGTTGGTCCCGGCCTGCGCGGCCTGATCGTCCAGCGCCACGAGACCGCCGAAGAGCGTGGCCGTGTCGCCCACGGCCACCTCCGCACCCCCGGTGTCCACCATCACCATGTCCATCGTGACACGCCCGGCGATCCGCATGACGGCGCTGTTCAGCTCCACGGGCCCGCCGTTGCCGAGGGTCCGGGGCACCCCGTCGGCGTAGCCGATCGCGATCGTGGCGATCGTCGTGTCGTGCTCCACGACGGCCTCCGCGTCGTAGCTCACCGAATCGTCGATCCGCAGCCGCCGGAGCGCCACCACCCGGCCACGCAGCGCCGCCACCGGCTCCGGCTCGAGCGTTCCGGCGCGGCCGCCATAGAGAAAGATGCCGGGGCGCACCAGGTCGGCGGCATAGCGCTCCCCGAAGGCGCAGGCGGCGCTGTTCGCGGCGTGCACCAGGGGCGGCCGGCCGGGAAGCGACGCCACGATCTCCTCGAACCGGTCCCACTGGTCGTTCGTGGCTTCCGCGTCCGTGTCGGAAGAGTGGAAATGGGTGAAGACGCCTTCCCACCCGGCGGCACCGGCGAGCCGGGGCCGCAGAGCGTCGAGCTGCCCGGTGTCGTGCCACCGGAAGCCCGATCGACTCATGCCGGTATCGATCTCTACATGGAACGCCCCGTTTCCGCCGGCGGATTGCCAGGCATCGAGCGCCTCCAGGTCTCCGATGACCGGACGCAGTCCGTGGAAGGCGAGCCGCGGTGCTTCCTCCGGCAGCATCGGCGTGAACACGACGATCGGACGCTCGACGCCCGCGGTACGCAGCGTCGCTCCTTCCTCGATGGTCGCAACCCCGAAGCCCCAGGGCGCGATCGGCTCGAGCGCGCGGCTTACGGCCACGGCCCCGAGGCCGTATCCGTCGGCTTTCAGCATGGCGAGGAGCGGGCGTCCGACGAGAGCGGCGATGCGGGAGGCGTTGCGGACGACCGCGGCGAGGTTCACCTCGAGCCATGCCCGGTCGTGGTGCTCGATTGACGTGGTCACGGAGCCGCATAGTATACCGGCCCGGGAGGCCGAATGGAAGAAAATTCTGCGCTGGAACGCGCCTTGGCGATGGTGCGGGATCTCCGCGCACGCTGTCCGTGGGATCGGGTGCAGACCCGTGAGACGCTCCGTCCGTACCTGATCGAGGAGGCGCACGAGCTCGATCACGCCCTCGCCGGAGGCGATGCGCTCCGGATCCGCCACGAGGTCGCCGACCTGCTGCTCCATCTGGCCTGGCAACTGGTGCTCGCGGAGGAACGGGGAGAGTTCACGAGCGACGACGTCGCCGGAGATCTCGAGCGCAAGATGCGACGGCGCCATCCCCACCTCTTCGACATCGGACCGGCCGAGGAATGGGAGCGGCTCAAGGCGCGTGAGCGACGCCAGGACGGCGAGCCCGGACGGCGGGGTGTGCTCGACGGCCTTCCGCACACGCTGCCCGAGCTGCTGATGGCCTCCCGGCTGCAGGAGCGGGCGGCGGGAGTCGGCTTCGACTGGCCGGACGCGGCGGGTCCGGCGGCAAAGGTCCGGGAGGAGCTGGCGGAGGTGGAGCACGAGCTGGAGACGGGAGGGCACCATCCGGAGGCGATCGACCACGAGATCGGCGACCTGCTCTTTTCGGTGGTGAACCTCGCCCGCAAGGCGGGGGTCCATCCGGGCCCCGCGCTCGAGCGGGCCAACGAGCGTTTCCGATCCCGGTTCGCCGCGATGGAGCGGATCGCCGCCGACCGGCAGGTCGACCTCGAGGCCGCCGGACTCGAGGAGCTGGACCGGCTGTGGGAAGAGGTGAAGAAGGGGTTCTGAGTTCTGGGTTCTGAGTTCTGGGTTCGGAGTCGACGCCGGGCGAAGCGTCGAACGAGAACCCAGCACTCAGAACTCAGAACCCACGCACCCTACGGATACAGCCGGTGAATCTGCCTCGGAAAAGCGATCGCTTCCCGGATGTGCGGGATCCCGCAGATCCACGCGACGGTCCGCTCGATCCCGAGGCCGAACCCCGAATGCACGAAGGTGCCGTACTTCCGGAGATCCAGATACCAGGCATACGCCTTCGGATCCAGTCCGTGCTCCTGGATCCGGGCGAGGAGCCGGTCGTAGTCGTCCTCGCGCTGCGAGCCGCCGATGATCTCCCCGTAGCCCTCGGGCGCGAGGCAGTCGTTGTTGAGCACGGTGCGCGGGTCGTCCGGGTTCTCCTTCATGTAGAACGCCTTGACGCCCTTCGGGTAGTTGGTGACGAAGACCGGCCGGTCATAGTCCCGGGCCAGTGTCGTCTCGTCGTCGGCGCCGAGATCGCCGCCCCAGGTGATGTCGGATCCGTTCGCGCGAAGCCGCTCGATCGCGTCGGTGTAGCTCAGCCGGTGAAACGGCGGCACCACGCGCTGGAGCGGCGCGGTGTCGCGCTCCAGGATCTCGAGCTCGCCGGCGCTGCGCGTGAGTGCCCGCGCGACGAGGAAGGCGATGAACTCCTCCTGGAGCCGCATGTTCGCCTCGGAGTCGTTGAAAGCGACTTCCGGCTCGACCATCCAGAACTCGGTCAGATGGCGCCGGGTCTTGGACTTCTCCGCGCGAAACGTGGGGCCGAAGCAATAGACCTTTCCCAGGGCCGCCGCGGCCGCCTCGACGTAGAGCTGTCCCGTCTGGGCGAGGTAGGCCTTCCCGAGATCGAAGTAGTCGGTGGCGAAGAGCTGGCCGGCCTCCTCGCCGATGCTCCCCGTGAGGATCGGGGTGTCCACGTGGGTGAAGCCACGCTGATCGAAGAAGTCGTGGATCGCCTGGCAGACCACGTGGCGCACCCGGGCAATGGCGACCTGCCGCCGGCTCCGGAGCCAGAGGTGCCGGTGCTCGAACAGGAACTGGGTGCCGTGCTCTTTCGGCGTGATCGGGAAATCGTGCGACGGGGCGAGCACCCGCAGCTCGCCTCCCGTGAGCTCGCAGCCCCCGGGCGAGCGAGCGTCGGCCCGGACCACCCCGGTGACGGAGACCAGGGCTTCCTGGGTCAGCCCGCCGAAGACCTCCCAGACCCCCTCGCCCACCTCCTTCCGTGCCAGGACGACCTGGAGGTAGCCGGTGCCGTCCCGGAGCACGACGAATCCGATCTTTCCGCTCGAGCGGGTCGTGGTGACCCACCCGTTCACGGTCACGGTCCCCCCGACAAACGCTCCAAGATTGCTAATCTCGACGCGATCCATTCCGTGCCGCCGGGGGAGAAAGAGAGGCGAAAGGGCGGGATTGTAGCGGTGGGCCTACACGTGGTCAACGCAATCGGCCCTTTCGCACCACGGCCCAGCGTTCGGCTCGGCCGATCCGTCCCGGTCGCGCAAAAAGCCGCTCTCTACTGACGAAGATTCGAGCGGCGTCTGTTTTTTTGCATCTTGCGGGGAGTTGCAGGGAAACCGATACTGGAATCCCCACGGTCGAGAGGCGCACCGCGCGCGCAAACTCTCGCCTCCATAAAGACAAGAGGTCGCCGATGTCCGACATGCAAGCTCGACTCAAGCCGGAGTTCAGCCTGCGGTATCCCCGTTTGAGCCCCGGGGTCTGGTACGAGGTGTCGCCGATTTTTCCGGGCGTCACCGTGCGCCGGGTCGACATCTTCGGCCGCCGGATTTCGCGCCTCCGCACGACGCGGGATTACGAGACGGTCCAGGCCGCCCATTTCGAGTTCCGGCGTCGCGCGGACGCCCAGCCCGAGACCGCCTCGCCAAGCCCCGCGGCGTCGCTGACGATGTGACCGCCGGCTGCCGAGTGTCCGAAGGCCCCCGTCGCCGCAACGACGGGGGCCTTCCTGTTTCGGGGTCCCGGGAGGCGGGGCTCAGAGCACGTCGTCCACCAGCAGCAGCGCCTCCCCCTCAAGCACGGTTTCCTCCCGCTGGTTGGACAGGTGGTTGCGAGCCGGACCCGGCGCTCGGCGGGAATCAGCTCGAGCACTTCCACCCGGGCGGTGATCGTGTCGCCGGCGCGCACCGGGCGGACGAATCGCAGCATCTGGCCCAGGTAGATCGCCCCCGGACCGGTCAGCCTGGTGCCGATCACGGCATCGGTGCCTCCCGTCACCCCACGCGAAAGAGAGATTCCGCCCGCGGATAGCGCAGCAGCGCCCGGGCGCGGAGCGGCCCGTGCTCCGGAGACGCGACCGCCGGATCGCTCTCGAGCACCGCGCGCGCCAGATCGCGTGCCACGCCGAGGAGGTCGGTGTCGTCCGGGAACCGCGCGACGCGCAGCTCCGCCGCCCCCGACTGCCGCTGGCCCAGCAAGTCGCCCTCGCGCCGCTCACGGAGATCCAGCTCCGCGATCACGAACCCGTCATTCGTCGCCGCGAACCGGCGAAGCCGGCCCGAGGCTTCGCTCGCGAGCAGGATGCAGTAGCTCTCCCCCGCGCCACGTCCCACCCGGCCCCGGAGCTGGTGCAGCTGGGCGAGGCCGAACCGCTCGGGATGCTCAACCACCATGATGGTCGCGTTGGGAACGTCGATCCCGACCTCGATCACCGTGGTCGCCACCAGCACCTGCACCCTCCCGGCCCGGAACTCCTGCATGACGCCGTCCCGCTCCTCGGCTTTCAGGCGTCCGTGGACCAGCCCCACGACCAGCTCGGGCCAGGCACCGCGCAGCGTTTCGGCCATCGTCGACGCCGCGCGGAGGTCCGCCTTCTCCGTCTCCTCGATCACCGGCAGGACGATGTAGGCCTGCCGTCCCATCCCGCACTGCCGGCGCACGAAGGTGAGCACCTGCTCGCGCTGCCCGCCGGTGCGCACCGAGGTCCGAACCTCCCCGCGACCCGGCGGCCGCTCGCGCAGCGTCGACACGTCCAGGTCCCCGTACCGGGTGAGGGCCAGCGACCGCGGAATCGGCGTCGCGCTCAGGAGGAGCGTGTCGGGCGTCTCCCCCTTCCCGATGAGCGCGGCCCGCTGCTCTACGCCGAAGCGATGCTGTTCGTCGATCACGGCGAGCCCCAGCTTCCGGAAGGCCACCTGCTCCTGCATCAGCGCGTGGGTGCCGACGGCGATCGTGCCGGTGCCCTCCCGAAGGCGTGACCGCACCGCGCTCTTCGCCCCGGCCGTGAGGCGGCCGAGCAAGAGCTCCGGCTTAAGATCGAGCGGCGCGAGGAGCCCGGTCAGCGTGGCGTAATGCTGCTCGGCGAGCAGCTCGGTGGGGGCCATGAGGGCCGCCTGGTAGCCGTTCTCCACGGCCAGGAGCATCGCAAAGAGGGCGACGACGGTCTTCCCGGTCCCGACGTCGCCCATGAGCAGCCGGTGCATGCGGTCGGGCGCGCACATGTCGGCCGTGATCTCGCGAATGGCCTGGCGCTGATCGGCCGTCAGCGGCCAGGGGAGCCCGTCCTTGAGCCGCGTGGTCAAGTCGCGACGAACCTCGAAGCGGATCCCGGTGCGGCCCTGCTTGGCGAGGTGACGCGCCCGCCCCAGCAGGAGCTGCAGGTCGAACAGCTCGTCCAGGGCGATTCGGCGGCGGCCCCGCTCTGCCTCGGCGACCGTCGCCGGGCGGTGCACGGCTCGGAGCGCGTCCGGCAGCGCCGGCAGGCTGAATCGCTCCCGCAGCGCGGCCGGCAGCAGATCGGGCGAGAGTTCGACGAGGGCGTCGAGGTGCCGGACCACGAGCGAACGGATCTGCTTGTGGCTGAGACCCGCGGTGGCGGGGTACACCGGAAGCACGGTCCCGCGCCGCCATCCGTCGCCGTCCTCGTCCGACGCTTCGCCCAGGATGACGTACTCGCGGGGCGCCATCTGGCGTCCGTGATAGAACCGGACCGGTCCCGCTACCAGCAGGATCTGGCCTTCCTGGATCGTGCGATCGAGGAACGCCTGACCCGGCCACACGCACTCGAGGGCGCCGCTGTCGTCGCGGAGCACCGCGTGGAAGATGCGGAGTCCCTTCCGCGTCGGGACGATGCCTTTGGCCACGACCCGGCCGACGCACGCCACCTCGCGGCCGACCTCGGCCCGCGCCAGCGGCGTGAGGGAAGAGGCGTCGACGTAGCGGTGCGGCAGATGCCAGAGCAGATCGTTGGCGACGTGGATGCCGAGCCGGGCGAGCGCCTCGGCCCGCCGCTCGCCGATGCCCTTCAGGAACTTGACCGGGGTATCGAGCCGGATCGGCGGCACCGGCTAGGCCTCGCTTTCGGGCGCGACCAGCTCCTCCGCAAAGGCTCGGGCGTCGAAGACCTCGAGGTCTTCGGCCGTCTCCCCGGTGCCGAGGAAGCGGACCGGAACCGAAAGCTCGCGCCGCAGCGCCACGACCGACCCGCCGCGGGCCGTCCCGTCGAGCTTGGTGACGATGAGCCCGGTGGGCGTCACCGCCTGCGCGAACAGGCGGCCCTGTTGCACCGCGTTCTGGCCGACCGTCCCGTCGAGGACCAGCAGCGTCTCGTGCGGCCCGCCGGGCGCGCGCCGGGCGATGACGCGGACGATCTTCCGAAGCTCCTCCATCAGCCCTTCCTGGGTGTGCAGGCGCCCCGCCGTGTCGACGATGACGACCGTGGCGTTCCGTCGGGTGGCCGCTTCGATGGCGTCGAAGGCAACGGCGGCCGGATCGCCGCCCGGAGCCCCACTCACGCACGGCAGTCCCAGCCGGTCGGCCCAGATCTCGAGCTGGGCGATCGCCCCGGCGCGGTAGGTATCGGCCGCGGCGAGCATCACCTGGTCGCCGCCGCGCATCAGATGACGCGCAAGCTTGGCGATGCTCGTCGTTTTCCCGACGCCGTTCACGCCGACCACGAGCACCACGGTGGGCCTCTGCTCTGCCCGCGCGATCGCGCCGGGATGTTCCGGGCCCGAGAGCAGCTCGGTGAGCTTGCCGACGAGCGCCTGCCGGAGATCGTCTTCGCTCTTGAGCTTTCCCCGCCGCACTCCGTCCTCGAGCAGCTCGACCAGATCGGTCGTCGCGGCCACCCCGAAATCGGCCTCGAGCAGCACACGCTCCATCGCCTCGATGTCGGCGGCCTTGAAGCCGCGCACGATCGCGCCCACGTCGGTGAGCGCGAGCCGCTTGAGCTTGGACCAGAGGCCGAGCGGTTTCCGTTCGGTGATGCGTCTGGACACGTTCTGGGTTCTGGGTTCTGGGTTCTGGGTTCTGGGTTCTGGGTTCTGGGTTCTGGGTTCTGGGTTCTGGGTTCTGGGTTCTGGGTTCTGGGTTCTGGGTTCTGGGTTCTGGGTTCGGCGAGGATAAATGGGAATCGCAGGAAACACACTCAGAACTCAGCACTCAGAACTCAGAACTCAGAACTCAGAACTCAGCACTCAGAACCCTCATCTCATCCCTCTCCGCCGCCGCGACACCCATTCCACCGCGAAGCCGAGCACGGCAATGCCGAAG